>JAENWF010000215.1 GCA_016650215.1 Thermoanaerobaculia bacterium
CGCTGTTCAACATCGCGCAGGTCGAGGCGCGAGCCGGAAATCGCGAGGAAGCGCGCGACGCGCTCACACAGTTCATTCGCACCGCGCCCCCGTCGCGATACCGCGAAGAGCTCGCCGCCGCAAGAGCGGAGCTGGCGCGTCGCTGATGACAGAATCACTTTGCGGCAGAGCCCTCGGATATCATCCGCCTCCGTGATGAAACACAACACTGCATTCATTTTTCCCGGGCAGGGGAGCCAGCATGCCGGGATGGGGAAGGAAGTTGCCGAGCGTTATCCGATCGCGCGCGCCGTCTTCGACTCCATCGACGCTTCCCTCGGCTATTCGATCTCGAAGATGTGCTTCGAAGGTCCTGAAGACGAGCTGAAGCTCACGCAGAATACGCAGCCGGCGATTCTCGCCGTCTCATCCGCGATTCACGCGGTGCTCGAAGATCTCGGACTCGCGCGGCGCGATCTGGTTGCGGGCCACTCCCTCGGCGAATACAGCGCGATCGTCAGCGCCGGCGGCTTGACGCCGGCTGCCGCAGCGAAGATCGTGCATCTTCGCGGAAGGTTCATGCAGGAGGCCGTTCCTGTCGGCATCGGCGGCATGGCGGCGTTGATCGGGCCGAGCGTGGATGACGCGCGTGCCATCTGCGAAGAGGCGGCGCAAGGCGAGGTCGTCTCGGTCGCGAACATCAATGCTCCCGGACAGATTGTCATCGCCGGCGCGAAGGCAGGGATCGATCGCGCGATCGAGGTCGCGAAAAAACGCGGCGTGCGGCGGGCGCTGTCGCTCCCTGTTTCTGCGCCGTTTCATTGCGAGCTGATGAAGCCGGCCGAGGAGCGGTTGCGGCCCGTGCTCGAAGAGGCGGAACTGCAGGATCTCATCATGCCTCTCGTCTCGAACGTCGACGCATCACCGATCGGCACAGCCCACGCAGTCCGCAACGCACTTCTGCGACAGGTCGCCTCTCCCGTACGCTGGGTCGAGTCGGTGGAGAAAATGATCGCGATGGGTGTGCGGCGATTCGTCGAGATTGGTCCCGGAAGCGTGCTCACCGGCCTCGTCAAGCGCATCGACAGCTCGGTCGAGCTGATCAATGTTTCTGATGTCGCGTCGATCGAGGCGCTCGCGGAGAAGATGAAGGCATGAAGATCGATCTGAGTGGAAAGACCGCGCTCGTGACCGGGGCATCGCGAGGAATCGGCGAGGCGATCGCGAGACAGCTCGGCGCGGCAGGAGCGAACGTTCTTTGTGCGGCGCGCAGCGTCGAGCGCGTGAACCAGGTCGCCGCAGAGATCGTCGCCGCCGGCGGCAAAGCGGAAGGGGTCGAGCTCGACATCGCATCACCGGCCGTGCGCGACCGCGTCAAGGCGCTGCTCGAGAAGCAGCCGATCGACATTCTCGTGAACAACGCCGGCATCACGGACGACGACCTCTTCATCCGGATGAAGCCCGAGGCGTGGACGACGGTGATTCGAACAAACCTCGATTCGGCATTCAACATCACGCAGGAAGTGGTGAAGAAGATGATTCGCGCGAGATGGGGACGGGTGATCAACATCTCGTCTGTCGTCGGCATGATGGGGAACGCGGGGCAGGTGAATTACGCGTCGTCGAAAGCGGCGTTGATCGGATTCACCAAATCGCTCGCCCTCGAGATCGGATCGCGAAACGTCACCGTGAATGCAGTCGCCCCCGGCTTCATCACGACTTCGATGACCGACGCTCTCGGAGACGACGCGCGTCAGAAGCTTGAAGAGCGGATCGCCCTCAAGCGCCTCGGCACGCCCGATGACATTGCGTACGTCGTCGTGTTTCTCGCTTCGGAGCAGGCAGGTTACATCACCGGGACGGTGCTCAACGTCAGCGGCGGGCTCTATACGTAGTGAGGAGTGAGGTGTCGTCCTTCGCTTCGCTAAGAGGCTGTGAATAAATCCGGCCTCTGTGTGGCGCCGTCGCCCGGCGGCGGCGCTCTGCGGCCTTCGGGAACATGGATCGCCAATGACCCAGAGGGCGCCGCCGCGGGTCGACGGCGCCACACAGAACCGCCCTTCGCTCAGGATGACATGCAATGACGAACAGCATCCAACGCCTTGTCACGCGTCACTCCCCTCAAAACTCCAGATCGCGCAGGTGGAACGGTGAGTGACCGCGCTCGAACGCTGGAGCCCAGACGACCGCGAGGCTCTGGCCGCGAATCGTTCGTTCGAAATGATGCGGGCCGGCGGTGAGTTCGCTCGCCCTCGAGTAGGCGCGGCCATCGAGCGCTCCTGTCGCGTGACCGGTCTCGTCGAGAACGACATAGGCACCGGGAATGGCGATGGTGAACGAGCCGTCGTCTCCAATCCACTGGCCAGCGGCGCGGAGTCGGCCCATGTCGATGAAGTTGTCGGCGAGGAACCGGCGCCCGCGGGGTGGCAGCATCGGGCCGTCCGCCTGCGCGGCGTAGCAGCGCGCGGCGATCACGTCTTCCGCAATCGTGTCGTTGATCAGGCCGCGGCGCATCTGCTCGCGTGTGAGCGTCTCGAATGCGAAGTAGAAAGGCCGTCTGCGGTAGATCGTTTCGCCTTTGATGTCCATCAGGGGCTCGCCTGGACGAGTCAGGCGCAGCGTCTGATTCATCATGGTGATGTGCTCATCGGTACGGTTCTCGAATCGATCCGCGTAGTACACGAGCGCAAGGCAGGAGAGCGCAGCGATTGCCGCGAACAACGGAACGCGTCGCGAGAAACCCTCAGCCCAACCTGCCACGAGCACTGCCGCAATGGGCATCATCGGCAGAAGATCGCGCGGCGAGACGAGCAGCCAGATCAGCACGAGCGTCACCGTGAAAAAAGCTGGCACGAGCGCCAGGAAGAGTCGTCGCGGATCGCGATCGCGGTTGCGGCGGGCTATCCATACGATCAGCGCGATCGCGAAGGGCCACGCCACGCGTCCCGCCCACGCGAGTGTCCGCTGGTTCGACAGCGTGCTGTTGAATGCGTAAACGCCGAAGACGAGTTCGCGAAACGCACCCGCCTGCACGAACCAGAGCATGACCGTCAACGGGGCGATAACGAGTGATGCAAGTGCGGCAGCGAGATGCTTTCCAATCGGCGAGCGGTTGCCGGTGAGAGCGCGCACGAGCAACGCGCTACCTGCAAGAGCGAGCAAGAGCAGGCCCGTCTTCATCGAGACGGCGAGCGCCGCGCCGAGCAGAAGTCCGGCGAGTGCCGCCCTCACGACTGTGATCGGGCGCATCACCAGAATCGTGAGCGCGACCATCCACAGCGCGTTCCACGCGTTGTCGTTACGGTACTCGAGCGACTTGAGGAAGAACGGCGGGAACAGCATCAGGAGCACGGCGGCCCACGCACCTGCGCGATGCGAATAGAGGCTGCGTCCGACGAGCCAGGTGCAGATGACGACAGCCGCGAACAGCGGCAGCATCGCCAGACGCATCCAGATGAGGATGTCGGCGCGCTCGCCGAGGAGCGCGAGCAGTGGGGCCGTCGCGATGTGGAAGAGCGGCGCGTGATTGTCGAATACGTCGCGGTATTGCACGAGCCCCGCGGTCCAGCCCCAGGTCACATGAAGGTGCTGGGGCTCGTCGGAGTCGAAGCGATAGCGGAAGAGCAGAATCGCCTTCAAAAGGAATGCGATTGCCGCGAGAGCCGCGATGACGATCCGTTCGGAGCGCGTCAAGAAGTCGCGGATGGTAGCACGCGCGGGAAACATTCTCATTCAATGCGACTAAGTGAAGGAAATGTGGTGCAAAAAATCGCAATTGGTCGAGTACCCTCGGCGAGCGCGGCAGTATCGAAAAAAGGAGATTGTGTGGCGGCGATTCTGGTGATCGATGACGATCCGACATTCGGATCGGAGATCGACAGGGCCTTTCGACAGCGGGATCTCGAAGTCCACATCGCGAACTCGCTCGGGGCGGCGAGTGCGCTGATCAACTCGTTCGATTACGCCGCGATCGTCCTCGACCTCCTGCTGCCCGACGGCCACGGTCTGACGATGCTGGACACGCTGCGACGCGAAGCGCAAACGCCTTCGGTGGTCGTGGTCAGCAAGCACATACCCGACTATGCGCGCGCGCTCCTGAACTACTACCCTGAAGTGAAGGTTGTCTTCTCGAAACCGGTGAACGTGGATTCGCTGGCGGAGACTGTGCTCGCGATTGCAAAAACGAGAATCGCGCCGGGAACGGACAAGAAGTAACGAGTATCCGTCTGACACAGGCTGATCCGTCGCCTCCTGCATCTGAGCGACGAAATTGAAGGAAAGTCTGGTGCGCCCTGAGGGATTCGAACCCCCGACCGATGGTTCCGAAGACCATTGCTCTAATCCGCTGAGCTAAGGGCGCATCGATTCGGGAGTCTACCGGATTTCCGCTGGACACCCGTGAGGCGACGAATATAATCGCGCGCCCCCCTGTTCGTCAGGGTCGCGCCGCAGCAGGCCGTTGTAGCTCAGTTGGTAGAGCAGCTGATTCGTAATCAGCAGGTCGCCGGTTCAAATCCGGCCAACGGCTCCAGTTCGACACGGCGAAGATGAACGTCAACGCCCTCCGAGGTACACTTCGCAAGACGCTTCCCGAAGGCTGACAACGATGGCGCAGATCCGATTTCGCTTCAATCCTGAGAAACTCGTCCAGGCTCTGGCGTTCTTCGCGGAGCGCGGGGTGCGCGATCTCGACAAAATGAAGGCGGCGAAGCTCCTCTTTCACGCGGACAAGTACCACCTGCTGAAATACGGCCGCCCCGTCATTGGTGACCAGTACGCCTGTATGGAGTACGGGCCGGTACCTTCCGCGTCCCTCAACGTCATGAACGACATGCTCGCCGATGACGCGCACTTCCCTCCGATGGCGAAGAAGATGTTCGATGAGTACCTGACAGTCGAGAAGGGCCTCTTCAGGAAGTACCCGGTGTTTCGTGCGAAACGCGAGGCGGACCTCGATGTGTTTTCAGATTCGGACATCGAGGCGCTCGAGTATGCGCAGACGATGTGCGGCGCAAAGACCTCCTGGACCTTGAGCGAGGAGTCCCATGCCGAGCCGTGCTGGCGTGCCGCGAACGAAGGCCGCGCTCCGGGCGGCAGCGTGATGATGGACTACCGGCTCTTCTTCGAAGGACATCCTGAGGCGGCGGACATGCTTCGCTTTGTGGAGGCGCAACAGGAAGACCGCGACGTCTCCGATGAGCTTGCAGCGCACAGAAGCCCGCAAGCCGAGCGGCAGTACGCCTCACCGCGCCGTTAGCCGTAGTCTGCGAGGATCATCTTTTTCAACTTCCTTATGATCACCGTCGATGCGCGCACGGCGTCGTCGACTGCCTTCACGTGATCCGGACGAAGTTGCACGACGAACTTGTAGGCGGGGGAGCTGACGATCGCTGAGAGTTGCTCGCTCTCCGGTCTCGTGAGATCGATGATGGTCGGCGCGGTCACGAACGTGTAGTCGCCGGGATTCAGACGTACGATCGTTTCTTCCGGGATGCGGGCGGCGTCGAAGTATTCGACATTCGTTGTTGTGAATGCGTAGACAACCAGTCCATCCGGTGGCGGCCACGTGTGATTGAGGACGACGAGATATTTCGTCTTGCCTGCGCGAGCCGAAAAGTGGTGGAGGACAGCTCCGCGCGTGCGACTCACTGCATCGGCGAGATCATCCTCGAACGCCACGCAAGTATTCTCCCATCCTCACGGGCGCTCGCACCCGGCGCTTCGTGGATTGCGGGACGCTCCGGCGTCGACGCCTGATCCTCTCAGGCCGCGCGCCACTGCTTCTCCGAAGTTGTCCACGTATCTACCTTACTCTTGGAGGCAGGTAACCGCATCGTCTTGTAGGAAGGGCGCCGGCGCGAGTTCCTCGCGCGAGCCGGGACCGTCATGCAAGGTCAAGCGGCAACCGATCGGGTCAAAGCGCCATCACTCGTGTCACGCTCCGCGGACCCGTGGCGCGGGCGCGTGCGGCGGCAACCTGCAGACTTCCTACTCCACCACGGCCTCGCTTGCAGGGTAGGGCGGCGCGACATCATCAAGAATACGATCTATGGGGTTGAGATCGATCGCGACCGCGCGGGCTTTGGTCACCCAGCTGGTAAGAGCATCGGTGCTGAGTCCGCGTGCAGATGCCGTGCTCTCAACGGTCGCGATCAGATCGAGGATGTTCTTCGATTGTCGAAGCCGTGCGCCCGCACTGATGACTTCTCGTCGCCGCCGTCGTTCTTGAGTGATGCGCGCTTCTTCAGCGCGCCGCTGACGTTCGGCCTCCGCTCGTCTCTCCGCGGCTTCTTGCTCTCTCTGTGCTTGCCAGACTCGGTAGTTTTCGTCGGCACGCATCCGAATTGCGACTTTCAGTAGCGCCTTGAACAACTCGGGGAAGCTCGACTCCAGCGGCCGCTCGGGTTTCTCTCCGAACAAACGTCGCTCACCGTTGATCGAATGGTCAAGAACGACCGTCAGCTCGCCGCTGCGCAGCGAGTCAAAGTCCGGTATCGACCATCCGCGACCAAGTGCCTTTTCTCTCGCCTCGGTCTTCGTGAGGACGTGAGGCACCTTCGTGAACGACTCTTCGATTGCGATGCCGATGTTCTGCCCCAGAATGACGACGCCGGCCGCGCCGGTCTCCGTCTTCGGCCGCAGTGCAAACTCGTAACCTCGTTTCTCGCAAGCTTCGACGAGTGCAGCGGCCAGTCTGAGTGCCCGGTTGCGCAGCTCCTTGCTGACGTTGAGAGCGAACTGCATCCGCGCTCGCTCGCTCTCCTTTCGAGCCCTTCGAGCATGGACGATCAGCGGATGCCGTGAGTCATCTTCCGCTCGGGTTGTCGGGGCAGGGATGTTCGATTCGCAAGCAAGGCGCTGCTGGAACCAGTCGTGGTCCTCGGCGCTTAGGTATTGCCGCCAGTCCTCGCGGACCCAGACCTGAATGTGCTCGTGGTATGGGTTCGTCGCTTTCGGTAGCTCCGTCCGCTGGACCGGGTGTCCTGCTGCATGCTTTGCCCACCAGCCCCGTTCTGGAACCGGAACCTCGTGGCGTTCGCAAAGTTTCGCGAGGCCTCGGTCCGAGAGCTGGAAGCGCTCGCAAAGTTTCATCATCGGCGTTGTCCATACGAGTTCGTAGAGTTCCTGCCGAGTAAGCCTTTCGTTTCGACCATACATTGCATCACCTCAGTACCGGTACCGTGCATCTCTGATGTGCAGTGAGTTCAGCTTCCTTTGCACCGCGGCGGTTCGTGTTAGCTCTGCGAACACGGCAGGCTCGCAGGTCTCCGAGTAGCTGAGCCACCGCAGCACCCATCGAGATTTCGAGTCGTCCGGGCATCTCAGCAGTTCCCTTCGCAGGCCGGCGATCTCAGATTCCGTCATTTCCGTTACGCGAGCGTCGTGCTCGACGGTCAGCTTTTCGATGAGCTTCCGCGGCTCGTCACCCCGGTAGCTAGAGAGCGCACGTTCGAGGTTGCGCAGCAAGACCTTCGACCAGTCGTCCGGCGGCTTGAGCTTCGCAAGGTGGTCAACTGCAGCTTCGTCGCAGGCCCACGTCCAGAGCATGTCGAAATCGTCTCGCGCGAGTTGCGGCTTCAGGATCTTCAGAAGATGCCCGTGACCGTACATCAGCGCATGAACCATGGCAGTCGACCATGTGTCCTCCTCTTCGAGATCATCCTCGCGCGAGTACCGGAGATCTGGCACCGGCTTTCGTGGGTCTGCGCCCGCCCACATCAGTAGTGCCGCGGCGCGCTCCCGGTTCTCAACGACGGCCTCCAGGAGTGCGATAGCCAGCTCTCGGGCAATCTTCGGCTCAGCGTTGTGTAGGCGTGCCCACCCGTAGCCCGGTCTGTTTGATGACTGGTCAGCGAGAATTCGCGCCAGCGCATGCCCGCGCGTGAAATCGAGACCGAAGTTCCAGAAGCGCTCGTACAGATCGGCGTCGTAGCTGGCGAGGACCGTGTACGCATCAGCCAGCAGCGGATCGGCGCCCCAGGTCAGCAGCAAGTCGACGAACTCCCGCTTTCTGTCGCGGATCGCGAGATCGAGCAGCGACTCACCGCCCGCGTCGGGTGGAAAGCCGTTACACAACAGCAGAAGGCCGAGATCGAGGCGATCTGTGTCGACCGCGACTTCGAGCGCATTCTTGATTCGGCGGCTCCCTCTCCGCGAGTACGAAACGGCGTGAATCGGCTTGGCGTCCATGATCCATCGCTCGACGTCGTAGATCCTTCCTTCGCGGCAGAGCCTCGCGAACGCTTCCAGAACATCGGCGTCCCCGGTGGGGGCGACTACACGTTTCACCGGAGGTTCCGGATTGTTTCGTGGATCAACGAAGGCGATCATTTCGATCTCGTGAATGACGGAAAAGCGACGCTCTGCTCCGGACGATTAATCCCGAGCCACGAGTACCAGTTTTCGCATAGGCAAGACGACAGCGTCGCAACGCGTATGGCGCAGCTTCTGCCCGCAAGCTGTGTTCCAGACTTTCGTGAGTCGCAGGGATTCAAGAGTCCTCGAGCTTCGCGACCCGTCGTAGTGGAATTCCCCTTGGTCAGGCCGCGCGCCACGAACGGCAGAGTCAGCCACCGAGCCTCAGGCTTAAGTCTGATTTGCTTTTGCTGAGAAATGGCCTGCGGTACATGCCATAATTCTCGCGTAATTTCATCGAGACGAGGTGGTCATGTCAAAGACTTTCGTAGTTGTCGCGCTCTGGGCGCAGGCGCTGTTTCTCTCGGTGGATATCTACGGAGCGGTGTCGGCCGGCTCGAAAGTAACGTTAAAGTTCCCGAAGAAGATGCTGGGAGTCGTTGCTACCTCCGGTTGGAGCGGAAATCAGTACGGCGTTGAAGTCGAGTGCGACGACTCCGGATGTGCCCTTAACGGTCAGAAGGATTGGAAGACCTTGGGCTTCCCGTGGCTCGTCGACGGCGTGGTAGGCAAGACCTTCGTCGACAAGAAAACCAAGAAGACCGTGGTGGATGTGAAGACAGACGTTGGCGCAAACGTTCGAATCGTGTTCCCTAACCCGGCGGACGTGGACAAGGGCATGACAGCGGTGACGCTACTTCCTGGCGAGTCACGTGAGGGATATCGAGCGGAGATGTACAAAACAATCGCGAAGAGTGTTTTCACCGGCGACCTCGCTGGGGTACCCGAGGACACCCAATCGCGGCTGCTCGCCTTCGCCGATGCGGTTGGATCTCCCCTTTCGACGACGAAGTACAAGAGCGGCTCGTATATTTCGATTGACGTCGGAGACGACGGGAATGTGTACAACACCCTCCAGATGAACCAAGTTCAGCGAGTTGCACGGTCTCTTCGCGAACATATCGTCCCTGCGTTGAAACGACTCGCTAGCGATGTCTCCGCATCCTCGATGACCGGAGTCAAGATCGCCTTCAAGGTGAACTTTAAGAATTTTCTTGAAAAATACGCGTCGTCTTCGCTCGATAGCGTCGTTATGTACGTTCCGGCGGAAGCACTTAAACAGTTTGCGGATGCCGACATTAGCAGCCAGAAACTGATGGACGCTTCCGTGATTCTCGTGAACGGCGATCGCATCGAAGTCAGTTTGTCCGAATAGTCGATGTGACGGAGCGTCGGATGAAACTGTCAGGACGCCGGCGCGTCCGTTGTGAACTAGATCTCGACAAATCGCATGATTATTCGAGCGACGCAATCTGATCTCGACGATTTCCTGGCGTTGATCGAGGATCTGAACGAGCTTTCCGCCCTCCCGATCACCGAAATGATCGCTCTGCTCAAAGCGGACGAGAGCAACCTTTGGACGGACATTCCGGTCCCCGGCGGCGGGCACGTATCCGTTCGGCAGCTATCGTTCAAAGGTTTCCAGAGACTCGCCGATCGCCTGATCGGAACTCAACCTCGCCCTTTCGACTTCAGCCGCGAGGCTGTGGAGCGGAAGCTGCGCGAGGAGTTTGGGCGGGCGTTCGTGGGTGCGAGGATGATGCTCACTCAAGACACCGCTGAGGCTGTGCTTCGCGCCGCGCTTGCGGCCGCCCTTGATGAACATCGATCGGTTCGGCACTTCATTCCCTGTGTGGCCCTTTCGGCCACCCGGCCAGCCGAGTTTCGAATTGGGCACGTGCGGTTTATCACGAGAGAGCGATTCTTCTCTGAGCATCATCAACACTTTGAGGAGAAGCGTAAGTATGAGAGGAGTAAGGCGGTCGAGGGTTGGAAGAGGGCGACAGACGCAGGTCAATTCACGGTCTTCGAGAGTGAAGAGCACGCGAACGAGATGGGCGATACAGGGGTCAAATGGGTAACGGATTTTTATTCTCAGCATGGGTGGGTGGCTGAGATCTTGATTCCCAATTGCCACCCGGACAGGTCAGAGGAAAGGGCCGAGCTGGCGACCCAAGCGGCCTTAGATGTTCTGAAACTGCTATTCGGAAGGTACTACTCCCGTCACGTTCGGTTGGGTACTTCTCCGGCGCTTCCCGAGAAAACGGCAGGCTGGAAGCAAGTCGATGAGGGACGATTCGAAATTCATATGTCACGACAAGGCGAAGACATCCTCGTGGAAGATGAGTGGCTATCGCGAGCTGGGTCCCATGAACGCTATTACATCAGGCTTGCCGGACTGGTCATCGCAGGATATGTCGATCCTGCGCGCAGATGCGATGTGGGGAACCGATTTCTCGATGCGCTCCATTGGTTCGGCGAAGCAGTCTCGGAACGATTGGTCTCTGCTGCAACAGTGAAGTATGCCTCAGCCCTAGAACGGATGACCGTTACCCCCGATGTCGGGGCGCAATTTACGAGAACGGTGGTCAGGCGGGTCTCGATCGTCGCATCGGCTGGTGATGCGGAGCTTTTTGAAGAACTCGCACCCGTCGTCCGTTCGCTTTACACGCTGCGATCCGAATTCATGCACGGCCGGCGGTCGCCACATGATGCCGCGGCTGGCGTGAGTGCATCCTACGTGGTAGGCCGAATGCTGTTTCGCTTCCTCGACCTGATACGAATTCTTGCGCGAAAGGGCACGGTTACCGACGTGGATCTGGCTGCTGAATACCGGCGGCTTGAAGCATTGCTGAACTGAATTCAAAGCCAGTGACCTCTCGTATGAGAAGAACGGCTTCACGCCCCAAAGCGCCGAATCGTGCGAGGGCACTTTCGCTTTCGCATCACGAATGGTGCCGAGTGCGCCGCGAAGTGCCCGAGTCAGCAGGTTATGCCGCGCGCCACTGCCGGCCCTTTGGTGTATCGAACGCGAGGAGGATGCCGAGGGAGGAGAGCGCGTCGAGGACCGATGCGACATCGCTGCGGCGAGAGCCGCGGAACGCGCGCGCGACTTCCTCGGTGGTCCAGCTCTTCGCTCCCCTGCCGTCTGTCGTGAAGAGGTCGCGCACCGCCGCGACCTGATCGCGCAACTCCTTCGGCCAGGACGGCAACTCCTTCGGCTTTGAGGCCGCGAGCGCAGGCGCGTCGTCCTCGACTTCCATCTGCGTCTGAACGGGAGCGACGGTGCCGGCGGGGTTCTGAAACTCGGGACGAAGCCAGCGGATGATGCCGCGCTTTTCTTCCTCCGCGCGCTGGGCATTGAGGGCCACCAGACGCTCGAGGATCTGTTCGTCGGTGAGGTCGTGAGGCCAGCCGTATGCGTCGAAGACCGCGGCGTCGAGCTCGTCGTGAATCTGCTTTAGCA
>JAENWF010000216.1 GCA_016650215.1 Thermoanaerobaculia bacterium
AAAGGTCGACGCCGGGATCCCCTGGCCTGCTGCCGGGACGCTCACCGAGGTGCTCGTGCAGGAGGGACAGACGGTCGCGGTGAACTCGATCGTGGCGCGCATCGGCGCCGAGGGCGAGGCGCCGGGAGCGCCGGCAACGCCTCCTCCGTCCCATGCGGCTCCGAAGGAACCGGAGCAGGTCGCGGCGAATCAGTCGGCGTCGCTCGAGATGGAGCAGGACTCGACGGGCGTCTCCGCGGCCAGCGCGTCGCCCGTCTCATCGAATGCCGACACCCTGGAGAAGCCGAAACCTGAAGAGAGCGCGACGGCAGCACCTGCCGAGGATGAGAACGTGACGTCGCTCGACGAGCGGCGCCGCACAAAGTCGTCGCCGCTCGTGCGCAAGATCGCGCTCGAGAACAACATCGATATCCAGAAGATCGAGGGTTCCGGAGTTTCGGGGCGCGTGACGAAGAACGACATTCTCGATTTCCTGCAGCAGCCGCAGGATCAGAAACAGCCCGCCGCGAAGCAGCCGGCTGCGGCCCCCGCCGCGAAACAGCCGGCCGCAGCGAAACCTGCGGCAGCGCCGCAGTTCGCCCCCGGCGAGACCTCGCGCATCGAGACCCTCACGGTCATGCGCAAACGAATCGCGCAGCACATGGTGCACTCGAAGCAGACCTCGGCGCACGTCACGACCGTCTTCGAATACGACTTCACGGCGATCGAGAGACTCCGCAAGCAGCACAAGGAGAGCTACGCCGAGCGCGGCGCCAAGATCACCTACCTCCCGTTCATTATTCAGGCGGTCATCGCGGGCCTGCGCGAGTTCCCGATTCTCAATGCGTCGATGGACGACACGAGCGTGACGTATCACAAGGCGCTCAACATCGGCATCGCGGTGGCGCTCGAGTGGGGGCTCATCGTCCCGGTCCTGAAGAACGCCGACGAGAAGAACATCCTCGGCATCTCGCGCGCGGTCAGCGATCTCGGCGATCGCGCCCGCTCGAAGAAACTCTCCCCCGATGACGTGCAGGGCGGCACATTCACGATCACGAACCCCGGCATTTACGGCGGGCTCTTTGGCACTCCGATCATCAACCAGCCGCAGGTCGCGATACTCGGAGTCGGTGGCGTGAAGAAGCGGCCGGTGGTCATCGAGACCGACGATGGAGACTTCATCGCGATCCGCTCGATGTGCATCATGTCGCTGAGCTTCGACCACCGTCTGATTGACGGCGCGGTAGCGGACCAGTTCATGGCGCGTCTGAAAGAAATCATCGAAGCCGGCGATTTCACGATGTAGCCTTTCGTAATCCTGAGCGAAGTCCCAAGCGCTATCCTGAGCGAAGCGAAGGATCTTCTGATAGCACTGGGAGGGACGCAGCCACGTGCATCGTCGATACATCAGAAGATCCTTCGCTTCGCTCAGGATGACCGGGGCAACGCTTCGCTCAGGATGACAACGAAAACAGAGCGCCGCCGCGGGTCGACGGCGCCACACAGAATCAGAATCACCTACCCATGCGCATCTGCGAACTCCACCAGCTTCATCTCGTGACCTACGAAAACGGGATGAAGCTCCAGCAGACGCTCGTCGCGATGCGGCAGCGCGAGGAGATCCCGGATCAACTGCTCCTCCTCGAGCATCCGCCGGTCATCACGCTCGGCCGAAGCGGCGATGCCGCGAACCTTCTCGCCTCCCCTGAAATCCTCCAGCAGCATCATGTCCGCTTCTTCGAGACCACGCGCGGCGGCGACATCACCTACCACGGCCCCGGACAGGTCGTCGGCTATCCGATCCTCCACCTCGGCGAAGGTAACCGTGACGTGCGCAAGTACGTGACGAACCTCGAAGAGGTGCTGATCCGCACCGTTGCGCACTACGGGATTACAGCAACACGCGAACAGGGGAAGCGCGGCATCTGGGTCGGCAACGACAAGATCGCTGCGATCGGTGTTCGGATCGCGCGCTGGGTGACCTCGCATGGATGGGCGCTCAATGTGAACACCGACCTCGCGCACTTCCGCCTCATCACCCCGTGCGGCCTCGAGGGCACGGGTGTCACTTCGATCGCGCGCGAGACCGGGCGGACGATCGCGACGTCCGAAGTACGCGAGGTTCTCGCGAAGCATTTCGCGGAAATCTTCGAGCGCGAGCTGCGCCCTCGCGCCGAGTCGATCCGCCTCGTGAAAGTCGTGCTGCACGACGATTCGAAAGTTCTCCTACTTCACCGGCGTCCCGACCGCGGCAACTTCTGGCAACCGGTCACCGGCTCGATCGAGGATGGCGAGTCAGAGCTCGATACAGCGCGCCGCGAGATCGTCGAAGAGACCGGACAGAGCTCGGATCCTTCCGCGACCGGGATGACTCAGTCGTTCCTCATCGAGTCGCAATACCTCGCTTCGCGGATCCCGGTTCCGATCATCGCGAGCGAGGTCGGCTTCAGCGCTCGCCTCGACTCGAACCGCCCCATTCTCATCGACACGGAAGAACACGACGAGTATGGATGGTTCAGCTTTGGTGAGGCGTATGAAAAGATCCAGTGGACCGACGACCGCGAGGCCCTGGAGTTGCTCGAGCGCCGGATGAACGCATGACGACTCCCGTGAACCGCCGCGCAGGCATCCGCCCCCCATGGCTGAAGATCCGTGTGCCAGGCAATCTCGATCAGCTTCCCATCTCGAAGCTGGTGAGCGATCTCGGTCTCAATACGGTCTGCCAGGAGGCGCGCTGCCCGAACATCTTCGAGTGCTGGACCGCCGGCACCGCGACGTTCATGATCCTCGGCGAGATCTGCACGCGGCGCTGCACCTTCTGCGCAGTCGGCCGCGGCACTCCGCTCGCCTCCGATCGCGATGAGGCGCGCCGCGTTGCGGAGGCTGTCGCGAAGATGGGCGTGCGGCACGCGGTCATCACGATGGTGAATCGCGACGACATGCCGGACGGCGGAGCGGAACAGATGGCCGATACGGTCGCCGCCGTTCGCGCAGAGACTGGCGCGGCGGTCGAAGTGCTCGTTTCCGACTTCGAGGGAAATCGCGAGTCTGTCCGCGCCGTGATCGCGGCGAAACCTGAGGTCTTTGCGCACAACATCGAGACAGTGCCGAGGCTCTACTCGCAGGTGCGCCCGGTCGCAAAGTACCAGCGGTCGCTCGACGTACTGCGATGGGCGAGCGAAGAACGCTTCGACGGAATGCTGACCAAGTCGAGCATCATGCTTGGCCTCGGCGAGACCGAAGACGAAGTCCTCGAGGTCGCGAGAGATCTTCGCGCGGCCGGCGTCGACATCTTCACGATGGGCCAGTACCTCGCGCCGACCGGCAATCATCATCCTGTGCGGCGTTACTACACGCCCGAGGAGTTTGCATCGCTCGGCGATGCGGCGCGCTCTCTCGGCTTCCACCACGTCGAGTCCGCTCCGCTCGTTCGCAGTTCGTATATGGCACATCGGGCAGTCGGCACCATACAATCGAGTCTCCATGCCGCGCGTGACATTCGCTGATGAAAACAAGACTGCTGAGTGTCCTGCCGGCAAGACGCTGCTCGCCTGCGCCGAGCAGATGGGAGTGCGCGTCAGTCACGTGTGCGGCGGCGATGGCGCCTGTGGAACGTGCAGAATCGAAGTCGTGGAAGGATGGGGCAACCTCACTCCTCCCACTCCGGATGAGACATACAAAGAGCTCGATCCTCCCTATCGCCTCTCCTGCCAGTCAAAGCTGGTTGGCGACGTGATCGTGAAGGTCGCGAAGATCGAATGAGAGAACTATGACAGCAGCAGCACCGGCATCCACCCAGCCCCTGACCGAGCAGCAGCTCGGACTTCTGTTCCAGTACACCGTCGAGGCATACAAGACGTTCGAAAAGCTCGCAGAGAGTCTGCCTAATCCGATGACCGCGACGATGTTCAAGCAGTTCGCGGTGGACGAGCGGCGGAATCGCGATCTGCTCGAGATGAAGATCGCCGCAGTCGGAAGCGGCAAGGTGCGGACGACGCTCGGCGGCGACTCGTACTTTCAGGACATGCTCGAGGGTCGCCTCTCGTATCGCGAACAAGGCGAGTTCCTCATCCTCCGCGAGCGGACGATGGAGAAGAAGCTCGGCGAGTTCGTCCGCTCCAGCGGGATGTCGGACCGGAACTTGCTCCTTTATCTGATCGCCGTGAAGCGCGCACACGCCGTCGAGCTCGAGCGCGAGCTCGAATTGACCAAACTCGACGCCGACTGGTTCAAGCGCGAAGACGCTGAATGGCGAATCGTGCACGGCTCGAAAAGCGAATGAATCTCACCCTCTCCCCTGACGCGGCGACGCATCTCAGCTCCGACCTCTCCGGCCGGATGCTTCGCATCGCGTTCACCACCGGATGCGGCGGAAGCGGCTATCGTCTCAGCTATGCCGACGAGCCGATTGAAGGCGATCAGATCATCGACCTCGGCACTGTTCGTGTTGCGCTCGACGACATGTCCGCCTCACGACTCGACGGCGCCGTCATCAACTACGACGAGGATGAAGACGGCTATCTGCTCGATCATCCCGACGCCGTAACCGCCGTCTGGTGCGGGTAATCTGGAGTGCGGCGGCCATGCCGCCGCTCTGCCTCTCCGGCGGCCATGCCGCCGCACGTCCCCCCGCCTCTGTGTGCGGGTCCCCAGCTTCTGTGTGGCGGGGGGCGCCCTCGCCCCCCGCGGTTCTTCAACCGCACGCGATGAAGTGTAGATCTGGCGAGGATGCAAAGCGTTTCACGCCGGCTGCAGAATTCGGATGATGATTCCGAAGAAGGCAGAGATGATCGGCATGTGAACTGGATGCTAGCAAATGCGTCGTTCCGTCAGCCTGACGCCTGAATTAAGCCGACCCGCGAAGCGGGTTCGGCTTGAATGAATTGTTAGGTGCCAACTCTGACACTGGCACCAACTGATCCTCCACGGGATCAAGGAGAATCTCGGGAAAGTACTCACAGATTGAATCTACAACGTCAGACTCCGCCGCCGGGTCCACAGACGGCAGATTGAAGGCGGCGGCGCGAGCGTCAGCACTAGCCCACTGAGCATAGGCATACCACAAACCATCATTGCCACGATGCAGGCGAGAGCCAAGAGCACCCCTCTCCGAGCGAAGTAACTGTGTCAGCCTTGACCAGGCAGCAACGTACTGTGCCTCTTTGTCAGGGTGAACACGGGCGCGATAGATCACGCAGAACCCAAGACCGTCAATCACTGTCAGTCACCCCTGATCTGGACATTGGCATCTAACGGCCCAAGCTCAGCCGCTTCGGCCCGCCGCGAGAACGTGAAGCTAAGAATACATCCGAGCGGGCCGAAGTCCGCTGCAGCGTGAGAGATAGACGGCGGCGACGCACGCGAGGAGCGGCGCGGCGTTGACCGGCGCTGTAATAGAGAGAAAAGCTTTACAGCGAATCAACATGACGTTTCGAAGCAATCCAGGTCGACCCCACTGAGGAAGAGATGATCACGACGAAGAACACAGCCACGATGAGGTTGTTGATCACGAACCCGGCTGGCGTTTTCTCCGGCGGGATGAAATCTGGTGGAAGTGACTCCAGCCCCAGCAACAACACGCCGGCGACGCAAAAGCCCACGAATAATCCCAGACTCGTTCTCCGCGCAATGAACGACGGCGAGAAGTACGTCGGCGAGCGGGCGATGCGCTCGACGATGAGCGCTGCCACGATCACGATCGGATACGTGACTGCGACAAGCGAGAGAAGCACGACAACTGTGACCACGGCCGTGGCCGCGATTCCGGCGCACGAAGCGGTCAGAGAGTAAGAGATGTACCAGACGGCCCACAGCGGAAAGAGGGTCAACGACTGTCCAACGACGACGAGAAGACAGAGAGCTATCCGCGAGGCGATCGAACCGGCTGGCGGATAGACGTAGCTCATCGGAGACGCGAGATGTTATCTCTCTAGCACGGCAGGGCACGGAAACACATCGTCCGCCGGCGAGCGCCGCCAGACAGTTCCGATGCTGAACCTCTCGTCATTTGTAGATTTCACGCTGCCCAACGGGTGGCGCGTCAGCGGCGAGCGAAGAGGCGAAGCCGATGAGCGAGTCCGCTGCACGCGCATGTTAGGCGGCCGCAAATTCTGGGACTCTAGACCGCGCTGAACTCTCCCGCGCGAGGCCCGCAGCTTCCGCCACGATGCGACGTTTAGCATCCTGACTGGGTCGAGGCTTTCGCCACGTTCGCTCATCCGCGTGCGCAGGTTTGGGACACCCCGATCATCTCACCGGTTCCTATCCTGAGATGGATCTTCGATTTCGGGCGCCGAGCTGCTGCCCGCATGTCGGTTGTCTCCGAGAAGAGAGGCGCGCCCTCGGGGACGAGCGCCGTAGAAAACGCAGCCCGCGGTTGGGCTCCTCTTGCACGCCGCCTCCATGCGTACTATACTGAACCAGATGGTTCAGTATATGCGAGCCCACCTCGATGCCTCATTCGCCGCGCTCTCGGATGCCACCCGACGCGGCGTTCTGGAGCAGCTGGGACGTTCCGAAGCTTCGATCACGGACCTTGCCGAGAAGTTCCACATGACTCTCACGGGCATGAAGAAGCACGTCGGCGTCCTGGAGCAGTCCGGGCTCGTCACCACGGAGAAGCTCGGGCGCGTGCGGACCTGCAAGCTCGGCCCGCGCCGATTGGAGGAAGAGACGGCATGGCTCGAGAGGTACCGCCAGCTCTGTGACGCACGCTTCGACGAGTTGGACAAGGTTGTCGAGGAATTGAAACGGAAGGAGAAGGTCGATGGACGCAGAAAGAGGAAGTGAGGCCATACCGATGAAGAACTGCACGACTGTGGAACGGAAGTCCGAGCGTGAGCTCGTCGTCACGCGAACTTTCAACGGTCCGGCGCGCATCGTGTTCGAGGCGTGGACCAGGCCCGAGCTGTTCAAGCAGTGGTGGGTGCCGAAGTCGATGGGCATGTTCCTGCGTTCCTGCGAGATGGATGTTCGTGTCGGGGGCAGGTACCGTTTGGTGTTCGGCCACGATGCCTCAAACCCTGCCGAATTCTTCGGTAGGTATATCGAAGTGACACCGCACTCGCGCCTCGTCTGGACCAATGACGAAGGTGGTGACGGTGGGCCCGTCACCACGGTGACCTTCGAGGAAAAAGGTGGCAAAACGCTGCTCGTCATGCACGAGCTCTATCCCTCGAAGGAAGCTCTCGACGC
>JAENWF010000217.1 GCA_016650215.1 Thermoanaerobaculia bacterium
ACGTGGGTTGATGACGTGACGATCGGGCATCAGCTCGGTGCCGATGGTGCGGTCCCGACGGGCCAGGGAGGCGACGACTTCGCGCCCGGCCAGCCGATTCATATTGCGATGAAGGTCGATGACGCTCCGCAGAACACCGCGGTGAAGCTCGTGTGGTACGGCCCGAACGAGACGAAGATCGGCGAAGAGAGCAAGAACGTCGCGCCGGGACAGAAGTACCTGAGCTTTTCCACGACGAACACCAAGACGTGGGCGAAGGGCGACTATCGCGCCGAGCTGTGGGTCGGTGACGAGAAGGTCAATACGCAGCAGTTCCAGATCGTCGCCGCCGCCGGCGCCGGCAAGTAATCTTTCCCGTGGTGCCGGCCGTCCTGGCCGGCGCCACGTTTATAATCGCGCGCTCGATGCTTAACGCGCGCCTCATCCTCGAAGACGGCACGACCTACGAAGGGGAGTCATTCGGCTCGCCCGACACCTCGATCGGCGAAGTCGTCTTCAACACCTCCCTCACCGGCTATCAGGAGATCGCGACCGATCCCTCCTACCGGTTCCAGATCGTCGTCATGACGTATCCGCACATCGGCAACTACGGTGTGGAGAAGCAGGTTGCGCAATCGGAAACGCCGCAGGTCTCCGGCCTGGTCGTCCGCGATGTCATCCGCGAGCCGTCGAGTGCGCGCTCGGAGATCTCGCTCCCGGATTACTTTGCGGAGAACAAAATCGCCGCGATCTCGGGCATCGACACGCGCGCGCTCACCCGCAGGATTCGCAACCAGGGGGCGATGCGCGGAATGATCACGACTTCGGACCGCTCGCACGAGGACCTGCTCGCCGAGGTGAGGCGCGCGCCTTCGATGAACGGGCTCGATCTCGTGCAGCGCGTGACCACGAAGGAGAAGTTCGTGTTCCCGTACGTGGCGCCCGCTTCGAGGCCGTCGACCGCGCGTATCGCGGTCTACGACTACGGCGTGAAGCGCGACATTCTCCGGCAACTTGCGCAGAACGGCGCCGAGGTCACCGTTTTCCCCGCGAAGACCGACGCGTCAGAAATTCTCGGCGGCGGCTTCGACGGCGTTCTTCTCTCGAATGGTCCGGGCGATCCCGAGCCGGTCACCTACGCGCAGGACAACATCCGCAAGCTGGTCGGCAACATCCCGATCTTTGGCATCTGCCTTGGTCACCAGCTCCTTGGCCTCGCGCTCGGCGGGAAGACGTACAAGCTCAAGTTCGGCCATCGTGGCGGCAACCATCCGGTCAAGGATCTTCGCAGCGGCCGCGTCGAGATCACCGCGCAGAATCACGGCTTCTCCGTCGACCCCGATTCGCTGAGCACGAATGACGTCGAGCACACGCACATCAATCTCAATGACCAGACCCTGGAAGGGTTTCGCCATCGGCGTGAGCCTGCGATGGCCGTGCAGTACCACCCCGAGTCCGCCCCCGGCCCGCACGACTCGTTCCATCTCTTCAATGACTTCATGAAGATGATTGGGGAGTGGAAGGGGAAGTGAGCAGCGTCAGAACTGCGCGGACACCACGACCCCGCGGCGCTTGCCGTCACTGACCGGAACGAGGTTGAACCGCGCACGCGCGTCGTTGTTCGTTCTGACGATGAGCCGGCCGACCGCAGTGCCGATGACCGCTCCGGCGACGGTATCCGAGAGAAAGTGCGCGTCGTGGTAGACGCGCGAGCAGGCGACGGCGCCAGCGAGGCCATAGGCCGCGATGTCGACCCATCGCTGGTCGTAATGCGCTGCGATGACCGATGCGACGGCGAAGGCCTGCGTCGCGTGACCCGATGGGAACGACGTGCCTCCGTCGAATGCGAATGTTTCGTCCGTCGCGTTGGGACGCGTTCGCCCGACGATCTCCTTCAAAGCCGGCGTGATCAGTTTCGATGCGATCAGCGAGGCGACGAAGCCGTCGAATGCGACGCCTTTTGCCTTCTCGTTTCTTCCGAGCAGTCCCGTTACGAGAAATCCAGCGAGCACGCGCTCGGAGTAGCGGCCGCCGAGGGGCTCGACGATCTCGGTCGTCTCATCGAGGAGATGCGAGTCGTTCGCAAGCGCGAGCTTCTGCGTCCGGCCATCGAGTGCGGCTGACGCGAGCACCGCCGAAGTGACGAGCGCGGCCTGCCGCCAGTCGCTGGCATCCGCGGTTCGCATGCTGCGCGGGATTGCCTTCATGTCTTCGACCGCGAGCCTGCCGAGATGCCTCGCTGACGCGCAGGAGACGGTCGAGAGAGCCGATGTCGCCAGGAGCGCGATGAGGATGAATGAGCGCATGCAGCGAGAAAATCTAGAACCCCTGATCGGTGTGCTCGCCGAAGGTTCTCTTGAGCGTGGCGACGATCTCGCCGATGGTGCATTCGTTTCGGACCGCGTCGACGATCAGTGGCATGAGGTTCGCGGCGGAGCGCGCGCCATCGTGGAGTGCCGCGAGTGAGCGCGATCCATCGGCGCTGCGGTGCTGCCGGAATGCGACGAGACGCGCAACCTGGTCGCGCTCCACGCTCTCGTCGATCGTCATGATCGGCAGGGTCGAGCTGCCTTCCTCCGCGAACTCATTGACGCCGACGATGATTGCTGCCTTCTCCTCAATTGCTTTCTGCGCGCGATACGCCGACTCGCCGATCTCGCTCTGAACGAAACCCGAGTCGATCGCGGCGAGCGCGCCGCCCATCGCGTCGATCCGCTCGATCAACGCGCGCGCAGCCCGCTCGATGTCCAGCGTCATGGCTTCTACCGCGTATGACCCGGCGAGCGGATCGGCGCTGCTCGCGACGCCCGTTTCGTGTGCGAGCACCTGCTGTGTCCGCAGAGCGATCTTGACCGACTCCTCGGTTGGCAGCGCCAGTGCCTCGTCCCGGCTGTTCGTGTGGAGTGACTGGCAGCCGCCGAGGACCGCCGCCATTGCCTGATAGGCCACGCGGATCACGTTGTTCTCCGGCTGCTGCGCGGTGAGGGTCGAGCCGGCGGTTTGTGCGTGAAAGCGAAGCGCGAGCGAGCGTTCGTCTTTCGGATCGTGACGCTCGCGCATGAGCGTCGCCCACAGTTTCCGCGCCGCGCGGAACTTCGCGATCTCCTCGATGAAATCGTTGTGGGCGTTGAAGAAGAACGAGATGCGGGGCGCGAACGAGTCCACGTCGAGGCCGCGCGCGACCGCCGACTTCACATACTCGAGCCCGTTCGCCAGCGTGAACGCGACCTCCTGGACCGCTGTCGATCCCGCCTCGCGGATGTGATAGCCGGAGACCGAGATCGTGTTCCATCGCGGCACCTCCTTCGCGCAGAACTCGAAGATGTCGGTCACGATCCGCATCGAGGGCTCGGGCGGGAAGATGTACGTTCCGCGCGCCGCGTACTCCTTGAGGATGTCGTTCTGAATGGTGCCGTTGAGCGACGACCACGCGATGCCGCGCCGCTCTGCCACCACGAGCAGCAGCGCGAGAAGGATCGAGGCCGGCGCGTTGATCGTCATCGAGATCGAGACACGGTCGAGCGGGATCTCCGCGAGCAGCGTCTCCATGTCGTCGATCGAGTCGATCGCGACTCCGACTCGTCCTACCTCGCCGCGGGCGCGCAGATCGTCCGAGTCCATCCCGATCTGCGTCGGCAGATCGAATGCGACAGAGAGTCCGGTGGTTCCGCGCTCGAGCAGATAGCGGTACCGCAGGTTCGACTCTGTCGCGGTCGAAAACCCGGCATATTGACGCATGGTCCACAACTTGCCCCGGTACATCGACGACTGCGGGCCGCGCGTATAGGGGAACGCGCCCGGGACGCCGAGGTCGCGGCTGGGATCGAAGTGACGGTCGATGAGCGCGCGCTCGTCGAAGGCCACAGGCACTTCGAAGCCCGATGTCGTGTGAATGGCCGGATTGTCCCGCGTTTTCTTCATGTCTCAGGTAAGCCTAGCAATCAAACGTTATACTTCAGAGTCTCTCTCGACGATGGGTGTAAGCGGCAATCTCAAAACCATGCTCCCGGGCGATCTGCTCCAGTGGCTAAGCCTGGGGCAGAAGTCCGGCACTCTCGTCGTGGGTCACGAGTCGACGGAGAAGAAGATCTTTTTCCGCGACGGCCGCGTGATCTCCTCCGCGTCCAACAACCCGCGCGAGTACCTCGGGCAGTTCCTCATGAGCCACGGCTACCTGAACGAAGAGGAGCTGCGCAAGGCGATGGAGGTTCAGCTTCAGTCCGGCATTCTCCTTGGCAAGATCCTCGTGATGATCGGTCTGATCAACGAAGGCGACCTCACCCGCCTCATGCGCTTGAAGGCGGAAGAAGAGATTTACGACGTTTTCCTCTGGCCGGAGGGGGAGTTCCACTTCATCGACAACGAGCTGCCACAGATGGAGATGGTGCCCCTGAAGATCGATGTCACCGGCATCATCATGGAAGGGACGCGGCGCGTTGACGAATGGCCCCGCATCCGCGAGCTGATTTCGCACGACGGGCTCGTGGCGGTGCTCGAGAGGCCGGTCGAGCCGGCTGCCGATCTCGATGACGCGGAGCGGACGGTGGTGCATGCGATCGACGGTAAGCGGACGATCGCGGAGATCGTGCTCGAGAGCCGCTCGTCATCGTTTCTCGTCTGTTCCACCGTGCACAATCTGATGCGCGAGGGCTTCATCCGCATCGTCGAACCGGGGGCGAAGACAGGTCCGTTAGGGCCGGAGGCGGCGCCGTTCGCGCTCGACTTCGACGAGATCGACGAGATCCAGGCGATGCTCAGCGCCGCGCAGAACGCGCTTCGACAGAAGGATTTCGAGAAGACCCAGCGCCTCCTCAAAGCGGCGCAGAACCTCGATCCGAATCACCCGAAGGTCCGCAGCGCCATCAAAGGTGCCGAGGCGGTCATCCTCGCCGAATTGCGCAACCTCGGTCTCAGCGAGTCGAAGATCCCGAAGATCATCAAGCCTCTCGAAGAGATCACGAAGATGAACTTCACTCCCAACGAAGGCTTCATGCTCTCCCGCATCAACGGTACCTGGGACATCGGCTCCCTGATCAAGATCAGCCCAATCCGCGAACCCGACGCGATGCTCATCTTTTACAAGCTTTGGAAGGATGGGACGATCACTGTTGAGTAGTTTCGGAGTGCGGAGTGCGGAGTGCGGAGTGCGGAGTGCGGAGTGCGGAGTGCTGAGTACCACCACCCTCACAGAGATCATCACTCGCGCCGGTCAAAGGGATTGAATTAAGAGGTTCGAATTGCGAATTGAGAGCCCTCTTAATTCACAATTCGCACTTCGAACCTCTTCATTCAATCCCTTTGCATCGTCGCAAGCACTGCGTGCGATGCTTCTCAGCACTCAGCACTCAGCACTCAGCACTCCGTGCTACTCCAGCCCAACCACCTCGCGCAATTGCACCTCGAGTGCATTCATCTCTCCGCCATCCCCTTCGTGATCGTGCCCGAGGGCGTGGAGGATGCCGTGGAGGATCAGGTAGCGGATCTCGGTGGCGAGGGAGTGCTTTTCGTCGATGGCCTGGCGTTTGGCTTGTTCAACAGAGATGACGATGTCGCCGAGGGGGCTGCTGGTGCGATTCGGATCGCCGTAGGTGTCATCAGCGGGGAACGTGAGGACATCGGTCGTGCGATTCTTGTGGCGAAACTGACGGTTGAGGGTCTTCATCGACTCGTCGTCGATGAGCGCGATCGAGACTTCGCTGATCTCATGATTGAGATGTCCGCGCTTCTCGAGCGACAGCAGAACTTTCCGGGTGAAGTTCGCGATGTCGCGGCGGCTGAGTCGTGGGATGGCGCTGCCGGTGACCTCTACGTTCAAGCGCGCGCCTGCTCCCGCGCGGCTTCTCTCGCAGCTGCCTTCGCTTCCTTCGCTGCTTCCTTCTCTTTGTCGACGATGTCGTAGGCGTTGACGATCTTCGAGACAAGAGGGTGACGTACGACGTCCCTGCCGCTGAAGTCGAAGAACTTCACCCCTTCGACATTGTCGAGGATGCGGCGGACTTCCTGGAGGCCCGACTTCTTCCCTTCGGGGAGATCGACCTGGGTGACGTCACCGGTGACGACCGCCTTCGAGTCGAAACCGAGGCGGGTGAGAAACATCTTCATCTGCTCGGG
>JAENWF010000218.1 GCA_016650215.1 Thermoanaerobaculia bacterium
CCGCCGCGCTCGCTCTCGTGATCGCGTCGCCACAGCTCATCGGGTTCGCCGAGATCGCGCGCGAGGTCGAGAGGAGCGTGCCGATGTCAGCCAACGCGATGCTCGCGGTGTCGCTGCAGCCCGCGCGGCTCCTCGAGCTCGTCTGGCCCTTCGGGCACGTGTTGAATGAGGCAGGGGGCGACCGCGTGCGCCTCTTCTCCACGATTTTTGCGGGCATCATCGTGATACCGGCGCTCGTTCGCCGTTCGCGGTATGTGGTGATCGCGGGATTGATGCTTTTCTTTGCGCTTGGCCGGTTCAATCCGGTGATGGCTGCGATCGCCGAGGTGGCAGGACCGCTGCGGGTGATGCGGTTTCCGGAGAAGTTCGCATTGCCGCTGATCGTGGCACTCGTGATTCTTTCCGCCGATTTGTTCGAAAGGCGCCGGCGCGGGTCGGCGGCGCCAGACAGAAGTGTTCAGACTCTGTGGATCGTCGTGACGTTCGTGCCGCTCGTCTGGACGTTGTGGCGCGCGCTGCCGATGGACTGGTTCAGCGCGTATCGCGTCGAGCGCCCGGTCACGGCGGGCCGCGTCCATTCATCGTCGACGGTCGAGGCGGGATCCCTTCCTGCGCGCGAGGAGTACAGGCAGCGTGCGCGCGCAGGAGAGGCTCTCTTCGGCGCGACCGCCGGAATGCGTTACGCGATCACTCCGTCGCCCGATCGGATGCATTCGCTCCGGAGCCGGATGGTGGTGGAGCGGTTCGCGGATGTGCCCGCGCCGGTTCGCGAAAAGTATCTGCGCATTGGGAATCTCCCGGCTGCGTATGTGCCGGGAGCGATCGTGATCGCGCGGACCATCTACGAAGAGGCTGCTGCAATCGAGCGACCGTCATTTGACGAGCGACGCACGATCGTCACGCCCGCGCCCGCTCCGCTCGCGGCTGCACGGGTCGCGAGCTACGGCGAAGAGGGTCAGACGATCCGCATCGGCGTTGAAGCGTCCGGGCCGTCGCTCGTCGTCGTGAATCAGACGTGGTTCTCCGCCTGGGACGCGCGAGCTGATGGCGTCACGCTTTCGACGATGCCGGTGAATGTGGACCGGCTCGGCATCATCGTACCCGCCGGGCGGACCGCGGTGACTCTTCGCTTCGGACGTCAGCGCGCTCTGGTCACCCTGTCGTGGCTGATCTCGTCAGCTGCTCTTCTCGCCGCGCTCTTCGCGTATCGCGTCGAGGAGCGCAATCGCCGCGCCCGCGAGATAGAGCGAGCCGGCGACGAGCACGCTTCGCGCATCTGAGGCGAGCGCGCGTCGAATCGCGGACTCGGGATCAGCTTCGACGATCGCTTCGGCCCCGTATTCGCCTGCGATCTTCGCGAGCGTGAGTGCCGGCTCCGCGCGCGGCGGGTAAGGGTCCGTCGTGATGATGCGCGAGAAGAGCGGGAAGAGGATCGCGGCGACCGCGCCCACGTTCTTGTCGCTCATGATTCCGAAGACGAGCGTACGTGGCGTTCCCATGTTCGCGGCGATGAATGGTGCGATCGCCGCGGCCGCATGCGCGTTATGGCAGCCGTCGACGCGCACATCCTTCCCGCCGATGACGTATCGCTCGAGGCGCCCGCGCCATCGCGTTGCCGCGACGCCGCGCACGATCGCTTCCGGAGTGATTCGCGTCAGCCGCGACGCAAGCACTTCGGCCGTCCGCATTGCGAGCGCGATGTTGTCGCGTTGAAAGTCTCCGACGAGCGGGGAAAGCGGCACCTTCGCGCCGGCCGGAATGACATGGAACGCATTCGCGAATGTCTCGGCGCGTTTCCGAAGCACTGAAACGATCGGTTCGTCGCGATTCGATGTCAGAACGACGGCGCCGCGATGAATCACGCCCGCTTTCTCGGCGGCGATCTTTCGCAACGTATGTCCCAGGTACTCCATATGATCGAAGCCGATCGGAGTGATGAGCGCCGCGATCGGATGGACGACGTTCGTCGCGTCGAGACGGCCGCCCATTCCGACTTCCAGCACTGCGAGCTCGCACGAAGCTCGCGCGAACGCGATGAATGCGATGAGCGTGAGCGCCTCGAAGTAGGTCGGCAGGATGCCGCTGGCTTCCGCCGCGCCCTTCATCATCCAAATCGACTCATCCAGCAGGGTGGGATCGATCGGCGCGCCGCCGATGACCCACCGCTCGCGAATGTCCACGAGATGCGGCGAGGTGTAGATCCCCGTTCGATACCCGGCAGCCTCGAGAATCGAGGCAAGCGTTGCGGAGGTCGAGCCTTTGCCGTTCGTGCCGGCGACGATGATCGACGAGACCGCCTGATGCGGATTGCCGAGGCGGCGCAGGAGCGCGCGCATCCGGCTCAGCCCCGGACGGATTCCGCTGCCCTGCAGTGAGTCGAGCCACTCGAGTGCTGTCAATTGCCGCGGAAGATCGTCAGGAACCGGCCGAGCGCCCCCTTCATCTCCGCACGCGGCGTGATGAGGTCGACCATCCCGTGCTCGACGAGAAACTCGGCGCGCTGGAAGCCTTCGGGAAGTGTCTGGCGGATCGTCTGTTCGATGACGCGAGGTCCGGCAAACCCGATCAGCGCTTTCGGCTCGGCGATGTTGAGATCGCCGAGCATCGCGTACGAAGCAGTCACGCCGCCGGTCGTCGGATCTGTGAGAACGGAAATGAACGGCAGCCCCGCAGACCCGAGGCGCGCGAGGCCGGCGGAGATTTTCGCCATCTGCATGAGCGAGAGGATTCCCTCCTGCATGCGAGCGCCGCCCGAGCAGGAGACGATGATGAGCGGCTCCTTCTTGTCGACACAGCGCTCGATCGCGGTCGCGATCTTCTCGCCCACCACTGACCCCATCGAGCCGCCCATGAACGCGTACTCCATGGCGCAGATGACGATGCTCACGCCCTCGAGCTTCCCCTCGGCGCACAGCACCGCGTCCCCTTTGCCGACGCGCTGCTCGTAGACGCGAAGGCGGTCTCGGTATCGCTTCGTGTCGCGGAACTCGAGTGGATCGCACGAATGGATGTCGTTCGCGAACTCTTTGTACTTGCCGTTGTCGAAAAGCATCTCGAAGCGCTCGGTCGCGCTGAGCCGGAAGTGATACCCGCATTTGGGGCAGACGCTGAGGTTCGCCTCAACTTCCTTCCGATAGACGATCTCTTTGCACTCGTCGCACTTGACCCACAACCCCTCGGGGATTGCGGTCTGCTTTTCTACGGCTTCTTTCGGCTTTTTTTCCTTACGGAACCAGGCCATCGGACCCGGACTCTACTCACTCGCCGCGGCGGAGGCAACCACGAATGAGGCGAGCGCCGTGAGCAGCACGCGCTCCGCTGATGAGCGGATCCAGAACTCGGGACTCGGACCGTGAAGATAGAAGAAAACCGCAAGAGCGATTGATGCGAGACCCGCGAGGGCGGGCAGAAGCGCGCGTCGGGCTGAGCGCCCCAGCGCCATCGGCGCGAGTGCAGCAATCCATGGGAGATGCGCGGCACCGTATGAGGCAGTGCTGCCGAGGATTCGAAAAACGAGCAAAGTGTTGGTCGGGTAGAGCGCGCCCTCGCTGCGACGATACGAGTCGATCAGGCCGTGAGATCGTGTGACGACGATCCATGAGCCGATCAGAACGACGGCCGGAACTAGGGTGATGACGACTGCTCGGATCTGTCGACGCTGGATCGCCAGGAGCAGCACGAGCGTGATCACGAACGTCAGACCTTCGACCTTGGTGAATGCGGCGCCCGCGAGTCCGATTGCCACGACCCACTCCCAGCCGCGCTCCCTGCTGAACGTGGCAGCCGCCAGGGCGAGCACCTCGAACATCAACAACATCGGATCAGCCCCGCCGGCTGCGCGTCCGCCTGCGAAACCGACGGTGAGTACTGCGGCGAGCAGAGCTGAAAACAGGTTCGCTTTTCGGATGCCGATCACTTTCATGGAAAAGCCGCGGAACACGAGAGCCGTGGCCATGAGATAACCCGTCGTTATCAGAACGGCTCCTTCGTACGAAAACGATCCGGTTACCAGCGATGAAAATGCATTGACGAGCGGCTGCAAAGGCGGGTAGTCCGCGTGCATCAGAAAGTGCTCCGGGGCGCCGAGGAAGCTGTAGTCGATCCCGCGGGCCAGGAAGAATCGCTGCGATTTGGGACCCCAAAAGAAGAGTAGGTCGGCGCAGGTGATGCGTGCCGTGTACGCGCCATAGCCGCAAAGGAAAACCACCGCGAAAAGTTCCCAGGGAGGTTGGACCCGAGCGGCCGCCGCGCGGAGCCGGCGGCCGAACGCAACGGTGACCATGAGTAGAGGGATGCCGATCGAGAGATAGCTCCACCTGATTCCTGCGAGCGCCTCGAGATACAGAACGATGCCAATGAACAGCGTTCCCGAGACAAACGCGATCGCGAGCCGCGCGAGCGGGTCGAGATCGCGGACGGCCGAAAACCTCAACGCCGGCAACCCGAGGCCGATCACCAGAAGCGAGCTGAGTGTCCAGAGGATTGAGTTCAAGGCGTTCTGATGTAGAGGAATCCATTCTGAGATTGGTGCAGCATCTCGTATCCTGGGAGCACGATCGGTTCGCCGACCGAGATCACGTAGTCCACCTCAGATGCGCGCACCGCGGACGGGGGACGCACCTTGTTTCGAGGCAGCAATCCAACCGCCGTGAGGAAATAATCGGTTTCATCGGTAATTGCTCCTTTGACAGGGCGGACGCACGCCACCTTCGCGCCTGTCGGGAGCGCGGGAGCGACTTCGCGCAGAAGCAGGACCGCCGGGCGCAGGTGATGTTCAGAGTCGATCACGTGGTCGATCACCGTCTCCGGCTTTCGAAAGTACGGCGCGCCTCGAATGGAGTAGGCGCGAACGATTGCGGCGCAGCAGGCGAGTGTCGCCAGCGCGACGACGAGCTGCTGCGCGCGCTCACGCGGCATCAGATCTCCCGGAAGATGAACCGCCGAAGGACGTCAATGTTCTCTTCGAGTCTCTTCTCGTCGAGGTATCGCAGGGTTGCCGCGACCGAAGAGAGCAGTGAGTTTCCATCCTGCGGGGTGTAACAGAAACCGACGACCTTCTTCGGGTTAGGCATCGCGAGCGTCGAGATCGGCATGACCGTCTGCGACAGGATGCGGCCGTAGTAGCCGTGATCGCGGCCGAACGAGTAGATCTGGTTCACCGAGCGCTTGTTCGTCACCGCGACGCGCGGATTATTGCGCAGCTTCGCTTTCACTTCCTCCAGCGTCGTCTCGTTCTTCAACTCGAGATCGAACCAGAGGGTGTGCATGTACTGCGTGTTGATCTTGATGGCCGATGAGAAGAGGTTCAGTTTCTCGCCGAGGGTCTGAAACAGGTGATAGGCATCGCGCGCGTGGTGGGTGCCGAACTCGGCATCGTCATGTTTCTCAGCCTGTGGCGAGGCGAGGAACGACTTCGAGTCGGAGACGTCGTTCGCGCGTCGCATGCAGACGAACTGGCCGCTCGTGACTCCGATCTTTCCCTTCTCGCCCCCGGCGATGGTCTTGAGGAGAACCGAAATGTTGTGCGTGTTGCACGAGACGACCTGCACGAAGCGCTCATCGGGGCTCTGCACCTCATCATTGATCCCGTACGCGTACGGCGTCCCGAACCCGAACTCCGATCCCTGCGCGATGTAGCCCTTCGGCCCCTTCATCCGCGTGTAGAGGTTCATCTTGTTGTCGTTTCCCGCCGGCGTGCAGTCGACGACGACGGTCGCGCGCTCTACCGCCTCCTCGGCCGTATGCGAGACGCGATGGCCGAGCCGCGCAAAATCGTCGCGAGCCTCCTCGTCGGCGACCAGCCGCGCGCCGCGCTCGAGAAGCGAGTTCACCACCGCGCGATCGTCCGCGTTCGGCGTCCTCTTGTGGAACGTGACCTCGTCGATCCCCCACCTCTCCTTGTACTCGGTGAAGAGCCCGACCAGCGGCTCCCCGATCGTGCCGGTGCCGACGACGTGGATGATGTTCTTTCTTGCCATGCGGGCGGGGATTGTAAAACAGTGTGACGAGTGACGTGTGACGAGTGACGTGTGACGTCCCACCGCCCGTAACGCGTCACTCGTAACTCGTCACTGCTAACGCGGCCCTCGCCAAGTCCTCAGTCATTCTCTCAAGTATCATTCGCGGTCCCATGAAGGCGGCGAATGAAAACGGCGAGCGGCTGATCGCCTCGAACAAGAAGGCGTTTCACGACTACTTCGTACTGCAGAAGTTCGAGGCGGGAGTGGAGTTGACGGGAACCGAGGTGAAATCGCTGCGGGAGGGAGCGGCGAACCTGAAGGACGCGTACGTCACCTTCAAGAATGGCGAGGCGTTTCTCTTCGGCGCGCACATCTCGCCCTACGCGCATGGAAATCGCGAGAATCATCTGCCCGACCGGACGCGAAAGCTGCTGCTGCATCGTCGCGAGATCGAGAAGCTCTTCACGCAGGTCATGGAGAAGGGGTTGACGATCGTACCGCTGCGGCTCTACTTCAAGGGGAGCCGTGTGAAAGCGGAAATCGGCGTCGTGCGAGGCAAAAAACAGTACGACAAGCGAGCGACGGAGAAGAATCGCGAGCTCGAGCGCGAGGTTGCCTCGGCGATGAAATCGCGCTGAGTGTGGCTGTGCAACCACACTTGTGACCTGTACGGGCTACAGAACGCGCGTTCGGTTTGGTGCGAATAATTCAAGTTAAACCACTAGAAAATAATGAGTTAGGCCATATTTGACGTGCTCTGCCGTCCGTGGCATTTCCCGTGCGATAGGTACCGGTGGTCATGTACGCACGACGAAAGACAATCAACGCAGATGTCAGCATCACCGGCATCGGTCTCCATTCAGGCATCTACACGCGAGTCGAGCTGCATCCGGCGGGCCCCGGCAGCGGCATCACGTTCGTCCGCGCGGACCTCAACGGGCTCAGGATTCCTGCTCTCCAGGCATCCACGACCGCGCTCGACTATGCGACCACCGTCGGCAAGGATGACGTCTCGGTCGGCACTGTGGAGCATCTTCTGTCGTCGCTCATGGCGTGCGGAATCACCGATGTCGACATTTTGATCGACGGTCCCGAAGTGCCGATCGTCGACGGCAGCGCGCTTCCCTTCTTGCATCTCATCGACGCCGCCGGCGAGCGCGACCTCGGCGTTGATGTTCCGGTGTTACGCGTCACCTCACCGATCGAGATTGTTGAGGGAGACAAGAGCATTCGAATCGCCCCTGCAAACCGGCTGATCCTCAAGTACAAGATCGACTTCGACCACCCTGCAATCGGACGCGAAACGTTCCAGTTCGACTTCGAGCACGACAGCTTTCTCCGCAAGATCGCTCCCGCACGCACATTCGGCTTCATGCGCGACGTCGAGAAGATGCGCGCCGCCGGGCTCGCGCGTGGCGGTTCAGTCGAGAACTGCATCGTTCTCGATGACAAAGGCGTCGTCAACGGCGCGCTTCGCTTTCGCGACGAGTTCGTCCGCCACAAGATCCTCGATCTTCTCGGCGATCTCGCGCTGATCGGACGTCCGATCGTCGGGGAGATCACCGCGAACCGTGCGGGTCACGCAATGCACTCGCGCTTCGTTGCGAAGATCCTCGAGTCCGAGGGACGGCAGGAACAGCGGGAGTCGGCGCCTATGCGGCGTCCTCTCGAGAGCTTCGCGTAACGGTCCTGCGGATTCGCCTCGCGCCAATTACTGTGGTAAAAAAGCCACACTGTGGCCCGCGCTCTCTCTGCCGCGCTCTTCCTGCTGGCCACGGCCACCTTCGCGGCTGACCCGAAAATCGAGAGTCTGTCGGCCATCGCTCATGCGGGCAAAGTCTCGGTTCGGTACTCGCTCGCACATGCATTCGACAACGGAGAGATGTCCGAGGGATTGGAAAGCGGACTTCCGACGAGCATCCGTTATCACATCGAGATTTTCCGTGACCGGCCGAACTGGTTCGATGCAGACATCGCGCGCTCGCGCATTGAAGTCATCTGCACGTTCAATTCGGTCACGCGCGAGTATCTGCTCAACTACCGGCGCGACAGGAAGCTGGTGCGCTCCGAGGTTTTCTCCGAGCTCGACGCGCTGATCGCGCGGATGACGCGCATCGACGAGCCTGACCTCTTCGAGATCGGGCAGCGCACTCCTTTCAAGCTGAAGGTGCGCGTGAAAGCCGATCTGATGCGCGGCTGGTGGCTGTACGTCGTGCCGTGGGAGATCTCGACGCGCTGGCGCGAGACACGGGTCAAGCGGCTGGAGCGCCCGCAATGAACGCACGCGAGCTCCTGCTCCGGTATCGGAAGGACCCGCGATTCATCATCAGCGTGCCGCTGCTTCTGCTCGCGGCGACGAGCATCGTCTACTACCTCATCCAGCAGACGAAGGAGCTCACCCCCGAGGCGCTGTCGAGCCAGGTGCTGCTGTTCGTTCTCTGGAACATCAACATCATCCTGATCCTCGGCATCCTCTTCGTGCTGCTGCGCGGGATCGTGAAACTCGTGCTCGAGCGGCAGCGGGGGATGATCGGCTCGCGGTTCCGGACGAAGCTCGTCGTGACGTACGTCGCGACATCGCTGCTGCCCGTCATCCTGCTGTTCGTCGTCGCGACCGACCTGTTGCGCGTCTCGATCGACCGCTGGTTCACGACGCCTGTGCGCACGATCCTCACGAACGGAAACGCGATCGCGCAGATGGCGCAGGACCAGGCAGGGTCGGTTGCAGCGGGCGCCGCGCGCGAGATCGCCGCCGAAGCCGCGGCGGGCGATGCGGCGACGATGGACTCCTCGTTCGTTCACGCGCTGCAATTTCACAACGTCCAGACCGCCGGCATTTATCGCGACGCCACGCTGGTCCGGCTCCGGGCCGATCCGCGTGCGCCGATTCAGGATCTGCCGGACCCTCCGGCGCGATTCTTTGATGAAGTTCTGCGCAAGGGCTCGGCGACCAAGATCGATGTCGCGCAGAGCGGAGGGAAATGGGTCCGCTCGGCGGTGCGGATGCGGAACGGCGAGGTCGCGGTCGCGGGGGTCTACATCCCGCAGGCGATGAACCGGATGATCGACGAGTCGATCATCGCGTACCGCAATTTCCAGCAGCTCTACTCGCAACGCCAGACATTGAAAGCGTCGCAGACGTCTCTGATGTTCGCAGTCACGCTGGCGATTCTCTTCGGTACTCTCTGGACCTCGATCTACGCGTCGCGACGGATCACGATTCCGATCAAGGCGCTTGCCGAGGCGACCGAAAAGCTGGCGGAGGGAGGTTACGGGCATCGCGTCGAGGTGGTTGCGACCGATGAAGTCGGGCGGCTCATCGAGTCGTTCAACGACATGTCGACCGAGATCGCCGAGCAGCGGGATGCACTCACCGAGACCAACCGGCGTCTGGACCGCGAGCGCTCATTCATGCAGACGGTGCTCGACAGCGTCGCGACCGGCATCATCACCTTCAGCGACCAGCTCGCGGTGCTGAGCGTCAACCGCGCAGCGCAACAGATGCTGCACATCGAGGAGCCGCCGGCAGGAACCGATCTTGCCGAGATGCTGCGCGGCGACCTGGCGCCTGTCGCAGACGCGGTGCGCGAGCTCACCTCGCGCGCCACCCGCGCGCGGGAGGTCACGCTCATCCGCGGCGGCGAGCTGCGTTACCTCGAGCTCGCTGCCGCACGACTCGGCGGCGGCGGCGGCTGGGTCATGGCGCTCGAAGACTCCACGCAGCTCGTGCAGGCGCAGAAGCTCGCCGCATGGAACGAGGCCGCACGGCGCATCGCGCACGAGATCAAGAACCCGCTGACGCCGATCCAGTTGTCGGCCGAGCGGATTGCGAAGAAGTTCCGCAACGGCGACAGCGACACCGCGCAGGCCGTTGAAGAAGGGACGAGGACCATCGTCGCCGAGGTCACTCAGCTCAAGAGAATGGTGGACGAGTTCTCGCGGTTCGCGCGCATGCCGGCAGTGCACATGCGCCACGCGCAGCTCGCCGAGATTCTGCAGCAGGCGGCATCGCTCTACAGCAACGTGAAGCCGGGAGTCACGGTGAGCGTTGCGGTCGATCCCGAGATCGAGCTGTTGATGGATCCCGAGCAGATCAGCCGCGCGGCGGGCAATCTGCTGAAAAATGCGGTCGAGGCGACCGAGGCGGGGGAGATCCGAGTCACCGCACGGCGAGCGCCGCACCGCGTGGTGATCGAGGTCGCAGACCCGGGCCGCGGCGTGCCCGACTCCGACAAGGAGAAACTCTTCCTGCCGTACTTTTCGACGAAAGGGCGCGGCACCGGCCTCGGTCTGGCGATCGTGCATCGCATCGTGAACGACCACGACGGCCGCATCTCGGTGCATGACAATCAC
>JAENWF010000219.1 GCA_016650215.1 Thermoanaerobaculia bacterium
AAGTTCACCGTGATCATCGGCGGCTCGTTCGGCGCCGGAAATTACGGGATGTGCGGCCGCGCATACAGCCCGCGCTTCCTCTGGATGTGGCCGAACGCGCGGATCTCGGTGATGGGAGGCGAGCAGGCGGCCGGCGTGCTGACGACGGTCAAGCGCGATCAACTCGCGCGCGACGGGAAGGAGCTCTCGAGCGCCGATGAGCGCGCGATCGCCGATCCCGTCCTGCAGAAGTACGACGCCGAAGGGAGCCCGTACTACAGCACCGCGCGACTCTGGGATGACGGCGTGATCGATCCCGCCGACACGCGCACCTGCCTCGGGCTGGGACTCTCGATCTCGTACAACGCACCGATCGAGATGCCACGCTTCGGCGTCTTCAGGATGTGACTCGTATGCTGACCTGGTTCCTCTTCGACCTCGGCAACACCGTCATCAAGCTCGACTACGAGCGGGTGATCGAGACTCTATGCAGCCGCTCCGCGGTCGACCGTGACGAACTCCTGGAACTCTTCGAGGACAGGGGCGGGTATCGCGACATGGAGCGAGGCGCGGTGACGTTCGCCGGCTTTCATGAATTTCTCACCGAGCGGGCGGGGTATCGAGGAGATCTGAGGGAACTGAAGGAAACGTGGGGAGACTTCTTCAAGGGGCCGGTGCCTGGAATCGAGGATGTGCTCGAGCGCGTGCGCGCGAAGTACCGGATCGCGTTTCTCTCGAACTCGAATGAGGTTCACGCCGAACTGATCCCGCGCAAGTTCGCCGCGTTGTTCGAACCGGATGACCGCTTCATCTTCTCGTACCGTTTCAAGGTCGCGAAACCCGATCCGGAGATGTTTCATCGCGCGCTCGAAGTGATCGGCGCGCAGCCGGCACAAGCCGCGCTCGTGGATGACCTGGTCGAGAACATCACGAGCGCGCGAGGGATCGGGATCCTGTCGTTTCAGTTCACCGACTGCGGGACGCTGCTGCATCAGTTGCACGAAGAGGGATTGCTGTAGTCGCTTTGCGTCATCCTGAGCGAAGCGAAGGATCTTCTGATGTAAGAGCGATGCAAGTGGCTGCGTTCTCCCAAGTGCTATCAGAAGATCCTTCGCTTCGCTCAGGATAAGCAAACAAGCTTCGCTCAGGATAAGCGAGCTCGCCGCTCAGGACCGAGGGACAGTCATCGGGTCGCTGCCGTACCACTGCTCATGGAACTGGATCAGCGCTTCGCGATCGGACGGCGATGACGGCTTCGTCGCTCCGTCGCGCGCGTCGAAGAGACGTGGGAACGAGTAGAGGACGTAATCGAAGTTGCGCTTTGCGTACTCTTCGCCGAGGCGTGTGAACGATTCGCCGTCGATCGAGAACTTCGTCACACCCTTATACGAGAGGTCGACGCGCGAATAGCGCTTCTCCTTCACCTTCTTCGCGAATTCGAGCAGCGCCGTATGCACGTCGATTGGCTTCTGTTTGACACCGACGGACTCGAGGTCGTAGACCACCACGCCCGGCACGACCCAGTATTGATAGTGCGCCGAAACTTTCATCCCCTGAAAAGCGGCGTTGCTTTCAATGACTTCGTCCACCGGTCGTTGGAGAAGGATGAGATTCGCGGAGTAGCCGACCAGGGCCGCGATCAGCGGGGTGCCGACAAAAATCAGTTTCTTATTGCGGAGCGCCGGAATCGGAATCGCGACGCGCTCCATCTTGAGCTGGCGCTTCAGGAACGTCCCGAAGGAGACCCTTTTTTTTTGAGGCGGCTCGACGGGAATCGCGTAGTACGCGATCGAGAGGAGCAGGCCGGCTGCGATCGACATGAGTCCGACCGGCCGGAAGACGAGAAGCGCGCCGAGGCCGAAGAGATAGGCGACCCAACTCGCGTAGTTCACGCGTGAACGGGTGCGCTGCGCGCGCTCGCGGTAATACTCTTCGTTGACGATCTCGCTGCAGTGACGGCATCGGATTGCGTTCGCCGCAATCTGTCCGCCGCAGAAGGTGCAGGCTGTCGTGCCCTGGTCTGCGGAACGGCGTTTCTGAACCGTTTGATCGTCAAGGCGGCGTTTCGGCTGCGCACTCAAAAGAATCAGGCCGCAGCTACCGCATATGGCCGCGTTCGCTTCATTCAAGGTCTTGCACTCAGGGCAATGCATTTGTCTGGTTATTTGTGCAAACGAGTGGCCATGTCGGTCCATTCCGAACCTTCACGCTCAGTATCCGGCTGCGGCCTACCTTCGTTTGCCGAATCTCCTCTCGATATTGAACCCGAGCCGCAGGTCGCCGCCGTCGAATCCACCGCCCTGGAACGTGCTCGTTACGTACTGATCGGTCGTTGTGGCGCTGCTATTCGTGAGGAGAACCTCGAAGTAGTGCCCTCCGATCACGTGCTTGATTCCGAGGGCCCAGCCGAGGTCAGCGTCGATGCTGTCGGGGAGATCGCCATTCGGCGGAATGATCTCGGCAATGAGGCTCAGCCGCGGCGTCATCCGGATCGCCGCGCCGATCGGAACGTTGAACGCATGCTTGAAGAGCGCGACCCCGGTCCCGTCGCTGATTGCGCGGCCTGCATCGGTCGCGAATGTCGGCATCGCATGGATCGAGACGCGCTGTCCGAACTGGCGCGAGACGATTGCCTGCGCGAAGAACGAGACGGCGTCATCGGTCTCGCGCTCAGTTCGGACGTCAACTCCACCGCGCAACGTCGCGGAGAGGGGGAGCGCGGCGGACTGTTGCAGCACGAGATATTTTGCGGAGAGCTCGATCGTGTCGAGCACATTGCTGCGCATCAAGGCGACCTGCAGATCGCGGCGCGGAACGTACGAGAGTCCGATGCCGACGTTTGCGCCGCCGTCGAGTCCGAAGAGCGAATGGATCGACTCACCTTCGTCGATCGACTGATTGAAACGATGCGTGAAGACGATCTCCCACGTGCCGGCCGCCGGCATATGTGTGGTCGGGAGCGTGAGCAGGCGATCGCCGAGCGGCATCGGCGCGGTGGGCGTGTATCGATTCTGCGCGCTCGCGCTTGCGGCGACGAAGATGAGAACGAGTGCGATGCCCCTAGTCATTCGGTGCGCCCCTTCGAATCCATTCGCGGACAAGTGAAGCCTGCGCGTCCGTGAGATACGGCCCGCCGGACGGCATCCGCTCGCCGGTGATGCCGACGCCGGCGATCTTGCGATAGAGGTACGAGTCGCCGAAGTTGCGCGGCGTCACGCGGCTCAGCGACGAAATCTGCGTGCTCGGCTGATTGACGAGCTGCGCGTACGAAGTGCCGGGGACGAGCACGAGACCCGCCTGACGTCCGAGGGAGTCGTGGCAGCCGACCACGGTGCAGTTCGGAGTGAAGACTTCGCTCTGCACGCGCGTGAACGTCGCCGTCGGATCGAGCGGTCCGCCGTCATCAGGAGCCGTAATCTCCGCGAGCTTGCCGCAGGAGACGAAGAGAAGTGCGAGTAGCGCGGCGTAGAAACGCATCGGCGGGAACATCCTCTCATCCTGAGCCGCGAAGACCGCGAAGGATCTTCTGACCGCACGAAGGAAACGCCCCCTTGATAGTGCGCTCTTGGCCTGTGCTATCAGGAGATCCTTCGCTTCGCTCAGGATGAAAAACAGCTACCACCCGTAACTCGCCCCTGGCGCCGGTCTCTCTCGCCCGAGGAGTGCTTCTTCGTATTTGGCGAACTCTTTCGACTTGATGTAGTAGTCGGGGAGAGCTGTCTTGAGATAGTCGCGATACTTCTCGCCGCTCACCGGCTTGCCGCCTTCCGTGATGAGGTTTCCCTGCACGTCGTACGGCATGAAGACGATCTCTTCGAGGCCGCGCGAGCGGAAGAACTTCATATCCGGAACCGTGAGCAGATCTTTCGGCGACACTCCCTTGATCGTCTCGCCGGTGTCCTGAATCTCTGCCACGAGCGATCGCGCGTCAGGAGCCGGAAGATCCTTCACCTTCGCCTGCACGATCGCGATGTTCACCATGTCGATGACTTCGCGCACTTCGCCGTGATACTCGGCCTGCGCGGTTCCGTTGTTGCGATCCTTGAAGCTGAAGGCCACCGCAGTCTGTCCGCCGCGCTCGTTTCCGAACATCTCGACGCCGCGTGGGACCCACGCGTTGATGACCCGCTGGATGTCGTCGATCGAGAAGCGTCCTTTGTCATTCGTCGCCGCGACGGAAAGCTCTTTGAGGAATCCGCGGCCCGATCCGATATGGAAGCCCTCCTCGGAGAGCATCGGTCCCATCGACCGCGCCATCGGCGCATACGAGAAGACGCGCTGCATCTCGAGCTGGTACTTGCCGACCAGATCGATGACGGTCGCGAAGATCACGTTGTCGAGGAAATTCACGAACGGGATGTTGAACGCGTCGAGCACGTGATTGCCGAGCTGCATCGAGAGCAGCTCGTCCATCGTTTCCGAAGCGATGTCGGGGTGTCCCGGCTTCTTCCACGACGCGTCGTGCGCGAGAACCCAGAACATCTGATATCCGTGGCGCAGTTCCTCGGCCATGATCCGGAGGACCGCCATCTTCATCTGATCAGTCGGCGCCTCTTCGAGCGTCATGCGATGTTGCTGGATTGAGCCGAGCTCGGTCGAGGCCTGCGCGCGGATGACATCGCGCGCGCTGTAGAACATGTTGCCGACCATATCGCCGGCGTGCTCGAAGCGCGCCTGACCGGCCATCCGTCCGACGTTGATCTGGTCGGAGGGGAGTTTGCCGATCTTCGCGAAGAGCTGGAACGGGGTCTGGCTTGCGTAGTACTTCGTCCAGCTGTCCTGCAGGAACGTCAACTCGGGGAAATTCTTCTTCTGCCAGTCAACGATTGCGTCGTGATACTTGGGCGAAATGGTCTCGGTGGTATACGCGGCCAAAGCGGTCTCTCCTCAGGTTGTGCGCGACAGGGGGCAGAACAGCCCTGATTTCAACAACATTCTCGGGTGCCGCGGCATCGGTGCGATAATGGCGGGCGCGAGTGCTGGGCATTGTATGCGGGCGAACACTCTCCTGGAAGAACCGCGGTGGTTCCGTCAGTTCCGTCCGTCGTAGTCCGCGCTGGAAACGAGAACGCGTGCGCTGATGCATACGCTGACACTGCTCCACTCCGCGAAGTTTCCGATCGCGCGGTACGCCGAGGCGCTGACGCGCGAGGCGATCGCGCCGCTCGCGGTTCACAGTCTCGATGAGATCACGCCCGACGGTGAGGGCTCCCTTCGCGTCGTCCTCGTCGATCAGGCGATCCTCGTCAGCAGCCACTCTCCCGCGGATGGCCGCACCGCAATCGTCGGCATCGGACTCGACGAGCAGCCGAAGTGGCTCACCAGCGACAACATCTATCTCAGCGTCAACGAGAACCCATCGCCGGCCGTACTGCTGAGCGCCGTCAAGCGCGCGTATCAGTTTCTCTATCAGACGATGCGTGCCGATCAGCTCGAGCGGCAGCTTCGCGACCGGACGCGCGAGCTGCGGGAAGTCAGCGAAGTCGGCATTCTCCTCTCGACCGTCCGCGATCACGACGTTCTGCTCACGATGATCCTTGAAAAGGCACGCGAGCTCTCGCGCTCCGACGCTGGATCGCTCTACCTCCTCGACGAAGAGCCGGGCGAGGGGAAAGTGCTTCGCTGGAAGCTCGCGCAGAACGACTCGATCCACGTCGACTTCGAGGAGCGCGTCCTTCCGATTACGCGCAAGAGCCTCGCGGGCTATGTCGCGATGACGGGCGAGACGCTCATCATTCCCGACGCCTACAACCTTCCGGACGACGCCGAGTACACGATCAACCGCACGTTCGACGAAGAGAACGAGTACCTGACGAAGTCGATCCTCGTCTTCCCGATGACGAATCATCGCGGCGATACGATCGGCGTGCTGCAGCTCATCAACCGCAAGCGCACGGGAGCACCGGCCAAACTCACCGCCGCCACCGTACCATCAGAAGTCATCCCGTTCGACGATCGCATCGTCGAGATCATGCGTTCGCTCTCGGGGCAGGCGGCCGTCGCGTTCGAGAACAACCTCCTCTA
>JAENWF010000220.1 GCA_016650215.1 Thermoanaerobaculia bacterium
ACTTGTAGAGGCGGCCCATCCACTCCGAGTCGCGGCGCGCGAGGTAGTCGTTGACCGTGACGACGTGAACGCCGCGTCCGGTGAGCGCGTTGAGATAAACCGCAAGCGTGCCGACGAGCGTTTTTCCTTCGCCCGTCCGCATCTCAGCGATCTTGCCGTTGTGAAGGACCACACCGCCCATGAGCTGCACGTCGAAGTGGCGCATCTTGAGAATGCGCTTGCCCCCTTCGCGGCAGACCGCGAAGGCCTCGGGGAGAACATCGTCGAGAGCCGCCTGCAGGTCGGCTTTCGCCGCTTTGACGGTCATCTCGTCGACCGGGATCTCTTTCTTCGCCGAGTCGAGACGCTCGACCCACGGCTTCAGGCGCGCGCGAAACTCCGCGGTCTTCTCGCGGAGCTGGGCGTCCGTGAGTTTGCTGATGGATGGCTCGAGCGCGTTGATCTGCTGGACGACCGGGAGCATCCGCTTGACGTCGCGCTCATGCTTGGATCCGAAAATGAGTGTAAGGACTTTGTTGATCATTGATGAATTCCGTTGAACAGCGGAGCGTATCAAAACATGCCGTTCTATGATCGGCACTTCAGATGATCGTTCACCTCATCGACGGGACCTACGAGCTGTTCCGGCACTTCTACGGCCTGAAGCGCTTCCACAAGACCGACCCGCCCTTCGGCGCGGTGGCGGGAGTTCTCGGAACCGTCGTGCAGATGCTCGAGGGAGGGGCGACACATATCGGCGTGGCGACGGATCACGTCATCGAGTCGTTCCGGAACGACCTCTGGCCGGGATACAAAACGGGCGCCGGAATCGATCGCGCGCTATGGGCGCAGTTCGTCCCTCTGGAAGAATCGCTGGTTGCCATGGGCATAGCGACCTGGCCGATGGTCGAGTTCGAAGCCGACGACGCCCTCGCGGCAGCCGCGCATCTGGCCGCGCGCGACAAACACGTGGAAAAGGTCTCCATCTGGACACCCGACAAGGATCTCGCGCAATGCGTCGTCGGAGACCGCGTGGTGCAGGTTGACCGCAAGAGCGGCAAGATCCGTGACGACGCCGGCGTCCGGGAAAAATTCGGCGTTGAGCCGGTGCTCATCCCCGACTACCTCGCACTCGTCGGCGACGCTGCTGACGGCTATCCCGGGATCCCTCGCTGCGGTGCGAAAACCGCGGCGCGACTTCTGAATCAACACGGCCCGATCGAGAAGTTTCCCGCGAGCGTTCTCGGCAAGGACCGCGATCTCGCACTGCTTTTCAAGAAACTCGCAACCTTGCGAACCGACATTGTGCTTTTCGACAACGTGAATGAATTGAGATGGGACGGTCCGTCCGACGCGTTCGCTGCGGTAGCTGCGCAGATCGGAGCGCCGAAGCTCGCGACTCGCGCACTCAAGCTTGCGCATTCGCTCTGACCGGAAATCAACAGAGACGGAAAGCCGCCGGCTGAAGCCGGCGCCACGTCGTTCGCGAATGCTGCCACGAGCCATGCGTGACGTGGCAGCCGGCTACTGCCTCCACGTCTCCCCGAGGACCTTCCACCCACCGTCCTCCCGCGCCATCTCGATCGTCCCGCGCATCTTCGTTTTGCTTTCTGGGTCCTCGGCGTCGACACTCAGAGTCGCGTGGTCGCCAGCCACAAAGCCGCCGGTGACTTTCACCTTCGCCGGCCGCATGGCCTTCATCATCTCCACCATTTCTTTCAGCTCGGCGGGACTCACGTCGGGCATCTCACGCGTCTTCGACGCGTACTTTTTCATCTCGTTGAAGTTTCCGGCCCGCGAAGCCTTATCGAAAGCGATGTAGGCCTTGCCGGCATCACCGCCGCCGCTCGGCAGCTTCGTTCCCGTCGACGCGTCGATCGTCAGCTCTTCCGGGGCCTTGATGGCCAGCACCGGAACCGCAAAAGTGACGTCGTACGAGTACTTGTGCTTGTCCATGAACTCCTGCATTTCCGTCGTGTAGAACTTCGCGGTGACGTGCTGATCGCTGAAGTCATACGCGTCGAAATTCCAGAAGCCGGAGCCGCTGAGCTGGAAGCTCGCCTTCGGGTCGAGCATCTGCAGGTGATACGGCTTCTCGTCGGAATCGATGGTCACCTTCAACCCGCGAAGGGTTCCCGACTCGACTGCGGCGAACATCTTCCGCTCGTCGAGCAGCATCTCTGCGGTCACCGGTTCGTTTGTGAGGAGCACGACCACGTCCGTCTTCTTTTCGTCGAACGAGTTCGGCTTCGTCCGGGCGATGGAGTGCATGAGCTTTATGGTGGCGCCGTCGAGCTTCAGCGTCCCGCTCGCGCCACCGTCGGCGATCTTCGGGCGTGAGGCTGCAAGCTCGGCCGTCGCAGCCGCGCTCTCGCCGAACTTCCCATCCTTGCCGAGAGGCGCGCGGAACTTTGCACTCATCGCAGCAACATCCGAGAAGAACTCCTGATCCTCAATTGTCGCGGCCGAGCCCTCGATCGCATCCGCGCTGAACGCGACGCCGGTGAGCTTGAAGTTCGTGCCGCCGAGCGGCATGGACTTGTGCTGCAGCGCTTTTGACCGGACCTCGACCTGCTCGAGGGCCTTGGCCTCGTCAAACTTCAGAACCGCCGCAACCACCTCGCCGTTCTCAACGGCCTTCTTCAGGCGTTGCTCATCGCCGAGCACGGACCGCGACACGACGCGGTCGGTGAGCACGACGACCCACCGATCCTTCTCGTCGAAATCCTTTTCTTTCTTCGCGAACGCGTACTTCAACTTGACGGGCTTGCGGTTGATGGTGACCGTTCCCTCCGCTTTCCCGCTGTCGAGGGCAAAGATGGACGGGATTCCGATGAAAACCGAGAGGAGAAGAAACCCGATGTGACGGAGAGTCATGACGCGCCTCCTGCGATGTTTCCGGGGCTGGTTGTTGGTTTTGGGGAAGCGGAATTCTACGTCGCGCGAGGCGTAGAATGCATCCTCCGACCTGTAAAGTCTCCGAGGAGGTATCCATGCGCTCGAAGGTTTCCGTTGCGCTGTCTGTCCTCATCCTGTTTTCAGCCGGCAGTGCCCTTGCCGCCACGGCAAAAGAGAAGGCGGCGGCGACCGCGAAGTTGCTCGCCGCTGCAACCGCGGGCGATCAGGACGACATCCTGGAGGCAATCGCCGCGGGCGCCGATGTCAACGCGCGCGACGCGGAGAAGAACACTCCGCTGATCCTTTCGTCAGTGCACTCCCTCTTCGGAAAGCAACGGCAGGTCGTCGAAGCACTGGTGAAAGCGAAAGCGCGCGTGGAGGCCGTGAACACCGACGGCCTGACGGCGCTCATGGGGGCCGCGTCCGCGGGGCAGGAGGGAATGGTGCGGCTGATCCTCCAGAACGACGCGAAGGTCGACGCGACCGACAATGACGGATGGACCGCTCTTCACTACGCGTCCGCAGCCGGACATTGGAGCGCCGTCAAAGAGCTGATCGCGGCGGAGGCAAACGTCAACAAGGCTGAGAAGAAGGGATGGACGCCGCTCGTGCTGGCGCTCTTCAACGGCCGCGGCAGCGCGGCCGAGTACTTGATCAAAGCCGGCGCGAAGATGCCGGAAGCCGGTCCGAACGGCATGAGTATGGTTCTGATGTCCACGTACGGGCGCGATCTGGCGAGCGTGCGTCACGTGCTCGCGACCGATGCCCCGCTCAACGGAGTCGATTCCGATGGATGGACCGCGCTCGAAGTGGCCAGTCTGTACGGCGATGGACAGATCGTGATGGAGCTGCTGCGGGCCGGCGCCGATGCCAGCATCAAGGATGGCGAAGGAAAGACCGCGCTCGATCGCGCTCTCGAACGCGAGAACGCCGAGATCGCGGCGATCCTCGGCGGGCCGTGGAAAAAGAGAGCGAGTACCGGCGGAACGACCCTCTCCATTCCCTGCGCGCCGCTCGGCGGAACTGTGACGGCGCACTTCGCCGTCGACAATACGGCCCTCGTCGTCGCCACGACGTTCCCCAAACCGCTCACCTGGTATCTCGGCGGCGGCAGCATGAACCGCGCATCGAGTGCGAAGGGACAGATTTACGAGGGATCATTCACGCCGACCTACCTGCTCAAAGAGGGGAAGGGGTCAGAGTACGGGATCGGCTACTCGCAGTACGGCACGAGCGTGACGCTCGAGTATCAGGATGGCAAGGGCAACGCGCGATCGAAACCGGTGTACGCGAACGTCCTTGATGTCGATATCGAAAAGGACGGCACCGACATGGATACCGCCGACCTCGGCGACGATAGACCGCGCGCGATGAACGAGGGCGGCGTCCTCGTGACGCGCATTCCCCTGTCGCTATTGAACCTCAAGCCCGGGAAAACAGTTCGTGCCACTGCGCAGATCGGCACGTGCAAAGCCGTAACGGGAAAGCTGAAGCTGTAAGGCGGAAAAATCTAACGCTCGCGCGACTCTCTCGCCATTGCGACGAACGTTGCGCGAGCGGCTTCACGCGACATCACCGGCTCCGGGAACGCGATCCGTCGTCCCTTCATCCCGTCGGCCGTCTGCACGCGCACGACAAATCCGAGGCGGTCGCAAGCGACCATCGTCGCCTCCACGGGCTCGAGATCGGTGAGGCGGCGCACGATGTCTCGCAGCGAATCGGCGTGATCGCGGTTCATGTGCTCGATGATCCCGGCCGCTGCACTGGCGAGCGGATCTGCGTCAGCGGCGGCGTAATCGGAAGCGGCAACCCATCCCATCACACCGAATCCGCCGATGAAGTAGATCTGCGCCACGTCGAGTTGAAAGAACGAGAAATCGGAGTACGCGATCCAATGCTGCGCTGAAGGATGGCGGTCGAGATACGCGCGGCGGAGCGATTCGCCGGCATTGTCGATCCGGCGAACGGAGCCGACGAGCGTCGCCCGCGGGGAACCGAGCGGATCAGAACCGCTGCCGCTTTGCATCACGAGCAGGCTGGCGCGCGGATCGGCGAGCAGATTCTGCGTGTGAATCGCCATCCCGCTGATGAGGAACAGTGGCGCGGCATTCTCGACCAGTGCGAATGGCATCACTGACGCGAACGGAAAGCCGGGATGCTTGACCGATTGCGTGGCGAGCGTGCCGAGGCTCTCAGTCTCGAGAAGCGTCCGGACGCGCTCGGCGTAGGACGGCTCCGGGACGGTTGACGCAGGCTGGGGTGATGCGTGCTGGTTCATGCGGAAGGAGGTGAGTTTGTCACAGATGAACCCGCGATCAGTCACAATGCGGGCGAATGCAACGCCGCTTCGTGCTTTTTCTTGCCGCCGCGCTTCTCTATATCCCGGCGCTGCTGATCGCCGACACGCGCGGCCTGATCCCGCAGCTCGCCCTCGGCCTTGCCACATTGATGTTTCTCTTCGTCTTCGCGCGAGGCTCCGACGTCGAACCGCGCCAGATCATCACCGCGATCATCGTCGCGACCGCGGGCGAGATCGTCCTGTCGCTGGGCTGGGGCTTGTACACCTATCGCAACGCGCTCATCCCGTTGTATGTCCCGTTCGGTCACGGCGTCTTCTACGCGCTGGCTGCCGAAAGTGCGCTGCAGCCTGCGCTGCGACGTCATTCGCGATCCATCGCGCGTGCGGTGCTCATCAGCGGCAGCATCATCGCGGCCTTCAGCTTTCTCTTCTATCGCGATCAGTGGGGACTTGTCTGGTGGATCGGCGCTGCGATCCTGCTCGTACGGTCCCGCAACCAGCTTCTTCTCTCGACCTGCTTCGCATACACCATCCTTCTCGAATGGCTCGGGACCGCCATTGGCAACTGGCAGTGGGCCGCTGTCGTCCCGTTCGTTGGTCTGCGCTCTGCAAATCCACCGAGCGGCGTAGGGATCCTCTACATCCTGCTCGATCTCATCACAGTCGGGATTTGCAGCACGCAGTGGCTGCCAAAGCTTCGGAGTTTCAACAGGACCGAACGCCCGGCACTGCTCGAGCCGTCGGGACCGCAATGAATCCATGGCGGACGGGTCTTCCGGCCTCCATCAGCTCTTCCCCTCTTTCACCCCGTATACTTCAACGAGCGAGGTGCAACGCATGCCGAATGGCGCCGACACCGCCTGGCTTCTGATTTCCACCGCCCTGGTCCTCGTCATGACCCCCGCACTCGGCTTCTTCTACGGCGGGATGGTCCGCGCAAAGAACGCGCTCAACACCTTGATGATGAGCTTCTCCTCGCTCGGCTTCGTCGGCCTCGCGTGGGCGTTCTTCGGTTACTCGGTTGCATTCGGGCCGGGATCGCCATGGTGCGGCGGCGGCGTATACTTTTTTCTCCGCGGCGTCGGGCTGGAGACGCAGGGAACCATTCCGCATCTCCTCTTTTTCGCGTATCAGGGAACGTTCGCGATCATCACCGCGGCGTTGATCTCGGGCGCGATCGTCGAGCGGATGCGCTTCAGCGCGTACCTCGCGTTCATCACGATCTGGTCGCTCGTCGTCTACGCGCCCATCGCGCATTGGGTGTGGGGTGGCGGCTTTCTCGCGAAGCTCGGCGCGCTCGACTTCGCCGGCGGCACGGTCGTCCACATCAACGCCGCTGCGGCCGCACTCGTCTGCGCGCTCGTCGTCGGCTCGCGCAAGGATTACGCACGCCAGGCGATTCTTCCGCAGAACGTCCCCTTCACACTTCTCGGCGCGGGCCTCCTCTGGCTCGGCTGGTTCGGATTCAACGGCGGAAGCGCCCTCGGAGCGAACCGCATCGCGGCGCTCGCATTCGTGAACACGATGCTGGCGCCAATCGCGACGCTCGTCGTCTGGACGATTCTCGATCTGATGCGGACCAGAAAAGTGACCGCGGTCGGCGCGGCGACCGGCATCGTCGTCGGTCTCGTCGCAGTGACTCCCGCGGCAGGATTCATCAGCCCGATGGCGGCGCTCGTCATCGGCGCGGTCGCCGCCATTCCGAGCTACTACGCGCTGCTCTACCGCGCGCGCACGAGGCTCGACGACTCGCTCGACGTCATCGCCGCGCACGGCATCGGCGGAGTTCTCGGCGCGCTGCTCACCGGAGTCTTCGCGCAGAAGAGCTGGAACGAGGCCGGCGCAGATGGTCTTCTTTTCGGCAATGCGGCGCAGATGGGACCGCAGGCCATCGCGATCGTCGTGACGATCGTCTACAGCGGTGTATTGACGTTCGTGATCCTGAAAGCGATCGCGCTCGTCATCCCGCTTCGTGCGGACGCGCGCGAAGAAGGTCAGGGACTCGACTTCACCCAGCACGGCGAAGAGGCGTACAGCCGCGGCGAAGGCGCGATCCTTCTGCTCGACAAAAGGAGTGACTCATGAAGCTCGTCGTTGCGGTCATCCGTCCCGAGCGTCTCAGTTCGGTTCTCGAGCAACTCTTCCGCGCCGAAGTAAAGGGGCTGACCATCAGCCGCGTGCAGGGTCATGGCGGCGAGATCGAGCGCGTCGAGACCTATCGCGGAACGACGGTGAAGATGGAGCTGTCGGACAAAGTGCGGATCGAGATCGGCGTCTCCGACCACTTCGTCGATGCTGCGGTCGAAGCGATCATCGCAGGAGCGCGCACCGGCGAGGTCGGAGACGGCAAGATCTTCGTTCTCCCGGTCGATAAGGTCGTCCGCATTCGCACAAGCGAAGAAGACCGCGCCGCCGTGACGCCAGTCGGCGTCCCCGCCGGCTGATACTTCTGGAGAGTGGCGGCCATGCCGCCGGCGATGCTCGAGCCACTACGGGATGCGCGATGTGTGTGTGGGAGCGGGCGCCCTCGCCCGCTCCGCTCGGGCGGGGTTGGGAACGGCACACAGAAACCGCGGCGGGCGAGGGCGCCCGCCGCCACACAAACATAGACCGCACTCCAGAAGGACTCACGCGTCACTCGTCGCCCCGTTATATCGTTCCCATCATGAATCGACCCAACGCAGCGGACAGCGGCACGTTCATGCTCGGCGGCGACCTTCCGGTTCATCGCCTCGGATACGGCGCGATGCGCATCACCGGCGCGGGAGTGTGGGGGCCGCCGAGGGACAGGCAGGGGGCGATCGACGTGCTTCGTGCCGCCATCGAGCTCGGCGTCAATCTCATCGACACTGCCGAATCCTACGGACCGCACGTCAGCGAGGAACTGATTGCTGAAGCGCTGCATCCCTACAAGAAGGACCTCGTCATCGCCACGAAGGGCGGCTTCGATCGCTCCGGGCCAGGCAAGTGGGAAATGAACTGCAGGCCCGAGCGGCTTCGCGAAGAGCTCGATGGGAGTCTGCGGCGTTTGAAGCTCGACCGCATCGACCTCTATCAACTGCATCGCATCGACGACAAGGTGCCCGAGGCCGATCAATTCGCGGTGCTGAGCGACGCGCAGCGCGCGGGAAAGATCCGGCACATCGGGCTCTCCGAGGTGACGATCGAGCAGATCGAGCGCGCGCGGAAGCATTTCAATGTCGTCAGCGTGCAGAACCGCTACAACCTCGCGGATCGCGAGTGGGAGCCTGTGCTCGACTACTGCGAGCGGGAGAACATCGCTTTCATCCCCTGGTATCCGTTGCAGGTCGGCAAGCTGGCGAAGGGGAAGGAAGGTGTAGCGCTCGCGTGGCTGCTGAAGCGCTCGCCGGTGATCCTCCCGATCCCGGGAACCTCGAACCTGAAGCACCTCGAAGAGAACGTTGCGGCCGCGTCGATCAAACTGAGCGACGCCGAGTTCCGGGCGATCGCGTAACCCTCATTGGCTCGACAACCGGATCCCTACGCCGCGCTGCGCGTTCACGACTTCCGATGGCTGATGACGGGCCACGCGGCGCTGACGTTTGCGCGCGAGGCGCAGATCGTCGTCATCGGATGGCAGGTGTTTGCGATCACGCGCGACCCGCTCTCCCTCGGCCTCATCGGACTCGCCGAGGCGATCCCGCTGCTCGGGTTCGCGCTCTACGCGGGACATCTGGCGGACGTGATGCCGCGGCGTCCTCTCGCGATCACGGGCGCGGCCGGGATGACGCTTTCCTCGATTCTTCTCCTTGTAGTGACGCTGCAGCCGGACCTCCTCGCGTCGTACGGCATCTGGTCGATTTATGGGCTGGTATTTCTCGGCGGCATCGGCCGGAGTTTCGTCCGTCCGGCGGTGAGCGCGCTCAGCGCCGAGGTGATTCCGCGCGAGCTCTATCCGAGCGCGGTCGCGTGGCGCTCGTCGGTGTGGCATCTCGCGGCGATTGCAGGGCCGGCGGCAGGTGGTCTGATTTACGGATTCGCAGGCGCGAAGGCGGCCTACATCACCGTCGTCGCACTGATGCTGGTCTCGCTGCTCGGCTTCGTTTTCGTCCGGCACAGCGTGAGGCCGGTGCCGCCGGAAGAGCAGCCGCTGGTCGAAAGCATCATGAGCGGAGTCCGTTTCGTCTGGCGCGATCCGGTGCTGCTCGGCGCGATGTCGCTCGATCTCTTCTCTGTGCTGTTCGGCGGTGCGACCGCGCTCCTGCCGATCTTCGCGGTGATTCTCGGCGCAGGGCCTGAAGGGCTCGGCGTACTCCGTGCTGCGCCGGCGGTCGGATCGATTGCGGTTGGAATTCTGATGGCGCATCGCGCTCCGTCGCGTCGCGCAGGTGGCGTGCTCCTGACATGCGTCGCGCTTTTCGGCGTATTCATGATCAGCTTCGCGCTCTCGAGAAACTTCGTGCTGTCGTTCCTGCTGCTGCTCGCGAGCGGCGTCGTCGACGGCGTCAGTGTCGTCATCCGCGCGCTCCTGCTGCAGATGCGCGCCCCCGGCCATCTCCTTGGGCGCGTGTCGTCAGTGAATCAGATGTTCATCGGTGCGTCGAACGAGATCGGCGCGTTCGAGTCGGGCGTTGCGGCGCGCTTGATGGGCACCGTGCCGTCGGTCGTGTTCGGCGGTTGCATGACGCTGCTCGTCGTCGCAGTGACCGCCTGGAAAGTGCCGCAACTGCGACGGCTGCGCGATCTCCACACGTCGTAGATTTTCTTGACGCGACCTGTAGGCTGGATTCGTGATCAAAGGCCGCGGGGCGTCATGGAATCCGCAGAACCGCTTCGAGTCGCTCGAGTACGTCCGCGATGACGAGACGCCACTCGAGGACGGCGAGATCTCGCCGCGGACATCGTTCTATCGCGACCCGACGCGGACGATCATCGTCACCAACGACAGTCCCGACGTCGGCTTCGAGGCGAGCATCAACCCGTACCGCGGCTGCGAGCACGGCTGCATCTATTGTTTCGCGCGGCCGACGCACGAGTACCTCGGACTCTCGGCCGGCCTCGAATTCGAAACGAAGATTCTGGTGAAGGAAGACGCGCCGCTGCTGCTGCGCGACGAGCTGAATTCGCCGAAGTGGGATCCGAAGTTGCTCGTGATGAGCGGCGTCACCGATCCCTATCAGCCGATCGAGCGGAGGCTCGGTCTGACGCGGCGCTGCCTCGAGGTGCTCGCCGACTTCCGCAATCCGGTCGCGATCATCACAAAGAGCCACCTCGTGACGCGCGACATCGACGTGCTGAGCGAGCTCGCGAAGTATCGCGCGGTTCGCGTTTTCCTCTCGATCACGACCGTCGATCCGCACGTCGCGAACATCATGGAGCCGCGCGCGGCGACTCCGGAGCTGCGCCTCGCGGCGGTTGAAGCACTCGCGGCGGCGAACATCCCCGTCGGCGTAATGGTCGCGCCGGTCATCCCTGCGATCACAGAGCACGAGATCCCTGCGATCCTCAACGCCGCGAAGAAAGCAGGCGCGCGCTGGGCCGGCTTCGTCATGCTTAGGCTCCCGTGGGCAGTCGCTCCTCTCTTCGAGCAGTGGCTCATCGAACACTACCCCGACCGCAAAGACAAAGTGCTCAACCGCGTCCGCGATCTGCGCGGCGGAAAACTCTACGACGCGCGATGGGGAGTTCGCGGTCGCGGCGAGGGCCAGTACGCCGATAACGTCGAACAGCTCTTCGACGTCACCTGCCGCCGCCTCGGCCTCAACGAAGACGATCGCGAGCTCTCTACCGAATCGTTCCGGCGTCGTACTGCGCAGGGAACACTATTCGGCTAAAGGCTTGTCGCGGAGATACCAGGTAAGACGAGTAGCTGTACCATCCCCGGCATGCCTGATTGGAGCTATCGGACCGTGCTGCGGCCGTTGATGCTCAGTCTGGGACCCGAACGCGCGCGACGTCTGGCAGTTTTTACTCTGGGGATGTTGTCGCGTCACCGATTCGGGCTCGCCGCCATCGACTTCATGGGGCATATGCGCGCCGACAGCCGCTTGCGCACGAGGGTGGATTCGACCGAGCTCGCGGGACCAATCGCCATAGGCGCGCTGATCGATCCGGCAGCTGAGGCGCTGGCCGCGTTCAGTCGATTTGGCGCGGGGCTCATCGAGGTCGGTCCCGTAGCTGAACGCGCGACTGAAGGAACGATTGCGTGGAAAGTCGACCTGAAAACGGGAGTCGTTGGGGCAGAAGGGCGCCTGCACAACGTCGGTGTCGCATCGGTCGCAGAAAAGATGGAGAAGGTTTCGCGCAGCATTCCTGTCTGCGTTCGGATCGCGGCCGGTGACACTGCGTCCATTCGCCGGATCATCGGGCAATTGGGAAGGCACGCCGCTTTTTGGAGCGTAGAGGCAGGTGATGTGGATGCCGCGCTCGGCGATTGTCCCGTGCTTGTACGCATCCGCGCAGACGACGCGGAAGCGGAGAATCTCGCCCGCACCACGATGGATGCCGGAGCTGCCGGCGTCTGGATTCACGGCGAGGCCGCACGCGCAGCCGCACTCACGCGATCGTTGCGCCTGACATTGCCCGATCGCGCGATCATCGTGGCCGGCGGCGTCAATGAACCTCACGACGCACGGCAGTTGCTCTCCGCCGGCGCGAATGTGGCGGTTGTGGACGCAGGTCTCATCAGCTCGGGGCCCGGGTTGGTGAAACGCTGCAACGAAGCTCTCCTCGCCGAGATGCCGGTTCCCGCCGAGCCCGAACCGTTGAGTCTGGACGCTGCGCGGCGCTCATGGTTCTGGGCGCTCCTCCTCGGTACAGCGATGTTCGGGGGAGGATTGCTGGCGCTCGTGATCGCATCGACTCGCGTAGTCCTTCCGTACGACGAGAGTCTCTGCGGGATGACGCGCGATCAACTGGCCAGCATCAACCCGCGGCTGCTGCCGTTCATGGCCCACGACCGCGTGTCTCTCGCCGGCACAATGTTGAGTGTCGGCCTCTTCTACATCGCACTTGCGTGGTTCGGCATCCGCCGCGGCGCGCACTGGGCGCAGGTGACCGTCATCGCCTCTGCGACGATCGGCTTCTTCAGCTTCTTTCTGTTTCTCGGATTCGGGTATTTCGATCCGTTCCACGCATTTGTGACGGCGATTCTCACGCAATTCACCGTGTTGTGCATGGTCACACAGCCGTCGCCTCCTCAGCCGTTGCAACCCGAATGGCGCGAGACTGCCGCGTGGCGGCGCGGTCAGTGG
>JAENWF010000221.1 GCA_016650215.1 Thermoanaerobaculia bacterium
CCCAGGGCTTCGGCCGAGGAGATCCGCGCGGTCGTCGAGACATTCGGCGCCATCGAGGAGCGTAACGGCGAGATTCTCATCGCGCTCGACCGCGACAGCCTGCCGAAGTACGTCGCCGAAACGCGCGTCGCCTCGCCCTGGCCGGATCATGAATGGGCAATCCGCGCCGACCCGCGGCGACTCGTTCCTCTGCTGGAGAAACTGGGCGACAACACCGTGCTTCGTGTCGTCGCGCCGCGGTTGTACCGCTCTGCTCGCGATCTGCGGAAGTGGATTCGCGCGCTCGAGGGGGCATCGTCAATTGATGCGGCTCTTCTTCAACCGCCAGGGGCCGAGGAGTTGCGCGTACGGGTCGTGTCGAAATAGATTCGGCGGCTCAAGAGGTTAGGGGATGAATCCGGTGCCCGGCCCCACCGTGTACCTTCGCAGCCAACCATGAATGAAATCATCAGTTTCGACGAGATCGACAAGCACGGGCCGCAGACCTGTCGCGGGTCGTACGAGCTCAGTGCCGGCGAGGTCGAAGGGGATGAGATCGCGAACGCCGGAGCGGTGTCGATCGATGCGACGGCAGACAAGGGCCACATCGCGGGCGAATACATTGTCGACGGATCGGCCAACTTCACGGCCGATCTGACCTGCTCGCGCTGTGTCGAGCCGTATCCGTTTGCGAACGCTTCCTCCTTTCACGTAAGATTCCGGCCCCGTCCAGAGTCTCTCGGAGAGGAAAACGAGGAAGTCGAGATCTCCGACGAGGAACTCGACGTCGAGTTTTATACGGAGCGGACGGTACCTTTGCGGGATCTTGCTCTCGAGCAGATCCAGCTTGCGATCCCGATGAAGCCGTTGTGCGATGAGGCCTGTCTCGGCCTCTGCCCGCGCTGCGGAGCCAACAAGTCGCGCGAGGAGTGCTCTTGCGACCAGCTGGCGACGGATGAGCGCTGGTCTGCCCTCGAGGGGATTCGCGCGCAACTGAAGAAGAAAGAAGTGTAGCGGCGGGCCAGTCCGCCTAAGAGAACTGAAGGAGTCTCACGATGCCAAATCCAAAACGCCGCCATTCGAAGGCGAGAACCCACACCCGTCGCGCGCACGACTTCCTCAAGCTGAAGTCGCTCTCGACGTGCCCGCAGTGCCACGAGGCGAAGCTTCCGCACCGCGTCTGCCCGAAGTGCGGGTTTTACAAGGGCCGCGAAGTCATCCTCACCAAGGACGTCCTGTAACCCCTGGGATGCTGGCCGGCGGTAGTAACAGATCGTGCCGGATCGCGCTCGACGCGATGGGCGGCGATCATGCGCCCGACGAGATCATCAAGGGCGCGCTCGAGGCGGTGGCCGCGTATCCGGTTGAGATCCTGCTCGTTGGCCAGGAAGAGGTTGTTCGCCAGCGACTCGCGTCGCTGAGTGGCTCCATTCCTCCACGAATAGAGATCGTCGATGCGCGTGAAGTCGTGGAGATGGGCGAGCCGGCGCTGACGCCGATCCGCAGGAAGCGAAACTCGTCGATCCGCGTCTGCGCGAATCTCGTCAACGAGAAGCGCGCGGATGCCATGGTCTCGGCCGGCAACACCGGCGCCGCAATGAGCTCAGCCTACATGGTCCTCGGCATGATCGAGGGCGTCGACCGCCCCGCGCTCGCGGCAATTCTTCCCAACCCGCACGGACATACAGTTCTGCTCGATGTCGGCGCCAACGTCGATTCGAAGCCGAGTCACCTGCGCGAGTTCGCCGTCATGGGCCATTTCTATGCGCAGACGATCTTCGGCGTTGCCGAGCCGCGCGTCGGACTCCTCTCGATCGGAGAAGAAGAAGGCAAGGGAAACGAGCTGACCAAGGAGACGTTCCGCGTGATGAAGGAGACGGGCCTCAACTTCATCGGCAATGCGGAAGGGCGCGATGTCTTCAACGGAAACGCCGATGTCATCGTCTGTGACGGTTTCATCGGCAACGTCGTGTTGAAAGCCTCGGAGGCGCTCGGCGAAATGGTGAGCCGGACGCTGCGTGAAGAAGTGACGCGCAGCCCGATGAGGAAGGTTGGCGCATTGTTGCTCCGCAGCGCCTTCGACGAGTTGAAGAAGCGGATGGATTACTCCGAATACGGCGGCGCGCCACTCCTCGGAGTCAACGGCGGATGCATCGTCTGCCACGGCCGCTCGAGCGCGAAAGCGATCAAGAACGCGATCCGCGTGGCGCGAGACTTCACACTCAATGGCGTCGAGTCGAAGATCCGCACGAAGATCAGCGACTTGCACACGCGCGAGCACGAGAGCGCGCTCGCCAGTCAGCCGCAGTAGCGAAGATTCCCCAACCCTGAGCGAAGCGAAGGGTCTTCTGATAGCACGAGCGAGGGTCGATCTCTTGCACGCGACGCGTTCTTCGAGACGTGCACGCGCGTAGCTTGTGCTCTCAGTAGATCCTTCGCTTCGCTCAGGATGAAGGAGTCGAAGAGCTGACCGCTCTCAGCCTGTCAATCCATCTTCAAAAATCTAACTTCCGAATTCAAAAATCTAACTTCCGAAGTTTGATAAATGGAACACGCCCGTGACACGACCCCGAACGTTCGGTGGTAACGTTTCGCTCACTTAGACAACTGGCGCGGCATCACGACACGACGGTCCTTCCCCGGCGCGCGGTCCGTTTGCGTTGACGCGATGTTCGCTTTCAACACGACTTGAAAGGAGCGGACCCTCTATGACTCGACGCCTACCCCCGGTATTTCGTGTCGTCCTCACCTCACTGTCTCTGCTGTTTCTCCTCACGCTCAACGCTCATGCTCAGTATCAATCCGGCAACATCTTTGGAACGGTCACTGCCAAAGATGGCTCGCCGCTTCCCGGGGTCAGCGTGACACTGACCGGGGTCGCTGCGCCTCAGGTCTTCGTGACCGGGGGTGACGGGGACTACCGTTTTCTCAATCTCTCGCCGGGCGTCTACACGGTGACGGCCGAGTTGTCGGGGCTGGGAAAAGCGGTTCGTTCGAACATCCGTGTCAGCGTCGGACAGAACTCGGAAGTCGCGATGACGGTCGCCCCGGCGATGGCCGAGTCGATTACGGTCACGGCCGAGGCGCCGCTGATCGATACCAAGAAAATGGGGACGGGAGCGGTCGTCACCCGGACGGAGCTCGAAGAGCTCCCGACCGGACGCGATCCGTTCGTCATCATGGGATTCGCCCCCGGCGTCCAGCTCGACCGCGTGAATGTCGGCGGATCGGAAAGCGGTCAGCAGGACGTGGTTGTCGCACGAGGAGCGAGCGACACGCAGAAGACCTTCAACGTCGATGGTGTGAACATCACAGACGTTGGAGCGATCGGCAGCACGCCGACTTACTACGACTTCGACTCGTTCGAAGAAATCCAGGTGAGCACCGGTGGTAGCGACCCGCGGATTCAGACGCCCGGCGCCCAGCTCAACATGGTGACCAAGCGCGGCACCAATGAGTTCAAGGGTGGCGCCCGCTACTTTCTTGCCGACAGCGAATGGCAGTCCGACACGCAGCCGAGCGGCGAAGCGGCGGATTACCTCGAGAACGGCAACGCCATCAACCGCAACAGCAACTGGAGCGCCGACATCGGCGGCCCGATCATGCGGGACAAGCTCTGGTTCTGGGGTGCCTACGCCAAGCAGGACATCAAGCTCTTCGTCGGTCAGCCGATCGACACGCCGGTCAACCGGGACAACACGGTTCTGAAGGACTGGAATGCGAAGATCAACCTGCAACTGATTCCGAACAATAGCGCGACGTACTTTTACACGTACGGCGACAAGCTGAAGTTCGGCCGCTATGCAGACGCGCAGCATCCTCCCGATGCGACCGTCAATCAGAGCGGTCCCACCCACATGTACAAACTCGAAGACACGCATATCTTCAATCAGAATTTCTACCTCACCGGTTTGTACTCGCACGTCTTCAGCCCCTTCGCATTCACACCTACGCAGGGGACGAATCAGCCGTACATCGACGAAGACGGCGTGTGGCATCGCGGGTACTTCACGTACGAGACCGAGCGTCCTCAGGACTCGTACCGCGCCGACAGCGCGTACTTTGTCAAAACCGGCTCGCTGGATCACGAGTTGAAGTTCGGTTTCGGCTATCGCAAGGCCCCTGTCACCTCGCTCAGCAACTATCCGACGACGAACGTTCTCGGCGACTTCTCGCAGGGTGGTGGGGTCGCGCTGCTCACCCGTTCGGGCAGGAACGACTACGTTGTCAAGTACAACGATCTGTATGTTGGCGACACGCTCACGTTCGGCGATCTGACCGTGCAGGCCGGCCTGCGTTACGACCTCCAGAAGGGGCGCAACGCCACGCTGACGTTTGACGCGAACCCCCTCGCGGCCGACGTGCTGCAGACCGTAACGCTTGCGGGCGACACCAAGGATCTCGAGTGGAACAGCATTTCGCCGCGGCTTGGATTCACCTACAAGCTCGGCGACAAGACTCTCGTTCGCGGCGGTTACAACCGATACGTCGACCAGCTTGGCGGGAATCTCATGAGCGCCGGCAACTCGTTCAGCTACGCCGCGGGAATCTATTACTACTGGACCGACGCGAACGGCGACAAGACCGTCCAGCGCGGCGAGGTCGATTTCGACGGCGGTGTCTATGGGACCTACGGCAATATCGATTCCGGCAATCCCAACCCGAGCTCCAAGACCGCGCGCTTCGACTACAACATGGAAGCGCCGAAGACCGATGAGCTGATCATCGGCATGGAGCGTCAGGTCGGGAACGACTTCTCCTTCGGTGCGAACTACTCCTACCGCAAGTTCACCGACTTCTGGTGGCAGGTTCATGAGAAGCATCAGGGCCAGGGCGACTACCTCGGGCCCGCCGATTTCGACTGCACCTCACCGTCAACACAAGCGAGTGGCGTGCTGCCGAACGGACAGGCGTTCACCGTCACGAACTGCGAACAGCTCGTCGCCGCACCGTTTACCGTCGTCACGACCCGGCCCGACTATTTCCAGACCTACAGCGGCTTCGATCTTTTCGCCACCAAGCGAATGTCGAACCGATGGATGGCACGCGCCAGCTTCACATGGAACGATCGCAAACAGCACATCGACAGCGATCGCGGCATTGAAGACCCGACGCGACTGCTGCAGCCACCCAACCCGATCCCGAACAACAACTTCGGATGTTCGAGCTGCGATGGATCGATCGCGCTGGACAAGTCGTACGGCTCGCACACCAACACGTACATCAACTCGCGGTGGCAGTACGCCCTCAGCGGGTTGCTGCAGTTGCCGTGGACGATGACCATGGGGGCCAACGTCACGGGCCGCGAAGGCTATCCCGTGCCGTACTACTACCGGATCAGCGGACGTCGCGTTCTGATCGAGGAGCTTGGCGAGACCAGACTTCCCAACATGATGGAAGTCGACCTTCGGCTTGCGAAGGACTTCAAGCTCGGCGGCGTTGGATTGCAGATCGCAGCGGAGCTGTTCAACGTCACGAACAATCGCGTTGTGCTGCAGCGGAACAACCGGCTCTACCGGGCCCTCGACACTCCGAATGAGACCGGAGATGCAATCGAGGAAGTCATGAGCCCGCGGATTTTCCGGGTCGCGGCAAAAATCGCGTTCTGATTTCCAGTCAGGCTGTCGTAACGAAACCGCCGGGCCCTGCGCCCGGCGGTTTTCTTTTCCGTAGAATGTGTCTCGCCTTCGATTGGCCCTCATGCGAGCTCTCGCGTTCATTGCTGCACTGTCTTTGCTGCTGGCGAGCTGCCGTCGCGGCGACGTTCGTCCGTCAAACCGCACTCCCGTGATCGTGATCTCGATCGACACGCTCCGGTCGGATCACCTGCCCGCGTACGGCTACACGGGTGTGGAGACGCCGGCCATCGATGCGCTGCGCGCTGATTCGATTCTCTTCCGGCGTGCGTATTCACACGTCCCGCTGACGCTTCCTTCGCACGCGACGATGTTCACCGGCACGCTTCCCGCCGAGAATGGCGCGCGCGACAACATCGGATTTCGTCTCAGCAGCAAAGTGCCGTCACTGCCCGAGCTCCTCAAGAAGAACGGGTATGCGACCGGAGGCGCGGTCTCGGCGTTCGTCCTTCGCCGCGAGACCGGCATGGACCGCGGGTTTGACGCGTACGACGACCAGATCGATCCGGCGAACAGCGGGGCGAATATCGGCAGTGTCCAGCGTGATGGCGCCGAGACGACTGCCATCGCGAAGACGTGGATCGAAGCCAACTCCGCGCGTCCCTTTTTCTACTTCCTTCATCTGTATGAGCCGCATACGCCCTACACGCCCCCTGAACCGTATCTGAGCCGCTACGCCTCGCACTACGACGGTGAGATCGCTCGCGTTGACGCAATCGTGGGTGACTTCCTCGCGTTCCTGAAAGAGAAGCGGCTCTACGACGATGCCTTGATCGTTCTCCTTTCCGACCATGGAGAAGGCCTCGGCGATCATGGCGAATCAGAGCACGGCCTTCTTCTCAACCGCGAGGCACTGCAGGTCCCCCTCATCGTCAAGCTGCCGCGCGGAACGATGCACGGAAAAGAGGTCGCCGGACCAGTTCAGCTCAGTGACGTCTTCCCCACGATTGCATCCGTCACTGCGACGCCTGCGACGACGAAAGCAATTTCACTGCTGGACGCCGCGAAGGGTGAGGCGAGCGATCGCGTCATCTATTCGGAAACGTACTTTCCGCGATTTCACTACGGCTGGAGCGACATGCACTCGCTCATCAGCGGCGATGATCACTACATCCAGGCACCTCGGGCCGAGTTGTACGACCTCGCGCGCGATCCGGCGGAGAAGAAGAACCTGGCGGTCGATGACCGTCGCCGCTCGTTTGCGTTGCGAGCCGCGATCGCTCCTTTCATTCGGGAAGCCGCAGCACCTGCAGCGGTGTCGCCCGAAGAGACGCGCAAGCTTGCGGCGCTCGGATACATTGGATCGGCCGCACCGGAGGCGGGCCAGCTTCCCGATCCGAAAGACAAACTCTCCGTTGCCGGCGATATGCGGCAGGCATTCGCGCTCTATGAGAAAGGGGAGTATGAACAGGCGCTGCCGCTTCTGCGCGCTCTCGTCGCGGACAACGACCGGATGCTCGACGTCTGGGACATCCTCTCGCGCACGCTCGACCGCCTGGGGCAAACGGAAGCAGCGATCGAAGCCGCGAAGAATGCATTCCGCTTGTCGCCCAACACGACGCACCTCGCGCTCATGATCTCCGCGCTCTCTCTCGATGCGAAGCGCCTCGATGAGGCCGAGAAGCATGCCGAGCTTGCACTCGAGGCGGAGCCGGGGCGCGCGCACGATCTCCTCGCGCGCGTGCATCTCGCGCGCGGCGATATAGCCGGCGCCGAGCGCGAGGCCAGGCTCGCACTCGAAACGCGCGACCAGGTCTTCGCGCTCATGACGCTCGGCAGGATCGAGATGGATCGGAAGAATTTCGATCTCGCTCTCTCCTACGCCGATCGCGCCGTCGCATTTCTCAGCGCGAAGAAGGGGAGCGCGGTGAAGGGGCTTCACTACCTTCGCGGAGATGCGCTCGCGCGCCTAGGACGCAACGCGGATGCGGAGCAGTCGTTCCGAAAAGAGATCGAGCTCTTCCCCCGCGATCCTCAGGCTTATAAGAATCTGATCCTGCTCTGCGTAACCGAGGGGAGAACTGAGGAAGCGACGAAGCTCGTGTTTCAACTCGTCGAGAAGGCGCCGACGCCGCCGTCGTACGTCGCGATCTCGACGACGCTCAAGACTGTCGGAGACGTGCGCGGCGCGCGGTATTGGGCCGTTCAGGGGCTGAAGAAGTTTCCTGCGGACGCTACGCTGCGGAAGATGGCGGCATCGTGACGTGGCGCGCACGGCTGTTCGTCGCGTGCGTGCTGCTCGCCGGCTGTCGCAGCGAGGGAGTAAAGCCCGAGGCGAAACATCCGCGCGACATCATCCTCATCACGATCGACACCTGGCGTGCCGATGCCGCCGGTTTCGCAGGGAACACGCGCGTGCAGACGCCGTTCCTCGATGGACTCGCCTCGCGCGGCACACTATTCATGAACGCCCACGCGCACAGCGTCGTCACGCTGCCTTCCCACACGAACATCCTCACCGGTCTGCTCCCGTTCGAGCATGGCGTGCGCGACAACGCCGGCTTCGTGCTCGACGCGCGGCATCCGACGATTGCCACGCTTCTCCAGCAGCACGGATATGCGACTGCCGCGTTCGTTGCCGCGTTTCCTCTCGACGCGCGCTTCGGTCTGAACCGCGGCTTTGATGTCTATGACGACAACTACGGAAAGGGCGCGAGCAATCTCGAGTTCGTGGTGCCGGAGCGTGACGCGGCGCGGACGCTGAGCGCCGCCGCGAAGTGGTGGGCAGCCTCCGCCGGCCGCAAACGATTCATGTGGGTCCATCTCTACGATCCACACGCCCCGTATCGCCCGCCGGCGCCGTACGACTCCGGCTATCGTGACAACCCGTACCTCGGTGAGGTCGCGGGGGTCGATGCGCGTCTTCGCGAGCACCTCGGGCCACTGATCGGAGGCGACACGCTCATCGTCGTGACGGCCGACCACGGCGAAGCGCTCGGCGATCACGGCGAGCTCACCCACGGACTCTTCGCATACGAGTCAACGCTGAAGGTGCCGCTGATCGTCGCCGGCGGAGGAGCGCCCGCCGCTCGCGATTCGAGACGTGCGCGGCACATCGACATCGCGCCGACGATTCTCGCAGCGGCTTCGATCGCCCAGCCGCAGTCGATGAAAGGCCAATCGCTTCTGGAGCCGGGAGACGGCGGCGACACGTACTTTGAGGCGCTCTCTGCCACGCTCAACCGCGGCTGGGCTCCGCTCATCGGCATCATTCACGACGATCAGAAGTACATCGAGCTGCCGCTCGCCGAGCTTTACGATCTCTCCGACGACCCGCGCGAACAGAAGAATCTGCGCGAAAGTGACCGGCGCGCTGCCGATGAGCGAAAGCGGATGCTCGCGGGACTGGCGGCCGCGGCGAGCCCGCGCAACGTTGCGGCCGAGGACGTCGCGCGGCTTCGAAGCCTCGGTTACATCGGGGGAAACGCAGCGCAGAAGGCTGAGTACACTGCAGCCGACGATCCGAAGTCGTTGATCGACATCGACAGCAGGATGCACCGCGTGATTGCCGCGTACTCGGAAGGAAAGGTGGCTGAAGCGGTGAAGGGGGCGCGCGAGCTCGTGGCCGCGCGGCCGGGGATGAGCGCGGGGCGGGAGTTGTTCGCGTTTGTCCTTCAGGAGAGCGACGATGTCGCCGGCGCGATCGCGCAGCTGCGCCAGGTCGTTCGCGCGCCCGGATCGAGCGAGGACTCGCGCGTCCAGCTCGCGCTTCTGCTCAGCGAGACCGGGCGAAGCAGTGAGGCAGTGGCGCTGCTGGCGCCACTCGCTGGCGGACGAAATCCCGATGCGCTGAATGCGTATGGCGTGGCGCTTGCCGACGAGGGGCAGCCGGAGGAAGGGGTGAAGCAGTTCGAGCGCGTGCTCGCGATCGACTCGAACAACGCGCCAGCTTTGCAGAATCGGGGGATCGTCTCACTGCGCGGCAACGATGTGCGCGGAGCTGAGAAGTTTCTGCAGCGTGCGCTCGAGCTCAACCCGCGCCTTCCGCTAGCGCTGAACGCGCTCGGCGTGGTGCGCGCGCGTTCGGATGACCTCACAGGCGCCGTGGACGCGTGGCGCCGTGCCGTCGCAATCGATCCCCGGCAGTACGACGCGTTGTTCAACATCGCGCAGGTCGAGGCGCGCGCCGGAAATCGTGATCGAGCGCGCGAGGCGCTCACGCAGTTCATCCGCACCGCGCCACCGTCGCGTTACCGCAAAGAGCTGGCCGCCGCAAGAGCGGAGCTGGCGCGAGGTCGCTGATGACTCTGTGTGGCGGCGGGCGCCCTCGCCCGCCGTTCTGTCCACCACC
>JAENWF010000222.1 GCA_016650215.1 Thermoanaerobaculia bacterium
AGCATGACTTGCTATCCTTCCGGCGGAGGGAAACCTTGGATTCATACCGCGGTGGTTGGATTGAGATCATTGCCGGAGGGATGTTCTCCGGAAAATCGGAGGAGCTGATCCGGCGCTTGCGGCGCTCGGTGATCGCGCGGCAGCGCGTGCAGGTGTTCAAGCCGCTGCTCGATGATCGCTTCGCGACGCACGAAGTCGTCTCCCGCGATGAGCGCCGCCTCAAGGCGCTCGCCGTCGCCACGAGCGCGGAGCTTCTCGGGAGCGTCGAGATCGGCGTGCAGGTCGTCGGCATCGACGAGATTCAGTTCTTCGACGCGGGGATCGTAGACGTCTGCATGCAGCTTGCGGACGCAGGCATCCGCGTCATCGCGGCCGGACTCGATCAGGATTACATGCGCCGCCCGTTCGGCCCGATGCCTGCGCTGCTCGCCGTGGCCGAAGAAGTCTCGAAGATGCACGCGATCTGTGTGCGATGCCGCGGCGCCGCGCATTACTCGCAGCGCGTGTCGGGCGGAAACACACAGGTGGAAGTCGGCGACTCGTCGTACGAGGCGCGCTGCCGTCCATGTTTCGAGGCGTACAAGGCGTCGCAGGAAGAAGAGGCGGCCGTGCAGCTCACGATTCCGCAGCCGGTCTGATGACGCGAAGCCAGGTCGCACTCACACTCCTCGCGGCCGCGATTCTCGCGCCGCTCAACTGCCGGAAGGCCGAAGGAGTCGAGAACGATCCGCTCGACCGCGAGGCCGAGGTCGCGCTCGTCGAGTACGTGAAGATCGATACCTCCAACCCGCCCGGCAACGAGACGGCGGGGGCGAAGTTTCTCCAGCAGCTCTTCGTCAAGGAAGGGATTGAGGTAAAGCTCGTCGGCTCCGATCCGAATCGGCAGTCTGTCTACGCGAAACTCTCGTCCGGCACGAACGAGAAGGCGCTCCTGCTGATGCACCACATCGACGTGGTGCCGGCGGTCGCAAACGAATGGACCAAGCCGCCGTTCTCCGGCGATCAGTCGGGCGGCTACATCTTCGGGCGCGGTGCGCTCGACGTGAAGTCCCTCGGCGTTGCGAACATGATCGCGATGATCGATCTCAAGCGTCGAAACGCGCGGTTGCGCCGCGACATCATCTTCCTCGGCGTCGCCGACGAAGAGCTCGGCGGTCTGCGCGGATGCAAGGAGCTGCTCGAGAAGAATCCCGAGCTCTTCGCGAACGTCGGCTTCGTGCTCAATGAAGGCGGATACAACGAGACCGCAGTCGACAAGATCACTTTCTGGGGAATCGAGACGCAGCAGAAGGTGCCGCTCTGGCTTCGCCTGAATGTGAAGGGAATGCCGGGGCACGCGGCCTCCCCGCCGCCTGGTGGTGGAACGATCGCGAAGCTCGTGCGCGTGCTCGATGAAGTGATGAAGATCGAAACGCCGTACCGGCTCACCCCCGAGGTGAAGAGGTACTTCCGCGACGCGGGGAGATCGCGTCCGGGAAATCGCGGCGATGTGATGCGCGCGATCAAAGAGCCGCTCGACATCAAGCAGATCGAGGAAGTGCTGCCTCCCGGATATCGCTCGATGCTGCAGGACACGATCGTGCTGACACGCGTGTCGGGCGGCGCCGCGCCGAACTCGATTCCCGCACGCGCGAGCGCCGACGTTGACATCCGCCTGCTCCCCGGCACGAAGATCGAACCGATGCTCGAGCGGGTGAAGAGCTCGGTCGGGAAATCTGCCGAAGTCGAGGTTCTTCTGGCGGGTGAGCCGGGACCGGAGACCTCGTCCGACACGGAGCTCTTCCGCCTGCTCGCGAAAGCAATGAAGGAAGACGAGCCGGGATCGGACGTCGCCGCGATCGTCGGCGGCGGAACGTCCGACAGCCGCTTCTTCCGCGCGCGCGGCATTCCCGCTTACGGGATTGCGCCGTTCAAGGTGAACTACTACGACGCGGACAGCGTGCACGGAACGGATGAGCGAATCCGGGCGCGGTTCTTCATCGAAGGGACGCGGCTGGTGCGAAAGATCGTCGCGGACTTTTGCGTGCGCGCGAAGTAGGCGAGGAGGAGCTAAATGCAGAATGCAAAATGCAGAATGCAAAATGCAGAAAAGGTCATGGCATGTGCCCTTTTTGCATTTTGCATTTTGCATTTTGCATTTTGCATTCGGTCCCCCTTGGCCCTCATCGTAGAGTTGCCCGTTGCATAACGGCTGGTCGCGAATCCTCTTCGGATTCGCGATCGTCACCGTTCTCGTCGCGGCGCTGTTCGCCCCGGCACTGATCCGTGACGAAGTCTTCACGTTCCGCGATCACGCCGACTACTTTCAGCCGCTTCGCTACTACACCTCGCTCTATCTGAAGGTGTACGACCTGCCTTACTGGAATCCATACAGCGCGTCGGGCGAGCCGTGGGTGGCGAACCCGCAGACCGGCGTGTTCTATCCGCCGACGTGGCTCTTCATCCCGCTGCCATTCGAGAGCGCGTACATGCTTTACCTCGCGCTCCATCTCGCGATCCTCGGCTGCGGCTCGTATCTGCTATTCGCGCGAACGGCGAGTGACGGCTCTGCGTTGATCGGCGCGGTCGCGATCACCTTCTGCGGGCCGGTGCTCTCGCTGCTCGACGTGTCGAACAACCTCGCGACCTTCGCGTGGGTGCCGCTCGTGATCTGGAGCGCGCTGGAGCGGCGGGCGCGGCTCGGAGCCTGGTTTCTGGCGCTCGCGTTTCTCGGCGGGGAGCCGTTCTTCGCGGCCCTCGCGGCGCTGCTGTTCGTGATTGCCTCGCGCAACGTGCGCGATATCGTTGTCGCGGGGCTTGGCGCCGCAGGTCTCTCCGCGATCCAGTTGCTGCCGTTTCTCGAGATGGTGAGGGGAAGCGATCGCGCGGCCGGGTTCGACCGCGCGCAGATTGTGCGCGACTCGATGCGACCGCTCGACTGGCTCCGTGTCGCGATTCCTCCGAAACTCACCGAGGCAGGATTCGATCCGGCGCTATCGCAGCACTTCGTCCCGGTCGTTTACATGGGCATCGTCGTCGTGATTCTGGCGATCGCCGGCGTCGCGGTCTCGCTCCGCACGCGCGCGACTCTCGCATGGGTTGCCCTGCTCATCGGTGCGGTCATCGTAGGCGGTGGGGGGCATATCCCATTCGGTGCCGAGCTGCTCGCGCAACTGCCGCTGACGCCGTTTCGTTATCCGGCGCGACTGGTGCCATTCGGTGCGCTCGCGATCGCGGCGCTGGCCGTTGCTGGATGGGATCGTTTTCGCCCCGCGAAGCGATGGCTCGATCTCGTGCTCGTGCTCGTTGTGCTCGCCGACGTGGTGCCGCGTGCGTTGCCGCTGCTGCGTACCGTTCCGTTCGAGCCGGGACGCTCGGCGTACACGCCTGCCATCGGGCGCGCGGCGAAGATTCTCAGGATCGAGAGCGGAGCGATGACCGACCGCGAGGCGTGGATTGGCGGCTACACGAATCTCTATCAGCGACGCTTCGATGCGTGGACCGCGGGCCCGGTAGCGCGCAACGACTACATGGCCAGGCTGACGTCGGCGATCGCGAATCGCGATCTTGCGGCTCTGAGCAGCATGTCGGTCGGCTACATCCTCTCGGACAGGCCGCTGCCGCGTCCGCTCGAAGAGGTCGCGCGTCTTCGGAGCGTGACGGCGTATTCAAATCCATTCGCGCGTCCGATGGCGGAGATGCGCGGAGGGACGGTCGAGCTTTTCTCGGTCGATGCGCGGCAGGCGCGTGTCGTTGTGAATGGCGAACACGATGGCGTGCTCATCATCACGCAGCAGGACGCGCCCTCATGGAGAGTTTTCGTTGACGGAATGGAACGGGAGAAGCGTGTGGTTGAAGGCGTTTTCCGCGGAGTGGACGTGCCGCGCGGTCGTCATGAAGTGATCTGGCGATACATTCCGCGCACGATTTTTATCGGCGCATGCATGACGATCATCACAGCGCTTTCTCTCCAACTGGGTGCATTTGTCAAGCATCACACGCAGCGAAAATTTTCTTCGTGACGACCGGATCGGGAGTAGTAGAATCGCGACCTCCGAGACGTCCTTGAGGGTCTTAATCTAATGGTGAGTATCGACGACCGGCTGAATGCAATCATTCGCGAGTTGATCGGGAACGGCATCACTCTCGAACAGGCAGTGGAAGCATTCGAAGGAAAGTACATCGTTGCTGCGATGTCTGCCAGCCGCGGAAACGTCACTCAGGCGTCGAAGAAACTCGGTGTGCACCGCAACACGCTGCACAACAAGTTGCGCACGCAGACGATGCTCAACGGATTCGCCGAGTCGATCCGTCCGGTTCGCCGCCGCCTTTCCGCAAAACGCATCACCGCCCCCACCGGCACCGGCCGGAACCGCTCCCGCTCGTAGCTTCGGGGTGCGGCGGCTTGCCGCCGCGTTCAGATTGCGAGGTCCACGGCGCGGAAACATCATGAGCCTCGATCTACCTTCGAAATCCGACCTTCACCACGCCGTCATCGAGCTGATGCGGCAGAAAGGCAATCGTCTTCTCAGCCTCGCTGAGATTCACGAGCGCCTCGCCGACCCCGACATCCGCCGCGAAGATCTCAATCGCGCCGTCGAAGAGCTCGAGAGCGAAGGCGTGATCCTCGCCGTTCGCGGCAAGCGCTACTCGCTCCTCGAATTCACGCCCTACCTCGCGGGACGCATCAAAGTTCATCCCGACGGCTACGGCACGGTCTTCGGCGGCCGCGACGAGGCCGACATTTACATCGACCGCAAGGCGATCAAGGGCGCCATGAACGGCGATCTCGTCGTCGTCCGCGTCGATCGCAAGCAGCCGCGCTACCGCAAGCTGCACAATCGCGACCTCATCGTCGGCGAGGTCTCGCAGGTTCTCCGCCGCGCGCACAGCACCGTCGTCGGCCGCTTCCACACCGGCGATTCGCGCCCCTTTGTCGTCCCTTTCGACTTTCGCATAGATACGGACATCGTCATCGACTCGCCTGAAGGAACGATGGGCGCGCGTGACGGCGAGATGGTGAACGTCGAGATCGACCGATACCCCGACCGCACGTCCCACGTCGCGCACGGTCACATCGTCGAGCTGATCGGCTTCATCGGCGAGCCGGGCGTCGACATCGAGGTCGTGATCCGGAAGTTTCATATCCCGCACAACTTTCCTGCCGACGTGCTGCGCGAGGCGGAGGAGGTTCCGCCCGCCGTCGCCCCTGAAGAGATCGCGCGCCGCGTCGATCTTCGCGACCGCAACATCGTCACGATCGATGGCGAGACCGCGAAGGATTTCGACGACGCGGTCGATGTCCGCAGACTCCCCAACGGCAACTATCTCCTCGGCGTGCACATCGCCGACGTCGCGCACTACGTCACCGAAGGCTCGGGGCTCGACCGCGAAGCATTTGAGCGCGGTACGTCGGTGTACTTTCCCGGCCGGGCCGTGCCGATGCTCCCTGAGGTGCTCTCGAACGGCATCTGCTCGCTCAATCCGCGCGTCGAACGGCTGACGTTTTCCGCGGAGATGGAGATCGACAAGCGCGGCCGCTTCATCGATCGCAAGGTCTTCAAGTCGGTCATCAAGACGAAAGAGCGGCTGACCTACACGGACGTGAATGCGATCCTTACGGCGCCGACGCCGGAGCTCCGCGACAAGTACGGGTACCTTTTCCCGGAGCTCGAGCGGATGCTCGAGCTCTACGAAATCCTGCGCGTGCGGCGCGACGCGCGCGGCTCGATCGACTTCGATCTTCCGGAGGCCGAGGTCATGCTCGGAGCGTCGGGAGACATCGAAGCGATCCGCGCGACCGAGCGCAACGTCGCGCACCGGCTCATCGAGGAGTTCATGCTCGCAGCGAACGAGGTCGTCGCGCAGGAACTGGTCTTCGCGAATCAGCCCGGCATCTATCGCGTGCACCAGCAGCCTGACCCGCAGCGGCTCGAGGATCTCCGCGAGGTGCTCAAAGAGTTCAAGCTGACGCTGCGCGGCGATCTCGAAGACATTCGTCCGGGCGAGCTTCAGCGCATCCTCAAAGGGGTCGCCGGCACGCCGGAAGACCGGTTCCTCACGAACATCGTGCTGCGATCCATGAAGCGCGCGTTTTACAGCGAGGAAAGTCTCGGCCACTTCGCGCTCGCGCTCCAGGACTACTGCCACTTCACGTCGCCGATCCGGCGTTATCCCGATCTCATCGTCCATCGCCGGCTCGCGGAGCTCGTGAACAACGGAACTCTGATCGGCGATCGGATGGTCAAGGTCGAAGCGGCGCATCCGGTGTACGCGTCGCAGTCGAGCGAGCGGGAAAAACGGGCGGAGGATGCGTCGCGCGAAGTGCTCGAGTGGAAAAAAGTCATCTTCATGCGCGACAAGGTCGGCAATGAATACGAAGGCATCATCACAGGTGTCGCGCCGTTCGGCCTCTTCATCGAGCTCGATGAGATCTTCGTGCAGGGGATGGTGCCGATCGCGACGATCGCGGGCGACTTCTGGATTTTCGTGCAGGCCTCGCATCGTCTGCGCGGCGAGCAATCGGCCCGCGAAATGCGCCTGGGCGACCGCGTGAAGATCGGAGTCAAGTCGATCGATGAAGACCGGCGGCAGATCGAATTCCGGCTGGTTGAGGTCGGTGGTTCCCCGATTGCACGCCGGGAGCGGTAAGATTAGTGCGAATAACGGAAGAGGCGATGGCGGATCTTCACGGCAGACTCAAAGAATTCATCGATGAACGTGTAGCGCTCGAGACGCGGCTGCAGAACGAACATGGTGAGCTGTCCGATTCGGCGGCGCGCAAATACGACGATCAGTACGCTGCCATTCAGCGCAAACTCGCCGGGCTGTTCAGGGAAGGCTCCGACGACGCCTCGCGCATCACCATCATGCTGGAGATGATGCGGATCCTCGAGAACCGCCTCGTCTATCTGCAGAACTTCACGGTGGACCCGAGCTCCGACAACCGGATCCTCGCGCAGCTCGTCACAAAGTTCATCGATCAGCTCAGCAGCGACCGCAGCACCGTGCTGACGACGCTCGAGGCGATCTACTACCGCGCAGTCGCCTCGCTCTACTCGGGCGATCTTGCGAAAGCCCGCGACGGATTCCGCGAAGCGTGCGAGTCGGAGGAGTCCGACGAGGCCAACGACATCAAGTACAAGTCGTACGTGATGCTCGGGCACCTCTCACATGAGGAGCACGACTACGCGAAAGCGAAGTCGCTGCACGACCAATCGCTCCGCTACTCTCAGAACAACAACGTGACCGCGCAGGCGCTGGCTCTCAAAGCGCTCAACTCGTACGCGCTGCAGGATCACGATGAGGCGCTGCGCCTCTTCGAAGAGGCGCTGCGTCTCTTCAACGTCGATCAGCCTTTCTTCAACTCGTACTTTTACCGGAACGCGCTGCTCTTCTGCGGCGCCATCTACTTCGACCGCCGCCAGTACGAGCAGGCCGAGACGTACTACAAGCGCGTCGTCGACACCGTCGAGCAGAGCTCGTACGACTACTTCGACGCACTCTCACACCTCGGCCGCATCCAGTACACGCAATCACGCTACGACGACGCGATCGTGACGTTCGAGAAGGCAGTCCAGAGCCACAAGTTCAACGAGAACGAGTACATCATCGACACCTACTTCTGGCTCGCGCGCACGCACCTCAAAAAGAACGACGTGCCGAAAGCCAAGCCCTACCTCGAAAAGATCGCCGCCTCGGATGTGCGGTACGAGAAACGGCCCCAGGCGGTCGAGCTCCTGCGCAAGGTGTCGTAGCTAGCTTCGTCATCCTGAGCGAAGCGAAGGATCTACTGAGAGCACAGGCGAGGCTCGTGCCGTCAGCGTCGCAAGTGCCACAAGCGTTGCTCGTGCTCTCAGAAGATCCTTCGCTTCGCTCAGGATGAGGTTGCGCGACCGTCTTCGCGGCTCAGGATTGCCCCTTTGAGACCCTACGTAAACCTGGACACCACGAACGCGATGTCGTCGCGGAACTCTTCGGTGGTGGCAAACTCGAGCACATCGCGGTGGATGGCGTCGTACGTCGCGCCGACATCGTCGGTCGATCGTTCGAGCAGCGCGGCGATGCGGTCGATCGAGTAAAAGTCGCCGTTCGCGTTGCGCTGGTCGGTGAGGCCGTCGGTGTAGACGAAGAGCGTGTCGCCGGGCGAGACCTCCAGCGTGTGCTCTTCGAACGTCATGTTCGGCATCGCGCCGAGGAGGTTGCTCGGCTGCTCGAAGGTCAGCGTCTTCCGCTTGTCGCGCTTGTAGAGGAGAAATCCGGGATGGGCGGCATTCGAATAGCTGACGCTCCGGTCCGGATTGATGCGGAAAAGCTGCGCGGTCGCGAACTGCGTCGGGAGACTGACGCTGAAGAGGAAGTCGTTCAGCCGCGACATGAAGTCGGCAAGCGATCCATTCGGATCAGCCTCGGTGTGGATGTAGCTCTTCAGCAGCGACACGAGAATCGCGGCTGGCAGGCCGTGACCCGAGACGTCGGCGACGAAAAGATACATGGTCCCGTTCTGCAGAAAGTAGTCGTAGAAATCGCCCGACAGAGTCGCGCTCGGCATGTACGCGGAGCGGATCTCGATGCGCGGCGAGTGAAACGAGCCGGAGGGGACCAGCGCCTCCTGCACGCGTCGCGCGATCTGCAGGTCGCGTGTCATTTGCTGATTCATCCGGCGAAGCTGGTCCTGATACGCCTTCATCCGGAGCAGCGCGCGCAAGCGCGCGAGCAAGACCTCCTTGTCGGCGCCCTTCGTCACGTAGTCATCGGCGCCCGCGCCGAGGCCTTCGACGATGTGCTCGGATGAATCGGAGCCGGTCAGCATGAGGACGGGAATCGTGCTGAGCGCCGGATCGGCTTTGACGCGTCGCGCGACTTCGAAGCCGTCCATCACCGGCATGCGGTAGTCGACGACGATCGCGTCAGGTGTGATCTGTTGCGCGATCTGAAGTCCTTCCTCTCCCGACCCTGCGGGTGTGACGAGAAACCCGCGGCGTTCGAGGAATCGCTGGGTGACCGCGAGGTCGGTCGCGTTGTCGTCAATGATGAGGATGCGGGGAGAGGTGCTCATTTCGGCGGCTGGTAGCTTAATCTGTCGCGCGGTGGGCTTGCCACCGCTTGACAACGATGAAACTCATTGTAGGACTCGGAAACCCAGGACCTGACTACGAACGGACCCGCCACAACATCGGTTGGCAGGTCGTCGACGCCTTCGCCGCAAAGTTTCGCATCGCGCTCGACACGCACGAGAAGAATGCGATGACCGGGCGGGGAAGGGTGGCAGGGGGGGCGGTCATGGTCGCAAAACCGCTGACGTTCATGAACCTCTCCGGCGATGCGGTGAAGCTGCTGATCAATGGATACCTCGAATCGCCGGCGGAGATGATCGTCGTTTACGACGACGTCGACCTGCCGATCGGAAAGCTGCGAATCCGTCCGAACGGCTCCTCCGGCACGCACAACGGAATGCGATCGATCGTCGAAGTCCTCGGCACCGAGGATTTCCCGAGGCTTCGCGTCGGTGTGAGGGGAGAGCGCTTCGGCGAGAATCCGCTCCGCGATTACGTGCTCGACGACTTCGATCCCGACGAGCAGGAGCCCGTCGCGGAATCCGTGACGCGCGCGATCGACGCGCTGACGCTGTTCGTGCGCGACGATCTCAAGCGCGCGATGAATCAGTTCAATCGGGACCCGACACCCGATGATAACCTCCCGAACCTATGACGCAGATCCATACTCTCGGTGAACTTCGCGCGTCGGGCTATCGCGTCCGTTCGGTGAAAGACGAGATGCGCGAGAACCTTCTTCGCGCGATCTCGCGCGGCGAGCAGGTGTTTCCCGGCATTCACGGTTACGAGCGGACCGTGATCCCGGCGATCCACAACGCGGTGCTCTCGAAGCACGACATCATTCTTCTCGGGCTGCGCGGCCAGGCGAAGACGCGCATCCTTCGGTCGCTGACCGCGCTGCTCGACGAGCGCGTTCCAATCGTCGCAGGCTGTGAGATCAACGACTCGCCGCTTGCGCCTTCGTGCAAGCGATGCCGCCGGCTCTCGTCCGAGCAGGGCGACGATCTGCCAATCGCGTGGCTGACGCGCGACGAGCGCTATCGCGAGAAGCTCGCGACGCCCGACGTCACCGTCGCGGATCTCATCGGCGACATCGATCCGATCAAGGCGGCGAATCAGCGACTCACGTATGCCGATGAGGAAGTGATCCACTACGGGATCATTCCGCGCACCAATCGCGGCATCTTCGCGATCAACGAGCTTCCCGATCTCGCGCCACGCATCCAGGTGGCGTTGCTGAACATCCTCGAAGAGCGCGACCTGCAGATTCGCGGCTTCCCGGTGCGAATACCGATGGATGTCGTCCTGGTCTTCAGCGCGAATCCGGAGGACTACACGAGCCGCGGCAACATCATCACACCGCTCAAGGACCGCATCGACTCGCAGATCCTGACGCACTACCCGCAGCAGATCGAGACCGCGCGGCGGATCACCGAGCAGGAAGCGTGGACGAATCGCGACACGCAGGTGAAGATTGAGATTCCGACGTATGTGCGCGATCTCATCGAGAACATCGCATTTGCCGCGCGCGAGTCTGAGCTGGTCGATCAATCCTCGGGCGTCTCCGCGCGGCTGACGATCGCAGCGCTCGAGCTGCTGCAGTCGAATCTCGAGCGGCGCGCCGCGATGACCGGCGACAAGTTCGTCTTTCCGCGTCTCTCCGACCTCGCGATGGTCCTGCCGGCCATCACCGGCAAAGTCGAGATGGTGTACGAGGGCGAGCAGCAGGGGGCGGAAGTCGTCGCGCGGAGGCTGATCGGGCTCGCAGTGGCGAAACTCTTCGAGGCGAAGTTCCCGCCGGTCGAGCGCGCGGGCCGTATGGCTGAGCGGGAGCGCGGTCGCGGCTATGGTGAGGTCGACTCCGACGACATGGACGACGCCTTCGCCGGCCGCCGCGTGCAGAAGAAGAAGGAACCGCCGCCGCGCGAGGAGTCGAAGAAGGACGCGCGGCAGGAGCCGAACTACGACGCGATCCTCGGCTGGTTCGCCACCGGCAGCAACAAAATCATGCTGTCGGACGAACAGCCGTTCAAGGCGTACTTCGCCGAGCTCGGTCGCGTGCCGAAGCTCGCTGAGACGGCGGCAAAGTACGTGCAGGCGTCGACCGATGAGGAGCGTGCGTTCTGGATGGAAATGGTCCTCGAAGGGCTCCATCACGCGCTGCGGCTCGCCCGCGAAGATCTCGACTCGACGATTACGTTTCAGGAAATGATGAAATTCAATGTACTTCGGACGGTGAAATGAGACTCAGCAGCATCGCAGCAGCCACACTTCTGTTAACGATTGCCTGTCAGCCGATGAACACTCCGCCGCAGCCGACGCCGATGCAGCAGCCTTCCGTGCCGCCGCATTCGTGGTCGAACCCGGAAGAGGCGCGCGTGGAGCATCTGACACTTGATCTCTCGGTCGACTTTCCAGCGAAGCAACTCGTTGGAGCGGCGACGCTCCGGATCGCGATGGCGCCAGGCGCGCGGAAACTCGTTCTCGACGCGCGCGATCTGACCATCGAGCGAGTGTTCGGCGCGAGTGGCGATCTGCAATATCGGATGGGAACCGCGCAGTCGACCTTCGGCGCGCCGTTCGAGATCTCTCTGCCGGCAGGAACGAAGAATGTGACGATTCAGTACCGGACGAGTCCCGGCGCCGCGGCGCTGCAGTGGCTCGAGCCGGCCCAGACCGCCGGGAAGCGCTGGCCGTTTCTGCTCTCGCAATCGCAATCGATCCTCGCGCGCACCTGGGTTCCGATTCAGGACACGCCGACGGTCCGCTTCACCTACGACGCCACGATCCGCGTGCCGAAGGATCTCGTCGCGATCATGAGCGCCGAGAATCCGACCGAGCGCAATGCGACCGGCGTCTATCGCTTCAGGATGCTGCAGGCGATTCCGTCCTATCTGCTGGCGATTGCCGTCGGCGACATCGCATTTCGACCGCTTGACGCACGCAGCGGTGTGTATGCGGAGCCGTCGGTCGTCGAAAGCGCGGCGCGCGAGTTCGTCGACATTCCGCGGATGATGACCGCCGCGGAGCAGCTCTACGGTCCGTACCGGTGGGGACGGTATGACGTGCTCGTTCTTCCGCCGAGCTTCCCATTCGGCGGGATGGAGAATCCGCGTCTCACGTTCCTGACGCCGACGCTCATCGCGGGCGATCGATCGCTCGTGTCTGTCGTCGCGCATGAGCTGGCGCATTCGTGGTCGGGCAACCTCGTGACGAATGCGACGTGGAACGACTTCTGGCTGAACGAGGGATTCACGACGTACCTCGAGCGCCGCATCAGCGAACAGCTCTACGGCCGCGATCACGCCGAGATGCTCTGGACCCTCGGCGGCAAGGAGCTCCGAGACGAGTTCGACCTTCTCCCACCTGCGGATGAAGGGCTGAAGGTCGATCTAGCGGGGCGCGATCCCGATGAAGGGTCGACGCAGGTGCCGTATGAGAAGGGGTCGCTCTTTCTCCGCCTCATCGAGGAGAAGGTTGGGCGCGAGAAGCTCGACGCGTTCCTCCGTCGTTACTTCGACGAATTCGCGTTCAAGACGATGACGACCGATAAATTTATCGAGCTGCTGCGGACGCGTCTGCTCGTGCCGAACAACATCAGCGAGGCGGATCTGCAGATCGATGCCTGGGTGAACAAGCCGGGACTGCCGTCGAATGTGCCGATGCCGCGCTCGCAGGCCTTCGCGCTCGTCGAGGCGCAGTCGGCGGCGTTCGGGCGAGGGACCGCAGCTTCCTCGCTCGCGACTTCCAACTGGAGCACACAGCAGTGGCTGCATTTCCTGCACTCGCTGCCGAAACCGCTCACGACCGCGCAGATGGCGGATCTCGACCGGCAATTCCGTTTCACGCAGACCGGCAACAGCGAGATCCTCGAGGTCTGGCTCGAGCATGCGATCGACTACGGCTACGAGCCTGCGTACGGCGCGCTCGAAGATTTCCTCGTCCGGCAAGGGAGGCGAAAGTACCTCAAGCCGCTGTATACGAAGATGGCGGCAACTCCCGCGGGACTGGAGCGCGCGAAGAGGATTTATGCGAAGGCGCGTGCCGGATACCACAGCGTCTCGACCCAGACGATCGACGGGATCCTGAAGTGGGGTAACTAGAACGCGGATTGCTTCCGTGTGGCGCCGCCGACCGCGGCGGCGCCCTCTGGCATTTCGTTGAGGTTCTGCCGGTGCGACAGAGCGCCGCCGCGGGTCGGCGGCGCCACACAGAACCGGCGGCTTTTCGTCTCCAGTTGCAAACACACCCGGACAGTGCGGCTACAATCCTCTCGATGGTCAAAGTTGCAACCGAGATTCCGGGTGAGCTGGCGAGGCAGATGGATCGCATCGTTCGTGACGGATGGTTTCCCGATCAGGACTCGATCGTCCGCGAGGCACTTCATCAGTTCGTCGACGCGAAATCCTTCCTCGGCGACTCGCCGCGGATGCTCCACCGCTTCGGTGCCGACGCTCTCAACGACAGCAAGCCCGATGTCGCGCTCAAGTTCGTCACGCGCGCGATGTCGCTCCTCTCGGCACAGGAGAGCACCGACTTTACGCTCTACCAGGCCCTCATCGAGCTGCGCGTTCAGATCCTCCTCGTCCTCGACCGCACCGATGACGCAATCACGGCACTCGAAGAAGCCAAAGAACACCTGCCGAACAATCCGACGATTGCAAGGTGGATTGAGAAACTTAGTAAAAAGGACTGAGGACTGAGGACTGAGGACTGAGTCACCGGCCGCCCCACTCAGTCCTCAGTCCTCATCACTCAGTCCTCCAATGCGGCACCGATACGGTTACCTCGACCCCGATCTCATCCGCCAGCTTCTGAGCGAGCTGGGGCTGAAGCGTCTGTTCAACCATCTGCTGCTGCAGACAGGGGGCGACGTCGAAGAGGCGATGCAGTGGATGCGGATGCTGCAGCAGCGCGGGCTCATCGACGAGAGCATCGACCTCGAGGCCTTTTTTGCCCGGCTCGTCGAGGAGAACGTGCTCGGGCAGGACGGCGAGGGAAGCTTGACGCTCGCGTCGGGAGGCGAGAGGCAGATCAGGCGTGATGCGCTCGACGAGATCTTCGGCGGTCTCGAGAAATCGGCGGCCGGCTCGCACTCGATCGCGACTCCGGGGCAGGGGAGCGAGCGGCTCACTGAGACGCGGCAGTACCGCTTCGGCGACGATCCGATGTCGATCGACTCGATCCGCACCCTGCAGAATGCGATGAAGCACGGCGATCCGTCGGACGACATCAGGATCACCGAAGAAGATCTCGAAGTCTTCGAAACTGAGCACAACTCGAGTTGCGCGACCGTCGTCATGATCGACATCTCGCACTCGATGATCCTCTACGGCGAGGATCGCATCACGCCGGCGAAAAAGGTCGCGCTCGCGCTGACGGAATTGATTCTCACGAAGTATCCGAAGGACTCCATCGACGTGCTGCTGTTCGGTGATGAAGCGGTCGAAGTACCGATCTCCGAGATCGCGTACGTGAAGGTCGGCCCGTATCACACCAACACGAAGGCGGGTCTCGAGCTCGCGCAGCGGATCCTTCGCCGCCGCAAGCACAACAACAAACAGATCTTCATGATCACGGACGGCAAGCCGTCGGCGCTGACAGAAGCAGGGCGGCTCTACACGAACTCGTTCGGGCTCGACATGAAGATCGTGAATCGGACGCTCGAGGAGGCGGACAGGTGCCGCCGCGCCGGCATCCCGATCACGACGTTCATGCTCGCGACCGATCCGATGCTCGTGAATTTTGTCGAGCAGCTCTCTCAGATCAATCGCGGCCGCGCGTTCTACTCCTCGCCCGACCGCCTTGGCGAGTACATCCTCGCGGACTACATCCGGAATCGCCGCAAGTTCGTGCATTGAAACCGTTGGAATCGCGCCGCCTCTATCCGCCGTTCTCTCTTTCAATGCGCAAGTTATTCGCATGTCTACTCATCGCCGCGTCCGCGGCAGCGAACGATCTTTCCTACCGCTCTCTGCAGTCGGGCGGATTCGCGACGCCGTTGCATGACCGCGGTCTGCACGGGCAGGGACAGATCATCGCGGTCCTCGATACGGGGCTCGATTATTCGAGCTGCTACTTCGCTGAGCCCGGCAACTCGCCGCCGCCCGTCAACACCGGGACCCAGTCGGGCGGGCTCGCGTGGCAGAACATCGATCTGACGCGGCGCAAAGTCGTCGCGTACGACTTCCTCTATTCGTGCGATCAGTTTCCTGGTGCGAGTGGCTGCGATCAACCGGACAATCCTGCCGCGTGGGACAACGCGCGCCATGGAACGCTCGCAGCCGCTGCGGCCGCCGGCGATCGAGGCTCGTTTCTATTTCATGACGCCGCCGACTCGATCGCGCCCGGTGCGAAGCTGATCATTCAGGATGGTGGCTTCATCGGGGGCGACTTCTGCGCGCAGCGACCGGGGTTCGGCTGCCCGGTCCAGCTCACGCCGATCCTCGATCAGGCGTACAAGCAGGGAGCGCGCATTCACTCGAATTCGTGGGGTGACCGGCAAGGAACGCCATCGGTGCTTCCTTCACCGACGGCCAACTACCCTGAGTCTGCGCGCGACGCTGATGCGTTCATCGCCGCGCACCCTGATCTTCTTGTCGTTTTCAACACAGGCAACTTCTCGTCGTCGACCGGCACGCCGCCTGCGAGCTCGGTGTCGGCGCCCGGTTCCGCGAAGAATGTGATTCAGGTCGGCGGCACGCGCGCCTACTACTCCGATGGCGCTTCATTCACTCAGCGCGACGATACGGTTCTCGCAAACTTCACCCTCCGTGGTCCGACGCGCGACGGGCGTATCAAGCCTGACCTCGTTGGCCCCTCGCTCGTGACGCTGGGCGACGCACTTCCTTCAGTGGCAAATCCACATTGTGATACGACGTTCCAGCAGGGAACATCGTGGTCCTCGCCCACCGTCGCCGGCGCAGGGGCGCTCGTCCGTCAGTACTACACGACGGGCTACTATCCGCGCGGTGTCGCGACACCGCAACATGCAATCACGCCGAGCGCCGCGCTGCTGAAAGCGACGCTCATCGCGGCCGCGCGTCCCGTCGAGACGATCGTCTACGGCGATGGACGTGAGATCGCGGCGCAGCCTGTCCCTTCGTACGAGCAGGGTTTCGGATTTCCTGTTCTCGATGACGCCCTCTATTTCAGCGGTGACGAGGCGCGGCTTCGTGTCGTCGACTCCTCGAAC
>JAENWF010000223.1 GCA_016650215.1 Thermoanaerobaculia bacterium
GAACACGTCGATCCGTTACCTGGTCGACAGTCCCGACGCACTCGGCCACAAGGTTCACCACGAGCCTACGCACACCGCATCGGGTCACGATCTTCCCGCCGACTTCATCCACCCGAACGAAGTGAAAATCAACATCGTCGATACGCCGGGGCACGCCGATTTCGGTGGCGAGGTCGAGCGCGTTCTCTCGATGGTCGACGGCGTCATCCTCCTCGTCGATGCCGCCGAAGGACCGATGCCGCAGACGCGGTTCGTGCTCCGCAAAGCGCTCAGTCTGGGGCTCCTGCCGATCGTCGTCATCAACAAGATCGATCGTCACGATGCGCGCCCGCAGGAAGTCGTCAATGAAGTGTTCGATCTGATGATCGAGCTCGGCGCTTCCGACACGCAGATCGACTTCCCGATCCTCTACGCGATCGGCCGTCAGGGCATCGTCAAGACCGAGATCAACGACACGAACGAAGACTGCCGCGCGCTCTTCGACGCGATCCTCAAGCGCATCCCGCCGCCGGCCGGCTACTCGGAAGGCGCACTACAGCTTCTCGTCAGCGCGATCGACTACAACGAATACGTCGGGCGGCAGGCCGTCGGACGCGTTCAACGCGGGAAGATCAAGCAGGGATCGGACGTCGTTCTGATCCTGCGCGACGGCTCGCACAAGAAGGGACGCGTCACCAGACTGACCGTCTTCGAAGGACTCAAGCGAGAAGAAGTTCCCGAGGCTGCGGCCGGCGAGATCGTCGCGGTCGCGGGATTTGCCGACGTCGAAATCGGCGAGACGCTGACCTCTGCGGACGCGCCCGAGCGACTCGAGCCCATCGCCATCGACGAGCCCACCGTCTCGATGTTCTGGATGGTCAATGACTCGCCGTTCGCAGGAACAGAAGGCAAGTACGTCACCTCGCGCAACATCCGCGAGCGCCTCGAGCGTGAGCTGCGCAAGGACGTCGCGCTTCGCGTCAAGGACACCGATCTTCCCGATCGCTTCGAAGTCAGCGGCCGCGGCGAGCTTCACCTCTCGATCCTCGCGGAGAACATGCGCCGCGAAGAGTTCGAGTTCGCGCTCTCGCGTCCGCAGGTCATTCTCAAGGAAGTCGCCGGAAAAACGATGGAGCCTTACGAGGCGCTCGTCGTCGACATCGCCGAGGCACACCTCGGCGCGATCATGGAAAAACTGCAATCGCGCCGCGGTGAAATGACCGACATGGTCAACCCCGGCACTGGCCGCGTTCGCGTCGAGTTCAAGATTCCGACGCGCGGGCTCTTCGGCATCCGCACCGAGTTCCTCTCGGAAACGCGTGGCACCGGCCTGCTGTACCACACGTTCCTCGAGTACGGCCCATATCGCGGCGAGATCGCAAGCCGCTCGCGTGGCGCGCTCGTTTCGAAGGAAGGCGGCGACACCACCGCATACGCGATCGATCCACTTCAGGAGCGCTCGACGCTCTTCATCGGACCGGGCCTCAAAGTCTACGGCGGCATGATCGTCGGCGAGAACTCGCGCGACCAGGACATGGTCGTGCAGGTCTGCCGTAAAAAGCATCTGACCAACATGCGCGCATCGGGATCCGACATCGCAGTGCAGCTGACCCCACCGCGCTCGATGACCCTCGAGCAGTGCCTCGAATGGATCAACGACGACGAGCTCGTCGAAGTCACGCCGTCGTCGATCCGGATCCGCAAGCGGATTCTCGATCACTCGCGGCGCGAAGTCGCTGCGAAACGCACCGCGGCTGCCGACGCAGCGAGTAGCTGAGTCCCGCTCGGCCCGCTACTGGTTCCCCCACTCGACGTACTTCTGCGGCGACTGCAAGGCGTGCTGCGCGAGAAACTCCCATGCCCACTCATTGATGGATGCTGAGCGGCGGTAGTAGTCGTGATTGTGTTTGAGAATTTCTCTCAGGACCACCGGATGCCCCGCGGCTTCGAGCGCATCTCGTGTTGCCCTCACATCCTTGAGCGGAAAGAACGGATCCTCCGTCCCCACAATGATCAGGAACGGCACCTTGCGCTCGCCGAGCTTCAGGTTCCCGTATTCCGAGGGGTTGATCGCGCCGGCGTGAACGGCGACAGACGCGAAATACGTGGTCTCGAGCGGAGAGATCTGGAGTGCGAACGCTGCACCGGCGGAATGCCCGAAGAGGTACACGCGCCGCTCGTCGATCGGAACGCGCGTCTTCACCTCGTCAACCACGTCGCGAAGAAATCGCGGTCCGTCCGTGGGGAAGGTCCAGCCCCGAGAATTGATGGAGTCGGGCCCGGCGAGTACGATCCCCTCCTTCTCTGCAAGCTTTTTCCAGTGATCGACGAGAATCTTGCCGTTGCGCCCGGAGCCGTGCAGGAGGATGACAAGCGGTGCCGGTCCCTTCGTCGGCGGTGCGAGCAGATAAAATGTGCGGGCCCGCCCTTCCGAGTTGACTGTTTCTTTCGTGATCGTGGCGGCAGCTGCGGCCTCGACGATCAGCATGGTCAGAATCGCTGCGAGAGTGTGTCTCATGATGGCATTATAGAGATGAGGACATCGCAGGACCAGCGAGCTCAGGCTCGCGTAGGATGAACCGCTGGAGGATCCATGCGCATTGTCACCGTTCTCTTGCTCACGCTGCTGAGTTCCGCTTGCAGGCAGGCCACGACCACCGAAACCACGACGGGCACGACGACCAGCACGACCGCCACTGCCGAGAAAACGACCGCTGAGAAAGCCTTCGACGCAGGCGAGCGCGCCCGGAAGAAAGCGGAGTCGATCAAAGCGGAGCAGGACAAGAAGGCAA
>JAENWF010000224.1 GCA_016650215.1 Thermoanaerobaculia bacterium
CCCCATCCTGAGCGAAGCGAAGGATCTTCTGATGTGTCTAGCGAGGGTCGAGGCTAGAACCTCGTGCGTCCCAAGTGCTATCAGAAGATCCTTCGCCGTCTTCGCGGCTCAGGATTAGCGGTTCGCCACTTTTGTAGCGATTAACTTTCTCAGGGTTTCTGCGGGGATGCTTCCGGTCAGGCGAATGGAGTCGCTGGTGCGCTCCACAGCGAAACGGCGCAGCACCGACACCATGTCAGGCGCCTTCTCTCTCACCGCGAGGCGCATCGCTGAGAGCGCGCCGCGAAGAGTGTCTTCGAGCAACTCGAGTGTTTCCGTATCGGTCGCGAGACCGAATGCGCCGAGCTTGAGTGCGTCACCTGTATCGGTGGCCCAGAGCGCGACGGTCGATACATTCCTGACGGCCGCCTCGAGGACTTCACCCTGCGGTCCGCCGCCGAGGCGTGGCGAGCCCGCGAGGCGCGACGCGCGAGCGACGTCGATCACGGCCCAGGCAGTCGCCTTCGGGTCGATGCGCGCGGCATCGATGCCCAGGCCGCTGGCACCGGAGAACTTCGAGCCGCCCGTCGCGCGCGTGGCGAGCGCCTCGATGACGGCGTTCTCAGTTCCCATGATCGCGAGACCTTCGCCCGCAAACGAGACCGCGCCGGAGTGTCCATCCTTCGCTTCCGGAAGGGTGAAGTACGAACCACCGGTGACGCTCTTGCGGATAGCGCCGCGCGCGGTGATCGCGTTGCTGAGGCGCGCGACGTTGAAGCGCCCTTCGGCGATCACGACAACGTCCGCCTCCGAGCCGAGGCTCGTGCGCGGCGAGGTCGCGACGACGAGCAGGTCGATGTCCTTTGCCGGCTCGAGACCCGCTTCGCGAAGGAACTCGGCTGCGTCACCGTTGCCGCCGAACTTGTCGGTCTGTTGAAAGAGAGTGGACATGAGGGGGCTGCTGCGCAGCTCGTCGAACTTCACGACGCCGACCGTCACGGCATCGGCCGGGACGAGTGACATCGCGCCGCCGGCCGCCATCACGGGCGCCGCGCTGACGACGAGTGCTGCGAGAAGAACTGCCGAGCGAATCTGCCTGGATATGAACATGATCAGAATTCCTTTCTCTGGAACAACCATGATGCAAGGGTAAGACATGCCACAGCGAACACAGCCGTGGTTACAAAGGGTGCAGGAGTTAAGACTTTTTCGATCTCTGCGCCAAACCGCCCACCGCTGACGAATGCGACGACCGCCTGACCGAGCTCCGCAGTTTTGGGAATGACCCAGTACAGGGTGTTGATCACCCACGCCTGCCACTCTTTCGAGACGGCTGCTGCAATGCGTTCGTGCGCGACGAGCATCAGCGAGAAAAAGAACAACCCGTAGCTCGTCATGATCGACACTGCGGTCGATGACGTCACGACGCCGATGAGAAACGCGAACGCCAGCAGCGTTGCGATGACGAAGAGGATGATGCCGCCCGCAAGCAGAAACCGCGCATTCAGCACGTGCGTCTTCCAGGCCACGATCGCCCAGATCGATCCGAGGAGATAGATGAGATTGCTCGCCGCGAGAATCAATCCCGCGATGTAGCGCGACATCAGCAGCTTCACGCGCGACACGGGGCGCGACAGATAGAGGTCGATCGTGCCCTTCTCCTGCAGACGCGGGACGAGGTGCGCGGTCGCGAAGATCGCGAGGAACGTGCAGAGGAAGTAGAGCACGGCCGAGAAGCCCGATTCGAATCCGAGGACGAGCTGCTCGATGTTGATCTCGTTGTTGCCGTGCATCTGGACGTCTTTGCCGAAGAGCTTCGCGCCCGCGAGCGCACCGTCGACGATGTCGAGATTGATCGCCGAGGCGAAGATGATGATGAAGATCGTGGAGAGGAAGAAGTAGGCAACGAGCGTCCAGCGCGCCGCAGCTTCGCGCATCACGTCTTCGATGTTTGCGAGTATGACTCTCATCGGGTCACCTCTTCCGTTCCGCCAACCATCACATCGGACGCGCGGACGAGATCGACGAATACGTCTTCGAGTGTCGAGCGCACCGGCGAGAGCTCCGAGAGCACGCCGCCCTGGGCGCGCAGCTTGTCTACGAGCGCGTTCAAGTGCTCGAGATCGGTCACCGAGAGCACCACGTGTCCGTTGACGCGCTCGACTCCGGCTCCGCTTTCGCGGAACGAGGAGAGAAGCGTCTCGTCGATCGGTGTCGCCACCATCTTGAACTTCGGCGATTTCCGCGTCAGCTCATCGATCGTCCCCTCGGCTGCGACCTTGCCGTTCCGCAGCACCGCGACGCGGTTGCACGTCAGCTCGATCTCAGACAGGAGGTGTGAGTTCAGAAGAACTGCCGTGCCGTTGCGCGCTTCCTCCTGCAGGAGGTCGCGGATCTCGCGGCGCCCCACCGGATCGACGCCATCAGTGGGCTCATCGAGCAGCAGCACGTTCGGCGAGTGGATGAGCGCGGCCGCGAGTCCGAGGCGCTGCGTCATCCCTTTCGAGAACTTCTTCACACGCACATCGGCCCAGGCCGACAGTCTTACTTTCTCGAGGAGGAGATCCGTCCGCCGCGCAATCGACTCCGAGTCCATGCTCGACATCCGCCCGAAAATCGCAAGCGCCTGGCGTGCGGTGAGGTAACCCGGGATCCTGTGCCCTTCGGGGAGATATCCGACACGCCGGCGGCTTTCGGGATTGCTCACCGGGAGCCCGCTGACGGTTGCCTCGCCCGCGGTGGCGCGGGTCAGGCCAAGGAGAATCTTGACGGTGGTGGTTTTGCCCGCGCCGTTTGGCCCGAGAAGGCCGAACAACTCGCCCTCGCGAACGGAAAAGTCGACACCGTCGAGCGCGGTGATGCGCGGCTTGCCGAAGGAAGAGCGATACGTCTTCCGCAGGCCCGCGACCTGAATCAACGTGGTCATGAGGATTGGTACGGAGAAAGGGGGAAGATGTTTACCGTAAGAGGGGACGAAAGACCGCCGGCTGAAGCCGGCGCCACGTCGCTTACGAATGCTGCCATGAG
>JAENWF010000225.1 GCA_016650215.1 Thermoanaerobaculia bacterium
CCCTCGCCCGCCGCTCTATTGCCACCGCCCCGTCCTAGCCGGCGGGCGGGGGCGCCCGCCGCCACACAAACGGAGATCATCGAGTGGAAGTCACCCAGCACTCAGTCCTCAGCGCTCAGCACTCAGCACTCAGCACTCGTAACGCGCCCCTAGTACAATGCCGCCTCTTTCGAGGTTGCATTGGGCCAGACATCGATCAAACCTGCTGACCGCGCGGCACTTCTCGGCTTTTCGGACATCGTCAAGATCCGCAATCGCGTGCTCGAGATGAAGGCCGGCGGGGCGCGCGTACTTCAGCTCGAGGGCGGCGAGCCGTTCATCAACACCCCCGACTTTGTGAAGCAGGCAATGGTGCGCGCTCTCGAGGAAAATCAGACGCGATACGCGGCGTCCTCCGGCATCGCTCCGCTGCTCGAGGCGATCCGCGCGAAGCTTGCGCGCAAGAACCGGATCGAAGTCTCCACGCAGGACATCATCGTGACCGCCGGCGGCGCGCATGGGCTCTTCTGCTCGTTTCAGGCGTGCGTGAATCCGGGCGACGAAGTGATCTTCTTCGCGCCGTACTGGACTCCGATCAAGGACCACGTCAGCTACGCGGGCGGCGTCCCCATCCACGTTCCCTGGCCCGAGGTGCGGGGAAAGAGCGACATCACGGAAGCGCTGAATGCGCGTCTGACGAAGAAGACGCGCGTCATCTACGTCAACACGCCGGCGAATCCGACTGGCGACGTGCTGACGCCTGCGCAACTGGAGTCGATCGCGCGCTTCGCGACCGCGAACAATCTCACCGTGATCTCGGACGAGGCGTACGAAGATCTGCTGTACGAGGGCGATCACATCTCGATCGCTTCGTTCCCGGGCATGTTCGAGCGGACGTTCAGCGTCTACACGCTCAGCAAGAGCTTCGCGATGACAGGATGGCGCGTCGGCTACATCGTCGCGGACAAACCGTTCATGGAGTTCCTTCGCAAGCTCGTACTGGTCAGCGTGAACGGAGTCTCGACGCCGAGCCAGTTCGCGGCAGCGGCCGCCGTCGGCCACCCCGCCGGCTTCTTCGATCCGATCCGCGAGGAGTATCGCAAGCGCCGCGACCTGCTCGTGCGCGGTCTCAATGACGCCGGATTCCGCTGCCCGGCACCCGCCGGCGCGTTCTATCTTTTCCCCGATGTGCGCGAGCGGCTCGGCGCCGATTCGTGGAAGGCTATGGAAACTCTTCTCGCCAAAACAAAGATCTCGTCGGTCCCCGGTATCGTCTTAGGCCCCGAGGGAGAAGGACATCTGCGGATGTCATTCTCGATCTCCGTCGAGGTGCTTGAGGAAGCGGTCGCAGCCCTGAAGACTCTCTGATGAACGACGAGACAACTCCCGAAATCGAAGAATCAGAGCTGATCCGCGTTCGCCGCGAGAAGATCGAGCGCATCGTCGCCCTCGGCTACGAAGCCTTTCCGACAAAGGCTTCGCCCGACACGACGATCGCCGAAGTCGTCGCGAAGCATGGATCGAAGAGTGCCGCCGATCTGGAAGCGACGCCCGAGCGGGTGAAGATCGCGGGACGGATCATGATGATCCGCGAGTTCGGCAAGACGGCATTCCTCGTGTTGTCGGAGAGGACCGCGCGCGTGCAGGTCTACTGCCGCAAGGATCTGCTCTCCGAGAAGGAATGGGAGCTGTACAAGAACCTCGACGCGGGCGACTGGATCGCGGCAGAGGGCGTCGTCTTCCGGACGAAGACGAACGAGCTCTCGGTCAAAGCGGCGCACATCGACTTCCTCGTGAAGGCGATCCGTCCGCTGCCTAGCAAGTGGCACGGGCTGACGGACGTCGAGCAGCGCTACCGTCAGCGTTACGTCGATCTCATCGTCAACGACGAGGTGAAGGCGACGTTCGAGACGCGCGCGAAGATCGTCCGCTACATCCGGAACTGGTTCGACGCGCACGGCTACATCGAGGTCGAGACGCCGATGATGCAGCAGATCGCCGGTGGTGCAGCGGCGCGTCCGTTCGTCACCCACCACAACGCGCTCGACCTCGATCTCTTTCTCCGCATCGCGCCGGAGCTCTATCTCAAGAGGCTCATCGTCGGCGGCCTGTCGCGCGTCTACGAGATCAACCGCAACTTCCGCAACGAGGGGATCTCGACGCAACACAACCCCGAGTTCACGATGCTCGAGTTCTATCAGGCATACGCCGACTACGAAGATCTGATCGCGCTCACTGAAGAGCTGCTCAGCGGCCTCGTGAGCGACGTGAAGGCGACCGAACGGCTGACATTTCGCGGGAACGACATCTCGTTCGCGCGCCCCTTCGCACGCTTCACGATGAAAGAGGCGATCGTTCACTTCGGCGCGAAACGCGCCATCACCATCGATCCCGCGTCGCTCGACGACCGCACACAACTGATCGATCTTCTTACGCGCACGGGCGAGATCGGGCGCGCTGACGCCGAAAAGATGAACCTCGGCAAACTGATCGCCGCGCTCTTCGAAGCGCTCGCCGAGGAACATCTGATCGATCCGACGTTCATCACCGATTTTCCGGTCGAGGTCTCCCCGCTCTCGAAACAGCGCAAGGACGACCCGCGCTACGTCGAGCGCTTCGAGCTCTACGTCGGCGGGATGGAGATCGCGAACGCGTTCTCTGAGCTCAACGATCCCGATGAGCAGGCGCGCCGCTTCCAGCAGCAGATCGGCGAGCGCGCCGGTGGCGATGATGAAGCACATCAGGCAGACGACGACTACGTCAACGCGCTCGAATACGGCATGCCGCCGACCGCAGGTGAAGGCGTTGGCATCGACAGGCTCACGATGATCCTGACGGACTCCGCGTCGATCCGCGACGTGATCCTGTTTCCGCTCATGCGAAAGCGGTAAGGCTCTCCCCCCCGGCATCCTGAGCGAAGCGAAGGATCTTCTGAGAGCACAGGCGACGGCCGAATCCCTTCAAGCGACACGTTATTCGAGTCATGCACGAGCTGGGCTTGTGCTCTCAGTAGATCCTTCGCTTCGCTCAGGATGGAATCGTGGATGCGTCCCCGATGACATACTCTCGGGAACATGCTCGAGACACGGATCGCGCGCCGTTATCTCTGGGCGACGCGGAAGCGCGCGCACACGGCGTTTCTCTCGATCATCAGCATGCTGGGTCTCGCGGTCGGTGTCGCAACGCTTCTGATCTCGATCGCGCTGCTGTCGGGACTTCAGGGGCAGATCAAGGCGCGGCTCATCGCGTCGAGTCCGCAACTGCTCGTCGAGCCGGCGGGCGGAAACACGATCGATGACGCTGATGCGATCGTCGCCGCCGCAAAATCGGCCGGCATGCGCGACGTGTATCCGATCGTCGCGGGCATCGGGTTCGGCAGCAACGAGGAGGAGAGGCGCGGGCGTCCGATGCGCGCCCGGTCGGAGAGTCCGACGATCCTGCGCGAAGGAGAGATCGCGGTCACGCGCGACTTTGCCGCGTCCGTCGGGCTCGATCGAGGAGATCAGATCGTTGCGATCGCGCCGCGCGTGCGGCTGACGCCGTTCGGCCCGGTTCCGGTCATCCGCAAGTACACAGTCGCGCGACTCCTCCCCCCGGCATCGGACGAGCGCCCGTTCGACGCGTATCTCCCCTTTGCGGAAGCGTCCTCGTTCTTCGCGACGGGCGGCAAGCCGACAGCGATCGAGATGTATGGGACTGCCGCGATTGCCGATTCGGCGCAGAACCCGCTTGCGGCTCGCTTTCCCGGCGTCACTTTCAAGACGTGGAGGGAGATCAACCGCCCGCTCTTCCTCGCGCTGCGCCTCGAGAAGATCGTGATGTTCGCGACGATCTCGCTGATCATCTTTGTCGCAGCGCTGAATCTCATCTCCTCGCTCTCCATGCTCATCATGGAG
>JAENWF010000226.1 GCA_016650215.1 Thermoanaerobaculia bacterium
CTCGGAGCGATGACCGACACCGACTGGCGCGTGCGTGCGGCGGCGGTTGTGGCGCTCGGGATTCGCGGTGACCGGCAGGCGCTGCCGGCGATCCATCGAGCGCTCGAGGATCGCGATGCGTACGTGCAGCAGTCGGCAGTGCATGCGCTCGACCGGATTCCCGACGGTTCGTCGTTTCCGCACCTCTTCAAAGCACTCGAGAACGGCGCCATCCTCGATGACGTCACCGAAGTCTTCGTCCGGCACAAGGACACCTACCGTTCGCTCCTCGAGGAGGCGTGGCGTACCGCAGACAGCCGCCGTGAGGTCGTGATCGCAGCGATTCTGCAATCGATGAAAACCCAGTGACGAACTTCGACTTTTCGCTGAACCATCACCTCGAGCTCCCGGATGACGTCTTCCGCCAGCTTCGGGATCAGATTTACAAGCGAACAGGTATGTTCTTTTCGGAGTCGTCCAAGTACCTGGTTCAGAAACGCCTCTCGCCGCGCGCGCGCGAGCTCAACTTCGACTCGTTTCAGAAGTACTTCTACTTCCTCCAGTACGACCCGCGCTCGGAGTCCGAGTACGACCAGGTCTACGACCTCATCACGACGAACGAGACGTATTTTTTCCGCGAGCCGGCACAGCTCTCCGCGTTCGTCGACGAGATCGTGCCGGAGATCCTCTCGCGCAGGAACGTGAAGAAGATACGAATCTGGTCGGCAGGATGTTCCTCGGGGGAAGAGCCCTACTCGATCGCGATGCTGCTGCAGGAAGCGGGGCACTACAACCGCGCCGCCTTCGAGATTTTCGCGAGCGACCTGAATCAGAGTGTGCTCGCGAAGGCGCGCAAAGGGCTCTACCGCGAGAGCGCATTCCGCGTCACCTCGCCAATCCTGCGCGAGAAGTACTTTGCGCACGAGTCGGACGGCTCATGGCGCATCTCGGACGACATCCGCAATCGCGTGTCGTTCGGACGGCTCAACATCTACGATGAGGGGCGCGTCTCGCTCCTGGGACATCTCGACGTCGTGCTGTGCCGCAACGTGATCATCTACTTCGACGACTCGTCGAAGAGGGTCGTGGTCAACAATTTCTACAAGCGTCTCGTCGACGGCGGCTATCTGCTCCTCGGCCATTCCGAGTCGCTCATCAGTCTTTCGACGCAGTTCAAGCTGAAACATCTCAAGAACGACATGGTCTATCAGAAATAGGACTGAAGACTGAGTGCTGAGGACTGAGTTGGAGGTTGGGTCACTCAGTCCTCAGTCCTCAGTCCTCAGTCCTCAGTCATGATCGACGTACTCGTCATTGACGACTCCGCTTACAACCGCGTGACGCTGTCACGGATACTCGAGTCTCATCGCGGGATTCGCGTGGTGGGAACGGCGGTGAATGGCGAGGATGGGATCAAGCAGGTCCTGAGGCACAACCCCGACGTCGTGACGCTCGATCTCGAGATGCCGGTGCTCGACGGCTTCGCGTTTCTGAGGTGGATCATGGCGAACCGGCCGCTGCCGGTGATCGCCGTCTCGTCGAAATCGAGCGATCGGAGCGTATTCAAGGCGCTCGAGCTCGGCGCGATCGACTTCATCGCGAAACCTGGCGGGCGCGTTTCGCCGCGGCTTACGGAGATCGAGAAGGACCTCGTCGCGAAAGTGCTGCAGACGGTCGATGTGCGCATCGAGAACGTCCGGCGGCGGGTCGAAGAGGACGAAGCGCGCGCCGTCGAAGCGCCGCGGATCGCCGGTGTGTGTGCAGGGATCGATCTCGTCGCAATCGGGTCGTCGACCGGCGGACCGCCGGCGCTGCAGCATATCTTTCAGAACCTGGCACCCCTGCCGATCCCGTTCGTGGTCGCGCAGCACATGCCGCCGTCGTTTACCCGACTCTTCGCGGAGCGGGTCAACCGGTTGAGCGAGTTCGAGGTGAGAGAGGCGGCGAACGGCGAACGGCTCGAGCCAGGCACCGTCTACATCGCACCCGGCGGCGTACAGATGGAGATCGAGCGGACGGGCGAGGGTCTTCGCGCGCGCGTGCTGCCGGCAAAGCCTTCGGAGCTCTACGCACCGTCCGTTGACCGGCTCTTCGCGACCGCGAGCGCCGCGTGCGGCAATCGACTCGTCGCGGTGGTGCTGACCGGCATGGGCGATGACGGATCGAAGGCGCTTCGCGAGGTGAAGGAGCGCGGAGGGCGAACGATCGCCGAATCGGAAGAGTCGGCCATCATCTTCGGCATGCCGGCCGCCGCGATCAAGACCGGCGCCGTCGATGAGATCGTCCCGCTCTCCGACATAGCCGCCGCGCTGCACCGCTTGTGCACCCACTGACGCTGTTTCCTGAGCAGCAAGTTGTGCCTGCCTGCCGCTGGATGTCCGTCGGCGAGCGAGGGGCGAGGGGCGGTGAAGGCGCCTCCGCACAAAAGGGGGCCGCGCCGGCATTCGCGTCGGTGAGATTCTTGGCCAACTTGCGGCTCGGACTGCCCTCGGATCTTCGACCACCGCGATTGTTGTGCTATTTTGCGAAACGGTCGGGGGTTGATTGAGCGACGAGTCGAAAGCGGAAAAGTTCCTGGAGATCTTCAACAAAGGGAAGGAGTTCACCGAAGAATTACTTCGGGAGAATCAGCGCCTCCGTTTCCGCGTCGCGACGCTCGATAACGAGCAGGCGGGCCTGTCCCAGGAAGAGCTCCAGCACCTTCGGCACGAAGTCGCGCAACTCGCCGAGGAGAACCTGCGGATGCAGACGCGCTTCCGCGAGGTCGAGGACGAGAACAAGGATTTCGCGAACCGATACATCGAGATCGAAGAGCAGAACAACAATCTTGCGAGTCTCTATGTAGCGAGCTACCAGCTCCACTCCACGCTCGACTTCCGCGAAGTCATCCAGATCGTCCAGGAGATCATCATCAATCTCGTCGGAGCGGAGTCGTTCGCGATTCTGCTGCGCGATGAAAAGACGAACGACCTGAAGACGATCGCCTCCGAGGGGAAGGACGCGATTCCGGGCATCGACAAGATCTCGACGCGCCTCGGCGACGGCATTCTCGGCCAGGTCGCCCGCACCGGTGAGAGCTACTTCGTCAGCCACGAGATCGCGGGCACGAAGGTGACGGTCGAGAACCCGCTTGCAGCGGTCCCGCTGAAGATCAAAGACCACGTGATCGGTATCATCGTCATCTACAAGCTCCTGCAGCAGAAGGATGCATTCACGGCGGTCGATTACGAGCTGTTTTCGCTTCTCGCCGCGCACGCGGCAACGGCGATCTTCTCATCGAAACTCTACTCGCAGTCCGAGCGTAAACTGAACACGATTCAGAGCTTCCTCGACCTGCTGACGACGAACTGAGGGCGAACGAGTTGGGCATGGATAGCGCGAATTTTCTGGTCGTCGAGGACTCGCCCACCATGCGGCAGTTGATCTCGTTCTCGCTCAAGCGATTCAAGAACGCGAGGATCATCGAGGCCGTTGACGGAGTCGATGCCCTCAAGAAGCTCTCGGGTCCCGATAAGATCGACCTCATCCTCACCGACATCAACATGCCTGTGATGGACGGGCTGAAGCTCGTCTCGCTCGTCCGTCAGAACGCGCAGCTCAAAGGCATTCCGATCATCATCATCACGACCGAAGGCGCCGAGGAAGACCGCGAGCGCGGGCTCGCACTCGGTGCAAACGCCTACATCTCGAAGCCGATCCAGTCGTCGCATCTGATCAAGACGATCTCGGAGCTGTTGGCTGTTTGAAGGGTCGCGGGTCGAGAGTCGAGGGTCGAGGGGAAGCCCGCAGGCAAACGGCCTGTTAAACTCAATCCATGCCCCATTTCATCACTGATTTGTGCATCGGTTGTGGGGTCTGCGAGATCAAGTGCCCCACGAACACGATCTGGGGTGCTCAGAAGGGCCAGTTCTACATCCACCCAGAACGTTGCATCGACTGTTCGGTCTGCGGCATCTATTGCCCGGTCGACGCGATTCAGAATCAGCACGGCACCTTCATCCCGCGCGTGAAGCCGAAGGACATCCCGAAGGCGGAAGTCATCAAGGACCTCTGCACCGGATGCGAGTTCTGCGTCGACATCTGCCCCTTCGAATGCATCTCGATGATCGAGGCGCAGGACGAGACGCTGACGAATCACTACAAGATCGCCTTCGTCGAAAAGAACAAATGCGTCGCCTGCCGCCTCTGCGAATCGGTCTGCGACAAAGACGCGATTGTCGTCCCCGAGGCGCCGACCCAGCTCAAGGGGTACCTGCCGGATTTCGTGGTCAACGGGACGGGACGGTAAGGGAAAGATGGCGGGGCGGAAAGGGAGACGGGAATGTTGAATGTTGAATGTTCAATGCTGAATGTTGAAGGGCGCTTCAGTTTCAACATTCAACATTCAACATTCAACATTCAACATTCCCGGTTCCTCCTCACCAACTGACGATGTCCGACCCCTCAACCGACCTCCCGCGCGAGTCCCCGCGGACGATCCTGTTCCAGTTCGTCGTTTTTCCGCTCGGTGTGGTGTTGATCGGTGTTGCGATTTTCTGCTGTTCGGGAGGCTCGCCTCCAACGAGCAGTCGATCCCTGAGTATCTGAGCGACATCCGGACCGGAAGCGATCACCGGAAGTTTCAGGCGGCATACGAGCTGTCGAAGTCGATCAAGAGGGGAGAGGCGAAGC
>JAENWF010000227.1 GCA_016650215.1 Thermoanaerobaculia bacterium
GCACCGAAACAAATCACCTGGATCATCTGTCTCGTTCTCTATGTCGTCGCATTGCTGGCTCACTTCGGGGTGGTCCAGGTCAGCCGCGATATCGCGGTCTGGTCATGGATCATCGGCTATGGCCTCCTTCTGGTCGCGGTTCAAGTGCGCAACCTGTAACGGTTCACGCGGCGTGAGAGCGCGATGAGCGGTGTGGCGTGAACGATGGACGTGGTCCTTTTCGGCGCTACCGGGATGGTCGGACAGGGAGTCCTCCGAGAATGTCTTCTCGATCCCGATGTGGCGCGAGTTGTCGCAGTCGGTCGGACGCGCACGGGCCAGAACCACGCGAAGCTCCGCGACATCGTTCCACCTGATCTTTTCGATCTGTCGTCGATCGACCGCGACCTCACTGGGTTCGACGCCTGCTTCTTCTGCCTCGGCGTCGCCTCCGCCGGCATGTCTGAGGAGGCATATACGCATGTTACCTATGACCTGGCGGTCGGAGCGGCGACGATGCTCGCGCAGTGGAATCCTCAGATGACGTTGATCTATGTCTCGGGTGCCGGCGCCGACAGCACGGAACGCGGCAAGGTCATGTGGGCACGCGTTCGGGGCAGAACGGAGAACGCCATCCTTTCGCTGCGGTTCAAGGGCGTGTACGTGCTTCGCCCCGCAGGAATTCAGCCGCTGCACGGCATCCGATCCCGCACTCGGCTCTACCGGTTCTTCTACATCGTCCTCGGTCCGCTGCTGCCGTTGTTGAAGCGCATGCTTCCGCGATTCATGACCACGACAGAGCAGATCGGGCGCGCGATGTTGCGCATCGCGAGAGAAGGCGCTACGAAGAAGATTCTCTTCACCGAGGACATCAACTTCTCGAGGACTGAGCACTGACCATCTGCTATAATCCGCGCCCCGTCAGAGGCGTCGCGCGAGACCTGCCCGTCTCTTTTCCAGATCGAAGGAGCTTCCCATGTCAGGCCACAGCAAATGGAGCACCATCAAGCACAAGAAGGGTGCTGCCGACGCGAAGCGCGGCAAGATCTTTACCCGCATCATCAAGGAGATGACGGTCGCGGCCCGGATGGGCGGCGGCGACATCGAAGGAAACCCGCGGCTTCGCTCCGCGGTCGCCGAGGCGAAGGCGAGCAACATGCCGAAGGACAACATCGACCGGGCGATCAAGCGCGGCACCGGTGAGCTCGACGGTGCCACGTACGAGGAGCTCACGTACGAAGGCTACGGTCCGGGCGGCGTCGCGATCATGGTCGAGACCATGACCGACAACACCAACCGCACGAGTCCGGAGATCCGCCACATCTTCGAGAAGTACGGCGGCAGTTTCGGCACCCCCGGCTCGGTCCGCTTTCAGTTCGAGCGGAAGGGCTACCTTGCGGTCGAGAAGAGCAAGGCGAGCGAGAACAATCTCATGGAGATCGCGCTCGAGGCGGGCGCCGACGACCTGCAGAGCGGGGACAGCGAGATCTTCGAGATCTACACCGGTCCCGACACGTTCGAGCAGGTACGCCAGGCGCTCGAGAAGAACAACGTCCCCGTGGTCGAGGCGAAACTCGGGCAGGTCGCGGCGAACCTCGTCAAGCTCGATGAGCAGAAGTCGAAGGCGATGCTCCGGATGATGGAAGCGCTCGACGATCACGACGACGTTCAGAACGTCTGGACCAATTTCGATATCCCAGAGGAGATGATGGAAACGGCATGACGCTCAAGCTCGCGGCAGCAGTCTTTCTCATCGCAGTTTCCACACACGCACAAGTCCCGGCCAATCTCGTCGTCGAGCAGGTTCCGGCATTTCCGCCGGAGCTGGTCGAGAAGGTGCGGCCCTATCTCGACTCGCGGTCCGCGACGTTCCTCGACTGGAACCCTGTGAAGCCGGAGATGCTCATCCGGACGCGATTCGCCGAGACCTCGCAGCTTCACGTCGTGAAGATGCCGGGCGGCGACCGCCGCCAGATCACGTTCTTTGGCGAAGCTGTCGGCAGTGCCGCATACAAGCCGGGCGATCCGAACACGATCGTGTTCGCGCGCGACATCGGCGGCAACGAGAACTATCAGTTCTATCGCCTCGATGTGCCATCGGGCGACGTCACGCTTCTGACTGACGGCAAGTCACGCAACGTTGGCCGGCGCTGGTCGCGCGACGGCAAATGGATCGCCTATTCGTCGAACAAGCGCAGCGGCAATGACATGGATGTCTGGGTCCTCGACCCGGCCGTGCCGCAGAGCGCGCGGATGGTCATGCAGGCCGAGGGTGGCGGGTGGGGCGTGACTGACTTTTCGCGCGACGGCTCGAAGCTGCTCGCGACGAGAGAGGTCTCCGCGAACGAGACGGAGATCTATCTCCTCGACATCGCTACCGGCGCGAAGACACTCCTGACTCCCACGTCATCGAAGGTCGCGTACTCCGCCGCCTCGTTCTCCGCCGACGATAGCGAGATTTTCTTTACCTCCGACGCGGTTGGCGAGTTCCAGCAGCTGCATCGAATGAAGCTCGCAGGCCGCACGATCACGGCACTGACGCGTGAGCCGTGGGACGTAGAACAATTCGCGCTGTCGGACGACCGCTCGAAGATCGCCTACGTCACCAACGAGAACGGCGCGAACGCGCTGAAGGTCATGAACGCGGCCGACGGCAAGCACATCACGCAGCCGCGGATCCCGATCGGCGTCATCGGTAACGTCGAGTGGCATCCGAACGGAAAGCTGATCGGGTTCTCGATCTCGCACGCCCGCTCGACTTCTGACGTCTATTCATTCGAAATCGAGACGAACAAGCTCGAACGATGGACCGACAGCGAGACCGGCGGTCTGAATCCCGAGCGCAACGCCGAGCCGCAGCTCGTCATGATGAAGAGCTTCGACGGACTGCAGATCTCTGCGTTCGCCTATCGCCCCGACGCGAAGAAGTTTCCCGGCAAGCGCCCCGTCGTCATCAACATTCACGGCGGGCCGGAAGGACAGGCCCAGCCGGGGTTCCGCGGCAGGACGAACTATTGGATCAACGAGCTCGGCGTTGCAGTCGTCTTTCCGAACGTGCGCGGCTCGAGCGGATACGGGAAAACGTTCCTTGCATCCGACAACGGTTTCAAGCGCGAGGACTCGGTGCGCGACATCGGCGCGATTCTCGACTGGATCGCGAAACAGCCCGACCTCGACGCTGACCGCGTAGCGGTGACCGGCGGCAGCTACGGCGGCTACATGGTGCTCGCCTCGCTCATCCATCACGGCGATCGCCTCCGTGCCGGCATCGACACGGTCGGTATTTCGAGTTTCCTTACGTTTCTCGACAACACCTCCGGCTATCGCCGTGATCTTCGTCGCGTCGAATACGGTGACGAGCGCGAGCCGAAGATGAAAGAGTTCCTCCAGCAGATCTCACCGCTGACCAGCGTCGCAAAGATCAAGGATCCTCTCTTCGTCATCATGGGCTTCAACGACCCGCGCGTTCCCTACACTGAAGGCGAGCAGCTCGTGAAGGCGGTCCGCGCGAACGGTGCGAGCGCGTGGTACCTCATGGCAAAGGACGAAGGTCACGGTTTCGCGAAGCGAAGCAATCAGGACTTTGAGTTTCTCGCGATGACGATGTTTCTCCGCGAGCATCTGCTGCGTTAGAAAAACGGGGTCAGGTCTTGATTTTTGCTTTTCCACCGTCTGGAAAATCACAAATCAAGACCTGACCCCGTTCCTGATCGCGAACGCGGCTGACAACGCCAGCGCGGCTCCTGTGGCAAACGCGATCAACGGCGACGCGTACTGAAACAGCAGGCCGAAAATGGCGGAGCCTGTGAGGACGCCGAGGCCTGTGGTCAGGTAGTAGATGCCGAAGCTTCGGCCTCGTGAATCCGCCGGAACGAGGTCCGCGATGAGCGCCCGCTCGGCGCCTTCGGTCAGCGTGAACGGCAGCGCGTAGAAAACGAAGAGCGCGAAGAAGAGCGCGAGCGTGTTCGCGAACGGGAAGGCGAGGTACGTCGCGGCGTAGAGCATCCAGCCGGTGCTGATCATCGCGCGGCGGCCGATCCGGTCGGAGAGAGCGCCGGCATATGTCGAGAGCAGCGACTTGATGACGTGATGCGCTGCCCACAGCAGCGGGAGCATCGCGGTTCGGACTCCTGCAGCGTGCGCCTGAAGGATGAGGAACGCGTCGCTCGAGTTCGCGAGCGAGAAAAGGCCGATTGCGAAGATGGCGCGGCGGAAGGGTTTGCCGAGGGGAGCACGGGCGCTGGACGGCGCCACCACAGTGAGATTTGGCGATACCGTCGACTCGCGCAGCGCGACGATCAGGAGGACCACGGCGATCGCGCCGGGGATCACCGCGATGAGGAAGAGCTGCCGCGTCGGTACGTGCAGCCACTGCAGCAGCACGAGCGCGATCAGCGGTCCCACGATCGCGCCTGTGTGATCGAGTGCGCGATGGAATCCGAACGCACGGCCGCGGTCTTCCGGCGGCGTGACTTCCGCGATCATCGCGTCGCGCGGCGCGGATCGAATCCCTTTTCCTGTTCGGTCGATGAGTCGCGCGGAGAGGACCGTAGACCAGACCCCTGCGACGCTGATCAGCGCGCGCGATGCGGTCGCGAGCGCGTATCCGGCGACGATGAGCGGCTTGCGGCGGCGCACGCGGTCGGAGAACGCGCCAGCCCACAGTTTGAGAATCGACGCGAGGCCGTCGGCAGCACCTTCGATGATCCCGACTACGAGCGGCGTCGCGCCGAGCGTCACCGTAAGAAAAATCGGCAACAGCGGATAAATCATCTCGCTCGCCGTGTCGTTGAGCAGCGACACAATGCCGAGAAGGACCACCTGTGGCTTCAGCTTCGGTCGCTGCACCGGAGGAAGCTTAAGGCATTCCGCGGCAGGCTCTGTGTGGCACCGATAGAATGTCGCGCGCAGAAGGAGCGTACATGGCAAAGATCAGAAAAGTGGGAGTCCTCGGCTGCGGGCTGATGGGCTCCGGCATCGCGCAGGTCGCAGCTCAGGCGGGGTACGACACCGTCGTGCGCGAGGTCGAGCAGAAGTTTCTCGACAAGGGCATCGCAGGGATCGACAAGTCCCTCGGCAAGTTCGTCGAGAAGGGGAAGCTCACGGCGACCGACAAGGACGCCTGCATGGGACGCCTCAAAGGCTCGACGAACCTCGAGGATCTCGCTGACTGCGACATCGTCATCGAGGCGATCATCGAGAACGCGCAGCTCAAGAAGGACACCTATGCGGCGCTCGACAAGATCGTGAAGAAGGACGCGATCTTTGCGTCGAATACGTCATCGCTGACGATCACCGAGCTTTCGATGGCGACCGCGCGGCCGAAGCAGTTCGTAGGCCTCCACTTCTTCAATCCAGTCCCGCTGATGAAACTCGTCGAGGTCGTGCGGACGATTCTCACCAGCGACGAGGCGTTCAATACCGCGTTCGAGTTTGCGAAGAGTCTCGGCAAGGAAGCTGTTTCGTGCCGCGACAACTCCGGCTTCATCGTCAATCGACTGCTCGTGCCGTACATCCTCGACGCGATCCGCGCGTACGAGGAGGGCGTCGGCTCGATTGAGGACATCGACAAGGCGATGATGCTCGGATGCGGCTATCCGATGGGCCCGTTCACGCTGCTCGACTTCGTCGGACTCGATACGACGTACTACATCACCACCGTGATGTTCGAGGAGTACCGGGAGAAGCGGTTCGCCGCGCCCGCGCTGCTTCGGAAAATGGTGTTGGCGGGAAGGTTCGGGCGGAAGAGCGGTGCTGGGTTTTATGAGTACGCGTCCGTGGCCGCTGGGGGAACACCTATCCCGTTCGATAAGGCAAAACACCAACCCTGAGCGAAGCGAAGGGTCTTCTGAGAGCACGAGCTTTGCCGTTGCAGCTGCATGGCCTGTGCTATCAGAAGATCCTTCGCCGTCTTCGCGGCTCAGGATAGGATTCTGCGAAATGTACGAGAACGTCACCACCCGCGTCCATGGCGCGGTCATGACCATCACGATCGACCGCCCGAAAGTTCTCAACGCTCTCAACGGGCAGACCATCGAAGAGCTGGGACAGGCATTCGCCGAGGCGAAGAAGAATGATGCGGTTCGCTGCGTGATTCTCACAGGCGGGGGTGATAAAGCGTTCGTCGCGGGAGCCGATATCAACGAGCTCTCCAAGATGACGCCGATCAGCGGCAAGTTCGTTTCCGAGCAGGGGCAGAACGTCTTCCTGCAGATCGAGCGATTTCCGAAGCCGGTCATCGCCGCGATCAACGGCTTCGCGCTCGGCGGCGGCTGTGAGCTCGCGCTCGCGTGTCACATCCGTATTGCATCGGACAAAGCACAACTCGGCCTCCCCGAGGTCAGTCTCGGCATTCTCCCGGGCTACGGCGGCACGCAGCGGATGGTCCGCCTCCTCGGGAAGGGAAAAGCATTCGAGCTCGTCTGTGTCGGCGATCGCGTCGGCGCGGCCGAAGCGGAGCGCATCGGTCTCGTGAACCGCGTCGTTCCGGCCGATCAGCTCATCGCGACAGTCGAGGAGATGGCGAAGAAGATCGCGACACGATCCCCGGTCGCCCTCCGCGCCGCAATCGAGGCGATCAACAGCGGCTCCGACATGCCGCTTGAAGAGGGCCAGGTCCTCGAATCGACGCTCTTCGGCCTCCTCTGCGCAACCGAGGACATGAAGGAAGGGATGGCAGCCTTCCTCGAAAAGCGTCCGCCCAATTTCACGGGGAAGTGAGTTGTGGCATTCTTGACCGAGTGATGGGTTACGCGTGACGAGTGACGGGTAGTCTCCGCCGGCTCGTCACGCGTAACGCGTCACCCTGGACACCCATGGACAACCTCGAGCATCTCATCTACGACTGGAACATCGCCGGCAACGACGGCGAGCCGAAGCCCGTGCGCACGATCGAGTTCGACGACGAGACGCTGCGTGACGGCCTGCAATCTCCTTCGGTCACCGATCCGTCGATCGAGGAGAAGATCCGCATCCTTCATTATATGGATGCGATCGGCATCAACAACGCGGACATCGGACTGCCGGGCGCAGGACCGCACGTGCAGAAGACGGTGGAGACGCTTGCGCGCGAGATCGTGAACGAGAAGCTCTCGGTCGCGCCAAGCGCGGCGGGGCGGACGCACGAGAACGACATCCGGCCGATCATCGAAATCTCGCAGCGCGCGGGCATCGCGATCGAAGCTGATCTCTTCATCGGCTCGTCTCCCATCCGGCAGTTCACCGAGGAGTGGGATCTCGACTGGATCATCGAGCAGTCGACGAAGGCGGTGCGGTTCGCGGTCAGCAACGGCATCCCGGTCATGTACGTGACAGAAGACACGACGCGCGCGAAACCGGAAGACATCGAGAAGCTCTACACCGCGGCGATCGAAGCGGGCGCGGCGAGGGTATGCGTTGCAGATACGGTGGGTCATGCGACGCCGTGGGGCGCGCGTAATCTCGTCAAGTTCGTGAGGAAGATCGTCGACCGCGTGAATCCGAACGTGAAGATCGACTGGCACGGACATCAGGACCGCGGCCTCGGCGTCATCAACTCGATCGCCGCGATCGAAGGGGGAGCCGACCGCGTGCATGGCTCCGCGGCCGGCATCGGTGAGCGCGTCGGCAACACGCCGATGGACCTGCTGATGGTGAATCTCAAGCTGATGGGATGGATCGACAACGATCTGACGTCGTTGCGTGATTACGTCCGGTTCGTCACAACCGCGACGAAGGTGCCGCTGCCCGATCAGTATCCGGTGTTCGGGAAGGATGCGTTCCGGACCGGCACAGGAGTTCACGCCGCCGCCATCATCAAAGCGAAGCGGAAGGGAAGCGAATGGCTCGCCGACCGTGTTTACTCAGGCGTTCCCGCGGGAATGTTCGGATTGCAGCAGATCATCGAGGTGGGCCCGATGTGCGGTCTTTCCAACGTGATCTTCTGGCTGGATGCGAACGGATATCCGCAGGAAGAGGCATTGGCGCAAGAGATCTTTCAACTGGCGAAATCAACAAACCGGATGCTGACCGACGAAGAGCTTCACGCAAGGGCCAGACGCTGGCAGGAGACTCAGTCCACAATCCTCAGTCCTCAGACCTGAATAGAGCCCGAGTGGCGAAATTGGCAGACGCAAGGGACTCAAAATCCCTCGCCCTCACGGGCATGTCGGTTCAAGTCCGACCTCGGGCACCACAAAACAATCAATGCGACAAACGACGGTTGCGCTCATCCTTTCTCTACTTGTCGGCAGCAGCGCCTTCGCCGCGTCGCGGCATTACGTCCTTACGCCCGATCACGTTCTGAGCGGCACGGACGTGGAGGCGCTCGCCGAGCGCGGCATCTCCCTCCTTCGTCCGATGTCCGATGGGCGCTATCTGATCCGCGCAGCCTCGCCGCTCGCGGTCGAGGGCCTCGACGTCGAACGCGTCACGCCGCAGAAGAAGGTCTACCGCGACGCTATGCGCGCAGTCACCTCCGGGCGGCCGGTCGCACACATCAACGTCGTCTTTCACGACGATGTCCCGTTCGACGCCGCGCGGAGCATGATCCTGGAGGTCGGCGGCGTGCTCGAGGAGACGCTGCAGACCGATTTCATGATTCCGCGCCGCATCGCCGCGCGCGTGCCGTCGCAGGCCGTGATGCGGCTCGCGGCGGATGAGCGCGTGCTTCTCATCCGCGGGCCGATGCGGCTTCGCATTGCATCGAACAACGCCAATGCGGCGGCATTGTCGACTGTCAATCTCGTTCAGGCCGCGCCGTACAACCTGACGGGAAGCGGTGTAGCCCTCTCGTACTTCGAGCTGGCAGCCGCTGACGCCGCGCACCCCGAGTTCGGGGGGCGGCTCACGCCGAAGTTCACAGGCGGCCCGACGTCCGAGGCGAAGCACGCGACGCATGTTGGCGGCACGATGATCGCCTCGGGCATCAACACCGCGGCGAAAGGGATGGCGCCGAACGCGACGCTGATCGAGTTTCGGGCGACCGATGACGATGCGTGGGACAAGAAGGAAGCGCTGAAGGACTTTTCGGTCGTCGCCGACAACAACTCATGGAGCTTCATCGTCGGCTGGTGTGAGCCGTCCGACTGCGACGGCAACTGGCGCTGGGAAGACACCGAGGAGCTGCTCGGCGGGTACGACGTCTTCTACACTGCGCCGCTCGATCAGATTGCGCGATCCGCGAACGTGCTGATGGTGCATTCATCCGGCAACGAGGCGACCAAGTTCGGGCCGACCGTCCCGCCGTTTTCGCACAAACACAGCGACGATCAGGGGAAAGAGATTCCGAACAAGACGTTCTGCTATCCGGTGTCGCCGGCGACCACGTGTCCGACTCCATGCACCGACTGCGAGCAGGTGAGGCATCCGGTCAACGCCCCCTTCGAGTCGATCGGACCGACCGCGAGCGCGAAGAACGTGATGACGGTCGGCGCGGTCGACGGCAGCAAGAATGTTCTCTCGTTCAGCTCGCGCGGGCCGATGCGTGACGGCCGGATCAAGCCGGAGCTCGTCGCACGCGGACTCAATCTCTTCTCGACCGTTCCGAGCGGGCGCTACGAAGGAACCAGCGGCACGTCGATGTCGGCGCCGGTCGTCACCGGCACGGCCGCGCTGCTCGCCGAACAGTGGCGCCGCACGTTCGGCAGTGCGACTCTGAACGTCGCCGCGTTGAAGACGCTCCTCATCGCAGGCGCCGAAGACATCGGTCCCGCCGGTCCCGACTACACCGCCGGCTTCGGTCTGCTCCAGGCGAAAGCGTCGATCGATCTGATCCTTGCGGACAATGCCGCGGGGCGGACGATCAAGGTTGACGCGATCGGCAACGGTTCGCAGGTGGAGTATCCGGTAACGCTCCTGACCGCGCAGAAGCTGCGCGTGGTCCTCGGATGGGCCGATCCGGAAGTGCTGATCTTTCCAGACGACGGCGTGGCAGTGTCGGCTCTGGTGAACGATCTCGACGTGAAGGTGATCGATCCGGCGGGCAACACGATCCTGCCGTATGTTCTCGACCGCGCGAACCCGTCCGCGCTCGCGACGCGCGGCGTCAATACGATCGACAACACGGAGATGGTGGAGATCGACGCTGCCGCTCCGGGGCGCTACCGGATTCTCGTCACCGGGAGGCGTGTCACCGCGCAGGCGCCTCAGTTGTACGCCCTCGTGACCAACGGCGACATGAGCCCGATCCCGGTCTGCAGCGACGGGAACGAACCGAACGGAAGCACGGACAACGCGACACATGTCGCGAGCGGGTCCGCAATCCCAGGAAGGCTCTGCGCCAGCGACGACATCGACAACTACACCTTCACCGCGAACATCGCGGGACCGGTAACAGTGAATGTGACCGCCACCGACACGCCGCTGCGCGTGACGCTCACGCGCGATGGAACGACCGTGGCCACCGCGGATGTCCCGGCGGGCGAAACGCGATTCGTCGGTTCAAGCGGAACGGGCGTCTTCAACGTCCGCGTCGAGCCCACCGGCTCTGCCCTCGGCGACGCCGCCTACGCGATCACGGCGACCTACAACTTCGATACGCCGAATCGGAGACGCGCGGCAAGACGGTAGGGCCCTATGTCATCCTGAGCGAAGCGAAGGATCTTCTGATAGCACCTGGGAGCACGCAGCC
>JAENWF010000228.1 GCA_016650215.1 Thermoanaerobaculia bacterium
AGAGTGACCCACCACCCAGATTCCTCGCTAGCGCTCGGAATGACTCGCTCGTGACGTGACCTGGCCACGGTGCCACCGTTGACCCTTCGCTTCGCTCAGGGTTGAATGAGAGCTTCGATGGATCCCATCTACTTCGATCATCACGCAACGACCCCGTGCGACGCGCGGGTAGTCGAAGCGATGCTGCCGTATTTCTCCGAGGTGTTCGGGAATCCAGCGTCGCTTACGCATCCTCATGGGCGGAGGGCGGCGAATGCGCTCGAGGATGCGCGGATCGCCGTCGCTCGCTTCTTCGGCGCACAGCCGGCCGAGATCTACTTCACCGCCGGCGCGACCGAGTCAAACAACACGGCGCTCGCGATGCTGGGCGAAGGGGAGCATCTCATCACGAGCGCGATCGAGCACAGTTCGATCCTCGCGCCAGCCGAGCAGCTCGCGAAGCGGGGAGTCGCGGTGACTCTTCTGCGGCCCGACGGGGAGGGCTTTATCACGTCAGAGTCGGTCGCCCGCGCGATCCGTCCCGAGACGCGCCTGGTGTCGATCGAGGCGGCGAATGGCGAGATCGGGACGATCCAGCCATTTACGGAGATCGGAGCGCTTTGCCGCGAGCGTGGTGTCCTCTTCCACAGCGACATTACACAGGCGGCGGGCAAGATCGCGGTCGGCCTTCACAACGCATCGATCGATCTCGCTTCGTTCTCCGGTCACAAAGTCTACGGACCCAAAGGGATCGGCGGGCTGTTCATCCGGCGCGGCGTCCGGGTCGAGCCGTTCATCCGCGGAGGGGGGCAGGAGAAGAAGATCCGTTCAGGAACGGTGAATGTTCCGGGGGCGGTCGGCATTGCAGCCGCTCTCATGATTCGCGCAGACGAGATGCAACCAGAAGCGGAAAGGCTGGCCTCGATCCGAGACGAAATGCGCGAGCGAATCGTGTCGGAGATCACCGGAGTTTCTGTGAACGGACCACGGGCGGTAAGATTGCCCGGGAATCTGAACGTCAGCTTCGAGAAAATCGAGGCCGAGGCGCTGATGCTGGCGATGCGGCATTTCTCATTGTCGTCGGGTTCTGCGTGCAGCTCGGGCGAGCGAGGTCCGTCGCGCGTGCTGCTGGCGATCGGTGTGAGTGAGGCGATGGCGATGGGATCGATCCGGATCGGGCTGGGGAAGGCGAACACCGCGGAGCATGCGGCTAGGTTCGTCGACGACTTGAAGCGCGCTATCGCAAGAATCCGGGAGATTTCGGCGGCGTGACGACAAACAGCAACAGCCTCGGCACGATCCTTCTCGTCGACCACTCCCGCGGCGCGCTCGCGTTCCAGGAGACGATCCTTCGCCGGCGTGACGCGCTCATCGTCACCGCGCTCGCCGGCAGCGAAGGACTGCAGAAAGCCCGTGCCGAACGGCCGCAGCTCATCATCTTCGGTTACGACCTCTTCGACATGACCGCGCCCGAGTTCTGCCGCGAGATCCGCGAGCAGGAAGGGACGAAAGGGACCTCGCTTCTTCTGATCTGCGATCGCGAGATGCCGGAGCACGGCGATCTCTGCATCGCCGCCGGCTGTAACGACATCATCTACCGCCCGCTGCAACGGCGCGAGCTCGACGAGAAGGTTGAGCGACTGACGACGATTCCGGTCCGCCGCCAGCTCCGTACGATCACGAAGATCGAGGTGTCGCTCGAGAAGAACGGGCGCTTCGTTCTCGCGCGCAGCGTCAACATCTCGGCGACCGGCATGCTCGTCGAGGTCGATCGCGTGCTGTCGAGTGAAGGACAGATCCGCCTCCACTTCTATCTGCCAGGAGACGCGAAGCCGTTGCAGGTCCAGGCTGAAATTCTTCGTGCGGAGTTCTCAGGAACGATGGCAAAATACGGGCTCCGTTTCGTAGACATCACGCCCGACGAGAAGGAGCGCGTCGAGCATTACGTTCACCGGCTCCGGGCGCGCGAGCTGATCTAATGGCCAATCCTTCGCAAATCGACGTCGCGATCATCGCTTCACGCAACGAAGAGTACCTTCGCGCGCTCAACCTTTTTCAGGAGATCTACCAGGGAGCAGAGGCGCCGATCCGCTCGCCGAAAGATGCGGCGGGACTCTCGTACTTTGGGCTTTGCCTCGCGCTGGTGAGGCGCGACTTCAAGAACGCGATCGACCTCTGCAAGCGCGCGATCGACCTCGAGTTCTACAACGGCGATCACTATGCCAACCTCGCGCGCGTGTACGTCGCGGCCGGGAACCGGAAGAAGGCGTTTGAGACTTCCAATGCTGGTCTGAAGCTCATTCCGGAACATGACTACCTCGAGGAAGTGCGCAAGGAGCTGGGCGTGCGCGCGCGGCCGCTGGTGCCGGTTCTCGATCGCACGAACCCGATCAACGTGTCCCTCGGACAGGCGAGGCACGCGAAGAAGGTCGCGGACGAGCATCGGAAGAAGTAGGTTCTCGGTGGTTTTTATCCTGAGCGAAGCGAAGGATCTTCTGATCGCACCAGGGAGAACGAAGTTCAGTCGTCCCCAGTGCTATCAGTAGATCCTTCGCTTCGCTCAGGATAGCCACCCCCCGGCCCCCCGCCCGCACAGCGATACCTCTCGGCCAGCCTTCCGGGATCCACGCCCATCCGATACATCGTGATGATCCGCCAGTTGATCCAGGCAGTCCGGAGCACCCCCTTCGCGACGAAGCGGCGGCCGGACGTGGTCACAGTCAGCGGGAGTACGACGGCGTGCCGTTTCATCCGCACCGCCATCTCGTAATCCTCGAGCAGTGGCATCCAGCGATACCCGCCCTCCTCCATGAAACGTGACCGCGCGATGAACTGCGCCTGATCGCCCCATGGGCATCGGGTGATCCGCGTCCGCAGATTGATCATCGCGGCGGCAAACCGCAGTCGCCAGGCGCGCTCTACGAAAGCGATTCGAAATCCGCCAAAGTGCGCGCCGGAATCGAGTGCGGTCGCGACGGCTGCGGCTGCGCCGGACGGGAGAGTGGTGTCGGCGTGAAGAAAAATCAGGGCGGTTCCGCGGGCGATCTTCGCGCCTGCATTGAGCTGCTGCGCGCGCATCGGCTCAGAAGCGATGACACGTGCTCCCGCGCGCAACGCCACCTCCGCGGTGGCATCCGTGCTCGACCCATCCACGACGAGTACTTCGATCGCGCCTGCGTCGAATGCCGAGCGCACCGCGTCGCCGACCAGCGACTCCTCGTTTCGCGCTGCGATGACGACGCTCACTTCGTGCGGCACGAGCGGATGGTACTCTCCGTCGTGCGATGAACTGCTACGTGCTGATCGGCGGAGGGTCGTCGCGGATGGGACGCTCGAAGCCAGAGCTCTTTCTCGCTTCCATCGCCGCAGCAGCGACGCCGGTGTTCGATCGCGTGTTCGCGGTGCAGCGGCGAGGCGGCCCCGCTGCTGGCGTGGAGACGATCTTCGAGAAGGAGCACGAGGAGGAAGCGCCGCTCTTCGGACTCGAGGCGGCGCTCGAGCATGCGAAGGCGCCCTGCTTCGTGCTTGCGACCGACTACGCGCGGATCACCGGCGACCTTCTACGCCTGCTGCGCGACGAGGCTGAACGATCGGCAGCGTCGATCGTGGCGCCGATCTGGAACACGATCCCGCAGACCCTCTGCGCCGTTTATCGCCCCGAGGTACTGCCGGCCGTGCAGGAGCGCATCGCCACCGGTAGACTCGACGTGCGCGGTCTTCTCGTTACCGTCACCACGCAGTTCGTCGACGAAGAGACGATCCGCGCGCGCTTCGGCAATCAGGCATTGATCAGTGTGAACACGCCGGAAGAGCTGGCAGAGGCGGAAAAACTCGAATGAAAGACCGTGATTTCTCCCATCTGGACGAGACAGGCGGCATCTCGATGGTTCACGTCGGCGCGAAGAAGACGACTTCGCGCGAGGCGGTTGCGACGGCGACCGTCAGGATGTCGAAGGGAACGCTGCAGAAGCTGATCGACCGAGCGCTGCCGAAAGGCGATGTGCTTACCACCGCGAAAGTCGCCGGCGTCCTCGGCGCCAAGCAGACGCCCTCGCTGATTCCTCTCACGCATCCGGTCGCCATCACCTCGATCGACGTCACCTTCGACATCGACCGTGAGGCTGGCGCGATCGAGGTCCGCTCGATCGTACGCTGCGAAGGAAAGACCGGCGTCGAGCTCGAGGCCATGACCGCCTGCGCCATCGCCGCGCTCACGATCTACGACATGTGCAAGAGCGTGGAGAAGGGCATCACGATCGAATCGCTGCAGCTCGTCCGCAAGAGCGGCGGCAAAAGCGGTGTATGGGAGAGGTAGGAGAGGAGAGGGGAATGTTGAATGTTGAATGTTCAATGTTGAACCAGCTCATTCAACATTCAACACTCAACATTCCCGTCTCCCGGCCTCTCCCTAAGGATTCCGGGCCCACGGCGGTAGATTCTCATTCCGCCGCGGGGTCCCGCTCGCGGCTGCTTCGGCCTGTTTTTCAGCGCTCACGAGTTGTTTGCGGATCGAGCCGAGAATCCTTGCGTCGGTGGCAATCGCGAGATCGACCAGTCGCTGGCGTTCTTTGTATCCGTTGAACGCAATCACGAATCGATCGAGACGGAAAGCGACGGCGCGCCCGAGAAAGCGGTCTTCCGCGGTGAAGTTGTCCTCGCCGAGGTTCGAGATCGGGTCGAGCAGCTTGCCGTTGCGGATGTAAAGCGCGCGATAGGCATCGAGGATCCGCGTCGCAGCAGCCTTGTTCGAGGCGGGGATGATGAGCCCTTCCATCGGATCGCCGCCGACGCCGAACGTTGCCTGGTAGGAATTCGCGAGAATTCGCTGTCCGAATCCGGAGATCGCGGAGAAGCGCTCGCTGTTCGGCACGCGCATCTCGACCGGAAAGAAATTGAACACCGCCGGTTTGCCCGGGGCCTGCGGCATCCGCTCCGCGACGAAGCTCATGAGCCGCTGGAGCGCGGCGGAGCTGTCGGGCGATCCCCCTCCGATGATTCGCACATAGAACGGGCCGCGCCACAGGTGAAGCGAATGCTTCCCCTGGAACGCTTCGTTTGCGATCTGGAGATATTGTGCCGGACCGCTTTTTGCGGCGGAGTACGCGCCGAACGCTTTCACAAAGTCGGGGAAGCGATAGATCTCGACCGTCGCGAATCCCTCGCCGGCATTTGCCGCGTAGTTTCCGATCGTCGCATCGACGACCTCATACCTCTGCAGAAGCGTTGCGGCCTGATCGAGATAGATCGAGAGCCTGTCCGCCGGGATGACAATCGGATCCTCGACCAGGCGCCAGCCTTCGGCCTCCTGCTGCCGCGGAAGAAATTGCAGACTGAGCGACTCGATCGCGGTGAAGTTGATCTCCGGCGTTGCGGCCACGGCGACCGCCTTGACCGCCGGGCGCGGCTCGTCGCCGCCGCACGCCGCGAGTGCTGCCATTACGATCGCGAGAGCGATTCGAGAAACTCGATGGTGACGCGCACTCCCGCTCCGGTGGCGCCCTTCGCCTCCCGCGGCGTTTCGTCCATGTACGCCGTTCCTGCGATATCGAGGTGAGCCCATGAGGGACAATCGACAAACTCCTTCAGAAAGACCGCCGCCGTGCTCGCGCCGCCCCAGCGGCCGCCGCTGTTCTTCATGTCCGCCCATTCGCTGCGGATCAGGTCCTTGTACTCATCCCAGGCGGGCATCCGCCAGAGGCGCTCGCCGGCGCGCTCCCCACTCTCAATCAACTTCTGAGCCAGCTCGTCATCGTTCGCGAAAAGTCCGGCGGCCTCGCTGCCGAGGGCGACGACGCACGCTCCGGTCAGAGTGGCGAAATCGATGAGGTGATCGGGCTTGAGCTTCGACGCGTAATGCAGCGCGTCGCCGAGGATCATGCGCCCCTCGGCGTCGGTATTCACGATCTCGACGGTCTTGCCGTTCATCATCGTGATGATCTCGCCCGGCTTGTAGGCGCTGCCGCTCGGCAGGTTGTCGGTTGAGGGGATGATGCCGGTGATCTTGACCGGAATCGCCAGCTTCGCAGCGGCCTCGATCGTGCCGATGACCGCCGCGGCGCCGCACATGTCGAACTTCATCTCCTCCATCTTCTCGGCAGGTTTGATCGAGATGCCGCCCGAGTCGAAGGTGATTCCTTTGCCGACGAGCGCGACGTGCTTCTTCGCACGGCGGGGCGAGTACTCCATGACGATGAAGCGCGGCTCCTCTGCCGATCCGCGATTGACCGCGATGAGTCCGCCCATCTTCATCCGTTCGATTTCGCGGAGGCCATAGACCGTGCATTTGATGCCGATCGCCTTCGCCACTTCCTGCGCGCGCTCGGCGAGCCGTGTCGGAGTGAGGACATTCGACGGTGCATTGCCGAGGTCGCGAACGGTCCGGATGCCATCCGCGATCGCCGCGGCCTCCGCCTGCACGGCGCGAGCCGCACGCTTGTCGAGACCGGCCGGCGGGATCAGAGTTGCCTCGATCACGGGCCGCTTCTCGTCCTTCTTCTGCGTCATGAAGTTGTCGTACTTGTAGTCGATCTCGGCGATTGCGCCCGCGAGGAGGCGCGCGGTGGCGGTGGCGTCGAGATCGGGGAGCAGATACGGGAACGCGATCGCGATCCTTTCGTCACGCTGTTTGTGCGCGACCTTTCCGATGGAGTACAGGGCGGCGCGTACGCGGCGGAACGAGAGCTCGTCGCGCTTGCCGAGGCCGGCGATCGTCAGTTTGCGCGGCTCGTCGGCGAGGATCGTGATCGACTCGTCGGCGCGCCCTGCGAAGCGGGAGCGCTCGACCGCGTCGGCGACCATCGGCTCGATTGCGCTGGGAAGATCACCAGGATCGGCGTTCTCGGTCAGGAGAACGAAGAGGTGGTCGATGCGGGAAAGTTTCGGCTCGAGAGAGATTTCGACGTTCATGCGGGGCGGATTGTATAGGGTGAGGGCAGAGGGCCGAGGGTTCTGCTCGTCACTCGTCACCTGTTCACTTATCACGTGCTACTCGCCACCCCCGTACAATTGGCCGACCTCATGCACAGGAGCACCTCATGCCGCACCGCGTACTAGTCATCGACGACGAGACCTCGATCCGGGAAGCGATCAAGATGACCCTCGAATACGAGGGCTACAAGATCGATGAGGCGCGCTCCGGCCAGGACGGAATCGACAAAGCGACGAAGACTGACTACGACCTGATCCTCCTGGACATCAAAATGCCGGTGCTCGACGGAATCGAAGTCCTCGAGAACCTCAAAGAGCAGAAGGTCACGACGCCGGTTGTCATGGTGTCGGGACATGGCGACGTCCACACGGCGGTGGAGTGCACCAAGCGGGGGGCGTTCGACTTCCTCGAGAAGCCGCTCAATCGCGACAAGCTGCTCCTCACGGTACGGAACGCGATCCGCCAGCGCTCGCTCGAGGAAGAGAACACCGAGCTTCGCACGAAAGCGGAGAAGGAGTACCAGCTCATCGGTGACGCGACCGGGATGCGCGATCTGAAATCGCAGATCGAACGGGCCGCGCCGACGAAAGCGACAGTACTGATCACCGGCGAGTCAGGAACGGGAAAGGAGCTCGTCGCACGCGAGATTCATCGCCGCTCCTCCCGGGCTTCGGAGCCGTTCATCCAGGTGAACTGCGCGGCCATCCCGGACGAGCTGATCGAGTCCGAGCTGTTCGGACATGAGAAGGGCTCCTTTACCGGCGCGGTGAGGAAGCAGACCGGAAAGTTTGTCGCGGCCGACGGCGGCACGATCTTTCTCGACGAGATCGGCGACATGTCGATGCGGACCCAGGCGAAAGTGCTTCGCGTGCTGCAGGAGGGGGACGTCGAGCCGGTCGGATCGGCGACGGTCATCAAGGTCGATGTGCGCGTGATCGCCGCGACGAACAAGGACCTCACCGAAGAGATCAAGACAGGGCGGTTCCGCGAGGATCTCTATTACCGATTGAACGTAATTCCGATTCGCACGCCGCCGCTGCGCGAGAGACGGGAGGACATCCCGGTGCTCGCCGATCACTTCGCGCGACTCTTCGCCCAGGAGCACAACTATCACCCGAAGAGATTCAGCGCGACGGCCGCAAAGGCTTTGTCGGACTCTGCATGGCGAGGCAACGTGCGCGAGTTGCGCAATCTGATCGAGCGGCTCGTGATCATGGTACCGGCCGATACGATCGACATTACAGACCTCCCCGCGGAGTTTTTCCGCGCGCCGGCCGACATCATCTCCGCCGCCATGCGTCTGAACACGTTGCAGGAGTTCAAAGACGAGGCGGAGAAGGGATTCATCCTCGCGAAGCTGCGCGAGAATGGCTGGAACGTGTCGAAGACCGCCGAGTCGATCGACACGCCGCGATCGAATCTCTACAAGAAAATTGAGCAGTACGACATCAAGCGGGAGGCGGGCGGGATCGCCGCACCGGGAGATGCCGAACCGCGGTAACGCGCAGCCGATCGGCGTCTTCGACTCTGGCGTCGGCGGCCTCACTGTCTTTCGCGAAATCGCGCGCGCTCTCCCTCACGAGTCGCTCGTCTACCTCGGAGACTGCGCGCGTGTGCCGTACGGCACCAAGTCGCCTGCGACGATCATCCGCTACTCGCTGGAAGCCGCGCAGCATCTGGTCGAGAGGGGAGTGAAGATGATGGTCGTCGCGTGCAACACGGCGACGGCGGCAGCACTCCCGGCGCTGCAGCAGCGCCTCGCGATTCCGGTGATCGGCGTTGTGGAGCCAGGGGCACGCGCGGCGGTCGCGGCGACGTCAGGGAAGGTCGGCGTCATCGCGACCGAGGGAACCGTGAAATCGAAAGCGTATTCGAACGCGATCCGCGCGCTCGATCCGAGCGTGGAAGTCATCGAGTCTGCCGCGCCGCTGTTCGTCGCGCTCGCCGAGGAGGGATGGGCGAACACGCATGTGGCGCGCGAAGTCGCAGGGATCTATCTCGAACCCCTGATCGACGCCGGCATCGACACGCTGGTTCTCGGCTGCACCCATTACCCGATTCTTCGCGCAACGATCGAGAAAGTCGTCGGCGACAAAGTGCGCATCGTCGATAGTGCCGAGACGACCGCCGCAACCGTCAAAGCGCTCATCGGTGACTCCGGAGCCTCAGGCATCCCCGTGCATCATTTCCTGGTGACCGACGCCGAAGAGCGCTTCCGCCGCATCGCCGGCGAATTCCTCGCCGCCGAGATCGAGCGACTCGAGCTGATTGCGTTCTAAACGGGGTCAGGTCTTGATTTGTGCGTTTCGAGACCGCGAGAAAGCAAAAATCAAGACCTGACCCTCCCTCCCCGTAGATCTTTTCCCGCACAAACTTCCATTCCGAGGCGGTGTTTCCTATTTGCAGTAGACACTGTGAGTGAGCGGGGTCAGGTCTTGATTTTTGCGTTTGAAGACTGCGAAAAAGCAAAAATCAAGACCTGACCCCGCTCTGGCTAGTCCATGCCCCACGTTACCGCGTTGAAGACCAGCGGAAACGTGGCGTGGGTCTGGCCGCGATGCTGGGGGCGGAAGCCGAAGAGGACGATGCGGCCTTTGCCGAGGGTGACGGCTACGGCGGCGGCTTTGTTGGTGAGGCGGTCGGCGCCGGTGATCCAGCCGGACAGCAGGACGTCGCGCGCGTCGGCGGGGTAGGAGGCGAGGACCCAGCGTTGCGAGTCGGTCGCGGGGCTCTCGGTCTCGAACGCGATTGCGCGGTCGAGAAACGCGGCGGTCGTCGCGGGCATGCCGGCGGTCACCGGATGATCCGGACGGATATTGATGCGGACCAGCGATCCGGGATTCGAGAAGTCCTCCGCCTTGACCTCGGCCAGCGCGTTGCGGACCGGGATGTTGAAATGCTCCATCACGTATTCAGTCGCGGAGGAGAACGCGATAAGCGTGCCGCCGTTCTCGACGAATTTCTTCAGCGCCTCGAGACCCGGCTCGCCCAGTCCGCCGCTGTACTCGGGCTGCATCTCCTCGTCGTAACGCATCGCACCATTGGACGGCTTTCGCTTGCCGGTCGCGAGTACGTCTTTCGTCACGTCGGGGAGGATGATCGCGTCGAACGGCAGCACACCGCGCACTTCCTGCGGCGAGAGTGTCTTCGGCGCGAAGCCATAAGTGTCGAGCAGCCAGCGCGTCCATCCTTCGTCCATCGACGCGCTCCACGGCTTGTAAATCGCGACGCGTGGCTTGCGCTGCTTCTCGACGCGGCGCAGCACGTCCTTCTTCTCGGGTTTGATCTCGGTAACGCGCCGTGGCTGACTGCCGGCCGGCATCGTCGTCCGTTCGACGGTCACGCCCATCTGCAGGGGAAGCGTCCACGACGCGACGTCATACGGGCGGAGAATTTCTTTCCCCGCCTGCAGCCGCACCTCGGGATAGCGCTGCGGCTCCATCATCTCGACCACGAACTTCGCGTACGGCTGCGCGAGCGGGATCCAATAGTCGCCGTTCTCCGCCTGAAACACCTCGACGTTGTGCTCGTTCATCAGCCAGGCGAGATGTTGCGCGGTCGGCCAGTCGTGCTGCTGCTTCGGGATGCGATACGCCTCGCCGGGTTTGGCGCTCGCGATCGCGGCGCGCGCACGGGTGACGATGTTGCGCAGCAGATCCTCGCGGCGCTCGCTTGCGGTCTCGTGCAGCGCGTCCGATGCGATCCGCCCGTAGTCCATGATGTCGCGCATCCGCCACCAGCCGCCCTTCCAGGGATTCGGGTGGTTGATGGTCGCCTTGTAATCGACGAGTCCCTTCGATCCGCCGCGCAGCTCCGTCGGCTCCACGTAGATCGGAGTGGCGATGCGCGCCGATGCGATCTCGAGCAGCAGCCCCGTGATGTTTTTCCACCAGCCGGTGTTGCGCGTCCCTCCGAGCCAGTACGCGTCGAAGGCGTAGCCGTAAATGAGTCCGGCCTTCTCCTTCTGCTCGAGTCGGAACGCCATGTTCGATCCGATCACGTTCACTTCGCGCCAGATCAGCGGATGCACGTCGGGGTCGAGCGGATCGGCGAATGGCGGGATGAACATGCGCGGGCCTTCGGTGCCCATCTGGTGTTCGTCGACGAAGACCTGCGGGAACCACTCGTGATAGATCGCGCGGTTCATCGCGCGCGTCTCCGCCTGCGTGAGCATGTACCAGTCGCGATTGTTGTCGTGGCCGACGTACTGGTGATAAAGCCAGGGCAGCCGCCCGCCTTCGAACTTCGTTCCGACGTTCTTGCGATACCAGTCGACGACCATCTTCTGCCCGTCGGGATTGAGCGAAGGGACGAGGAGGAGCACGACGTTGTCGAGGCGCTTCTTCGTCTCTTCGTCTGTCGCTGAGACGAGCGCGTGCGCCCATTCCATCGCCATCTGGCTCGACGCGATCTCGGTCGAGTGGATGTTGCACGTCACGAGCACGATGGTCTTCCCATCGCGGATCAACGCTTCAGTCTCGCCCTCGGAGAGTCCGCGCGGATCGGCGAGCTTTTTCGCCGTCTGCCGGATCTTCGCCTTGTTCCGGATGTTCTCCTCGGAGGAGATGACCGCCATGATCATCTCTTCCCCGAGCGTCGTCTTACCCAGGATTTCGATCTCGAGGCGCGGCGACGCGGCGTCAAGCGCACGAAGGTACGAAGTGATCTGTTTGTAGTCGGCGAGCTTACGGTCAGCCCCGATCTCGATGCCGAGGAATTCCGACGGTGTCGGAATCGTGGCGGCGCTGAGGGTCGTGGCGGATAGGGTCGTGGAGAGGAAGAGGAGCGCGAGCGTCGTTCGGATCATGCGGGGGGGATTATGCATGCCCCCGGGTCATCCTGAGCGAAGCGTGTCGTCAACCCTGAGCGAAGCGAAGGGTCAACTGAGAGCACAAGCCATGCATTTTGCACTGAGGTCGCTCGTGCTCTCAAGCCGGGCAGTTGCACGCGCGTCGCGCGTGCTCTCAGAAGATCCTTCGCTTCGCTCAGGATATGCTCGTGAAGATGTCCCTCTCAGCACGCATCGCCTGGCGCTACTTGCGCCGGCCGACTGATCGCCTCGTCTCGGCGGTTGGCGCGGTCTCGGTTTTCGGGCTCGTGATCGGAGTGATGGCGCTCGTGATCTCGATGGCGCTCATGACCGGCTATCGCGACGATCTGCAGCGCAAGCTTCTCGGCGGCAACGCAGAAGTCTTCGTCTACGCGATCGGGGCCCCAATCGAGCATCCGGCGCCGCTGCTCGCAAGCATTCTCGAGGCGCCCGGCGTCGCGCAGGCATCGCCCGTCGTCTTCCAGCAGGCGGTCGTCACAACGGAGAAGAACACGACCGGCGCCGAAGTGATGATCAAGGGAATCGAGCCGGCTCGGGGTGAAGACTCGCCGATGCTCGCGAAAGTCATCGGTCCCGCCAGGCGGTTCGCCGCGCCCGATGGCACGAGTGGTGTGACCGTCGGCAAACACATGGCGGCGCGGCTGGGCGTTGCCGTAGGCTCGCCGGTGAGTATTACGGTGCCGAACGATTCGTCGGGGAGCTTCATGCCGCGGACCGCAGGCTTCATCGTGACGAACGTCTTCGACACCGGCTTCTACGAATATGACGCGCGCTGGATGTTCATCGACCTCGTAGACGCGCAGCAGCTGGCGGGATCGACTGGCGCGAACCTGGTGGAGGTAAAGCTGAAGCCCGGAGCTGACCTCGAGCGCGTCGCGGACGACATCAGCCGCCGCACGTTCAACCGCTACGCCGTCAGCGACTGGCGCGACATGAACCGCCAGCTCTTCTCGATGCTCAAGCTCCAGCAGCTCGTCCTCTTCATCGTCATCGGTCTGATCGTCTTCGTATCGACGTTCAACATCGTATCGACGCTCATCATGACGGTTCACGAGAAGCGTCGCGAGATCGGCATCCTCTCGTCGATGGGTGAGCGCTCGAAGAACATCCGCCGGATCTTCCTCTGGTACGGCACGATGGTCGGGATCGCGGGAACCGTCGCCGGGATCGTCATCGGCACGCTCGTCTGCTGGATCATCACGCGGTTCGAGCTGATCTCGTTTCCGCCCGAGATCGCCGAGGTTTATTTCGTCTCGTCGATCCCGTTCATCACGAGACCGCTCGATCTTTCGTTGATCGCGCTATTCACGCTTGCCGTGTCATTTCTTGCGACAGTCCTTCCCGCAGCGCGGGCGGCGCGACTGAATCCGGTCGATGCGCTCCGGCACGAGTAGACTCTTCGCGTGCAGGTCCATACCGAAAAGCTGCGACTCGAGTTCCTCGACGCGATGGCCGCGGCGAAAGAACTCGCCTCGCGCGTGGACAATGACGCGTTCCGGCGGCGTCCCGCCGACGGCTCATGGTCGGCCGCAGAATGCATTGAGCATCTCAGCCTGAGCGCGGAGACATTTGTCCGGCGCCTCCGACGCAAAATCGAGGCATCGAAGAAGGAGAAGCCTCGTCGCGGCGAAACGCTTTCATGGCTCGGCCGCGCGTACGTCTGGCTGCTCGAGCCTCCTGTCGGCCGGAAGTTGCCGGCCCCAACCGCATTCGTTCCGGGGGCCGTTGCGGAGCGCGCGGTCCTGATGGCGCGCTTCGAGCGAACTCATCGGGAGCTGATTGCGCTCATCGAAGAAACGGACAGCTTCGATCGAACGCGAATCAAGGTGCCGACACCCGTCGGGAAGTGGATGCGGATCTCGGTTCTTGATGCCTTCACCGCCCTCGCGGCGCACGCACGGCGCCATATATGGCAGGCTCAGCGGGCGTTGCGCTCTTTGTAATTCTTCGCTTCGCTTGGATGCCGCCCAGCGCTTCAAACGATCTGATCGCTCGGCACGAATCGTGATGTAGGAACCCCCCAACGCCGCCCATTTTGCGGTGATGGAGGATTTACAGATGAAGAAGACGATGATTGTTGCCGCCTCGCTGGCGGCGCTCCTGGCGATTGGTTGCCGGGAAGAAGCTTCCGAAGCGCCCGCTGAGGCGACGACGACGGAAGTCGCTGGTGTCGGCGCCCCGAATGACGTGAGCCCGATCACTGCGCAGACGTGGGTTGATGACGTGACGATCGGGCATCAGCTCGGTGCCG
>JAENWF010000229.1 GCA_016650215.1 Thermoanaerobaculia bacterium
ATCGAGCATGGCGCGTGGCAGCATTCGCGAATGATGTGGCGCCGGCTCTCAAGCCGGCGGCTTTTCGTTCTACCGCACCACTGTCGCGAGCGGTCCGCGCAGGAGCCTGGCCACGGTTTCTGCCTGGCGCCGCGTACCCATCTTCATCTGTATGTTTTTCAGATGGGTCTTGATCGTGTTGAGCGAAACACCCGCGTCTGCGGCGATCGCTTCCACCGGGTGGCCCTGGGAGAGAGCGACTGCGACGCGCGACTCGGCCATTGTCAGGCCATAGGTCGAGGCGAGGATGGCCATCGGCGCCGGAGCATTGCGATCGGGATCGGTGAGGAAGACGATCGCGCCGCCGTCCTCGAGGCTTGCGTGATTACGTGCCGGGGTGACGACGACCTGCAGCGGCGTGCATTCGTCGCCGCGCGTCAGAAGCATCGTCCCGCGGTCATTCTCGATCACGAGTGGGGTGACAGCCGACGAGATCAATCGCCGCAGATGCGCGGACTCCTGTGATGACCTCGCGATGATCTGATGGCCGGCGACGCGGAACGCGCCTGCGGTTTCCATCTCGCGCGCGGCGGCGTTCATGTTCGCAATGCGTCCGTCCCGGTTGAGATGAATGACTCCGTGCGCCAGCCGTTCGACCGCGTCGGCAAACGCGATCTCTCGCGAGGGGATCGCAGCCAGCCGCTGGTGCACGCGCACCGCTCGCGCGAGGTGGGGAGCGATGAGCCGGCATGCGGCGAGTTCCTCATCTGAATACTCCGGCCTGTTGCGCGGGCGCTGTACGGTCATTGCAGCGCCGATCTCGTTGTCTTTGATTACGTAGCCGCCGGCGAGTCGCCCCCAGCCCCACCGCAGATAGAAATCGTTGCACACCTCCGAACGGTCCAGTCCTTCCGGCGGCGCAAGATCCCGATCCCTCCGCAACTCGCCTGCGCCAAGTGCTGCTGCCTGATGGCGCAAGTTGTCGATCGCGGAGTAGTGACACGCATACTCTTCGAATGCCCTTTTGTCAGCGGTGTTGATTGTGCCGAGTGAGACTGTGCCCGTCTTGAATTCACGGACGAGGAGCGTGCTCACCGTGCTGTCGATCGTGTCCGCGATGGTCTGCATCGCATCGGGCCACACAGACGGGTCCAACGACGCGTCCGCAATGCGCGCGGTGACTCGCGACAAACCGTCGAGTGTTAGGGGCATGGCTGCTGAAGGACGGCAAGTATAGGACTTTCACGTTGTCCGATTCAAACGGCGTTACATCGTTGCCACGTGCCACCATTTGTTGCTGAGAGACGCGCGACATCGAGCACGCGCTGCTGCAACAGACCGTCGCGAAAGGTTGCTGCTGGAGCGAGAGCTTCGAGTTGTCCGTCGTCCAGAGCGGCGCGGAGAGCGCGCCCGAGGAGAAGGGTTCCGCTGCCGAACGCGCCGCCGGGAGAATTTCCTGGTCGCTGTTGTAAGTCGTTGCCTGCGATGCGCTCGAACGGCTTCCGCTCCTTCGACATGAGAAGCTCCTCGCCGGTCAGGCGCATCGCGCCCTCCTCCCCATGGATCGTCATCACGGATGGTTCATCGGGTCCGGCGGCAACGGCACTGAAGGTCATCGCTGCGACTGCGCCGCCGACAAGCAGCAGATTCACCGATGCGAAGTCATCTGAGGTGACGCGTTTCCGTTCATCGCCGAACGGGCGCTCCGTGATCACTGAGTGAAGCATCGCTTGCGCGGCCTCGATCTCGAATCCGAGGTAGCGAATCGTGTCGATGTGGTGGGATCCGACCGCGCCCCAGATTCCGCCGCCTGCCGCAGCGTCGCTCCACCAGTTCCATTCGCGGGAACGATCGCCTCGGCTCGGGCTCGAGTAGCGGACTTCGATGTAACGCAACGCTCCAATCTCGCCGATCCGTTTGCGCGCCGCGCGCCATGCGGGGAGGAAGCGAAGCTCATGATCGATGATCGCGATCCGGTCGGTATGCGACGCGCGCTCGGCGAGAAGCTGTGCCTGCATTGCGTTGAGCGCCGTCGGCTTTTCGCTGAGAACATGCTTCTTCGCGTCGAGCGCCGCGGTCGCCATCTCCAGGTGCTGGCCCGGAGGGGTGACGATCGAGATCAGATCGATCGTTTTCTCGTTCACCAGTTCGCGCCAGTCGTCGAATGGGGTGACCGCGAGTTCTTCCGCTGCGCGGCGGGTCTTTGCGCGATGAAATCCGGCGAGTCCTGCGACCTCCAGGCCCGCCTCGCGAAAGGCGGCAACCTGCACCCGCGCGCCCCATCCCGTCCCGATGATTCCGACTTTCGCCATAAAGTACTCCCATGACTCGGCTTATGTGTTGGCAGCCCGTTCGCACGTCAATCGGGTATGAAACGACCGACGGCAGTGCCGATCGTGCCGGCTTACGACCGGAGACAGCGAAAGCGGTACCTTACGCTGAAGAACGTTGGGAAGGTTACCCTGATCTTGATCCTCGTCTTTGGCGTGATCACGATCTCCTCGGAGATGCGTGACTCGAAGTCGGATGACTTCGGCCGGCTCTATGGGCATGAGGTCAAGAAAGCGCCACAGGCGACTCCGAAACCTGTCGAGGCGGCAATCACTGCGGCGCCGGTTCCCGAAGAGACTTCGGCCGATCCGCTTCTCCTTGGCGCCGCAGCGCGCGAGCAGTACCTCGGTGTAACCGAACCGCTCCAGCCGGTGACGCCTCCTGCGGCTGCAGCGACCGTTGCTCCCGTTCCGGAAGGACGTGTCGCGATCGTCGGCGGCACCGAAGGCGTCGCGATCGTGAAGAGTGAAGACAAGCTGCCGAAACTCGGCGGCGGTTTCATGCGGCCGGAGTGAGCGTTATCGTCTAACCGTATAACGTCGGTTGGAGGAGTTGCCGCGCGCGACCATAATACGCGCCGCATGTCCGAGACCATCAAGTTTGGCACTGACGGCTGGCGCGCTGTCATCGGCGATCAATTCACATTCGAAAATGTTCGCCGCGTGAGCTCCGCGATCGCGGTGGGGGCGCGCACTCTCAACCCGCCGAAGGGGGTCGATCCGAACGCACTTGTCGTTGGTTACGACCGGCGATTTCTGTCGAAAGAGTTTGCGGCGCTCGTTGCGGAGACACTTCGCTCCGCCGGCTTCCGAGTGTTGCTTTCGAAACATCCGACGCCATCGCAGACGATCTCCTTCACGACGCGGCATCGGAAAGCGCTCGGAGGGGTCGTCGTCACCGCGAGTCACAACCCCGGCAAGTACAACGGACTGAAGTTCAAGGCATGGTACGGCGGCTCGGCGCTGCCGGAGATGTATGACGCGATCGCGAAGAACCTCGGGCAGGAGCAGAAACGCGACGGCGGTTCGATTGTCGAGGAAGACATCCTCTCGGACTACGTCGGCGCGCTGCAGGGGCAACTCGATGTTCGCAAGATCCGTGAGGCGAAGCTCGCAATTCTTCACGATCCGATTTACGGCGTTTCGGCATCGCTGCCTTCTCGTGTGCTCGGCGTCGACTACATCGGCGCGACGCGGATCATCCGACGTTCGGTGGATCCGCTGACCGAGACGATCGTCGATGGGATCCGCGGCGAGGTCAATCCGGCGTTCGGCGGCGTGAATCCCGAGCCGATCCCCGAGAACCTTCTTGCGTCGCAGAACGTGATGCTGTCCGGCGAGTACGACCTCGCGATCTGCAATGACGGTGACGCGGACCGCGTCGGCATTCTCGACCAGCGCGGCGCATTTGTCTCACCGCACAAGATCATCGCACTCCTCGCGCTCTATCTCGTGCGCGAACGGAAGATGACGGGTGAGATCGTCAAGACCTTCTCGACGTCGCGGCTCATCGAGAAGATCGCGGCGAAGCTCGGCGCAACTCTGCACGAGACGCCGGTCGGCTTCAAATACGTTGCCGATCTGATGCTCACGCGCGACATCCTCATCGGGGGCGAAGAGAGCGGCGGGATCGGCTTCGGCAGGTTCATGCCGGAGCGCGACGGCGTGCTCTCCGGGCTCATGGTCGCAGAGATCGTCGCGCACTACCGGCGGCCACTGTCGGAGATCGTCGATGAGATGGAGCGCGAGTTCGGCGCGCTGTTTTTCGACAGGCGCGACCTGCATCGTCCGATTGATGTCTGCGCGCAGCTGATCGAGCGCGCCCGCTCCGGATCGCTCGATACCGCGTTCGGATCCGATCTCGCTGGCCACGAAGAGAAAGATGGCCTGAAGATGAACTTCCGCGACGGCTCGTGGCTGTTGTTCCGAAGGTCCGGGACAGAGCCGATGATCCGCATCTACTGTGAGAGCCCGGTGCGCGCAAGAGTCGACGAGATGCTCGCGATCGCCATCGTTGAACTCGATCGGGCGTGAGGTTCCCTTTGAATTCACCACCTCTCCCATGACACGCAGTTCCCACATGCTACGATTCGCTCCAGCGTAGCGGCGACCCCAGGACCTCGGGCGTCGACTCGAATCAATACCTCCTGGAGATTGACGTGCCGACACGCGAGCAGTCCGAACAGACGCGAACTCAGTTCACGCGCGAGAGCATCATTGATGACTATCGCGTCGCCTACCGAAGCCGTCAGGCGAGCCTGATCGGCCGGAAGGAAGTTCTCACCGGAAAGGCGAAGTTCGGCATTTTCGGCGATGGGAAAGAGGTCGCGCAGCTTGCGATGGCGCGCGCGTTCCGCAAGGGCGATTTCCGCTCCGGCTACTACCGCGACCAGACGTTCATGCTTGCATCCGGCGCAGCGACGCTCGATGAGTTTTTCGCGCAGCTCTACGCCCACGCGGACGTCGAGTTCGATCCATGGTCAGCCGGCCGTTCGATGAATTGCCACTTCGCAACGCGGCTCCTCAATCCCGACGGCTCGTGGCGCGATTCAGTCGAGTCGTACAACACCTCCGCGGACGGCTCGCCGACCGGTTCGCAGATGCCGCGTCTTGTCGGTCTTGCGTATGCGTCGAAGCTCTATCGCGAGCTCGACGAACTGAAAGAGATGACGCGCTTCTCGCGCAACGGCGACGAGGTCGCATGGGGCACGATCGGCAACGCGAGCTGCGCCGAGGGGATGTTCTGGGAGGCGATCAACGCCGCCGGCGTGCTGCAGGTCCCGATGGTCGTCTCGATCTGGGACGACAACTACGGCATCTCAGTCCCGAACGATTTCCAGATGACGAAGGGGCACATCTCGGAGCTGCTGAAGGGCTTTCAACGCGATCCGAAGCAGAAGAAGGGCTTTGACATCTACACGGTCAAGGGATGGGACTATCCCGCGCTGTGCGAGACCTTCATCGAAGCATCGAGCATCGTACGGATGGAGCACGTCCCGGCGATCATGCATGTAACGGAGATGACGCAGCCGCAGGGTCACTCGACCTCCGGCAGTCATGAGCGATACAAACCGAAAGAACGCCTCGATTGGGAAGTCGAGTTCGACTGCATTCGCAAGATGCGCGAGTGGATGATCGCGCAGGGAATCTGCACCTCGGACGACCTCGAAGCGTTCGAGAAAGAGGACGTGAAGAGCGTGCGCGAGACGCAGCGCCGCGCATGGGCCGCGTACCGCGCGCCGATCGACGCCGAGGTACAGACCGCTCTCGGATTCCTCGACCGGCTCGCATCGACGTCGGCGAAAAAGGACGAGGTCTACCAGCTTCGCAGCGAGCTGCAGCGGATTCAGGCTCCGTACCGCCGCGATGCGCTGCGTGCTCTCACCAGCGCGCTCATCGCTACGCGCGGCGAGGAGCAGCCCGCCGACATCGTCGAGTGGCGCAACGAGCAGTTGCGCGTCAACGACGAGCGCTACGGCGCGCATCTCTATAGCGAGACCGCAGAGTCGGCCCTCCGCGTGCCGGAGTTGAAAGCTGCGTACGACGAGAACGCGCCGGAGAAGAACGGCTTCGAGATCATCAACGCCTGCTTCGACGCCGCGCTCAAGCGGATGCCGAACCTCACCGCGATGGGCGAGGACGTCGGCAAGCTCGGCGATGTCAATCAGGGCTGCGTCGGCCTGCAGGAAAAGTACGGCGTGCATCGTGTGTCCGACACCGGCATCCGCGAATGCACGATCGTCGGACAGGCGATCGGAATGGCGCTGCGCGGGCTGCGGCCGATCGCGGAGATCCAATACCTCGACTACATCCTTTACGCGCTGCAGATCATGTCGGACGACCTCGCCACCACGCGCTGGCGCACGGCCGGCGGGCAGAAGTGTCCGGTCATCATCCGTACGCGCGGCCACCGGCTCGAAGGGATCTGGCACTCCGGATCGCCAATGGCCGGCATCATCAATCTGGTGCGTGGAATCCACGTCTGCGTTCCCCGGAACATGACGCAGGCGGCCGGCTTCTACAACACGATGCTGCGGTCGGACGATCCGGCGATCATCGTCGAGGTGCTCAACGGTTACCGGACGAAAGAAAAGCTGCCTTCGAACGTCGGCGAGTTCACGGTTCCGCTCGGTGTGCCCGAGGTCATGCGTGCCGGCAAAGACGTCACGCTCGTCTCGTATGGCGCAACGCTGAAGATCGTGATGGAAGCCGCTGAGCTGCTCGCGAGCGTTGGTGTCGACGCCGAGGTCATCGATGTGCAGACGCTGCTCCCGTTCGATGTGAAGGGCGCAATCGTCGAGTCGTTGAAGAAGACGAGCCGCGTCGCGTTCATCGACGAAGACGTGCCGGGCGGCGCGACTGCGTACATGCTGCAGCAGGTGCTCGTCCGCGACGGCGGCTACGAGTGGCTCGACTCCTCACCGCTCACGATTGCCGCGAAGGAGCATCGTCCGGCCTACGGCTCCGACGGCGACTACTGGTCGAAGCCGAATCGCGAGTCGATCTTCGAGAAGGTGTACGCGCTGATGCACGAAGCGCAACCGCGAAGATTCCCGAAAATTCTGTAGCCCGCCCGCTTCTGTGTGTGGCTATCCCAGAAAATTCTGTAGCGGGCCGCTTCTGTGTGATCCCCCAAATTCTGTAGCGCGCCGCCCCTGTGTGGCGCCACCGACCCGCGGCGGCGCTCTTTTGCGAATTTCGCAGCTTTGGGCCACAGAGCGCCGCCGCGGGGCGACGGCGCCACACAGAACCTGGTCTCTGCACATCAATCGGGCAAAACGAGAGTGACCCACTGCGTCTCGTTGTGCGTGATGGAGGCGTATGCCCAGATCGTCGTGCCGGCCGTCACCGGCAGCAGCTCGATCCGCACGCCCCGCTTGAGCGATGCGAGCTGGGGAAAGGCGGCGACCAGATCGGCGATCATGAAACTGGCCGGAGTGCTCGGGGTATCGGGACGACCATCAGGCGCATGCGTGAGTGTGATGATGTCGTCGATGAGCGGATCGTAGTCTTCGAGGTTGTAGATCCGCATTCGAACCTCAGCTCCCGACACGCCCTGGAAATCGTAGACACGAAGCGATGTGCGAAAGCCGGCAGTTGTAGGCACATCGATGAGCGACATGAGCCCGCCCGAAAAGTCGCGCTCCCGCACGACAGGAATCGCAACACCCCACGTCTCGGCCGAGCGGGAGAGCTCGCGCACTCGGAGTGAAAAACTTACTTTGTCGCGGCCGGGCGCGCCGACATATATGAAGGTTCCGGTATTTGGATTCTCACGATAGACAGGTGATCCAAATGTAAAGCGGGGCTGGATCCCGCACGTGCCGGCACAACCGCTGGCCGGCTTGTCCGAGATGTCGAGTGTCACATCGGCGCGGTTGCGGCCGACGAGCTCTACGAGCCACCTCGAGCCGAGCCCGCCCGTCACTTCCCCCGGCGCGAGCGGCAGAAGGATGCGCTCGTACGGAGGCTGAGTGTATTGCGCGCCGAGCGGGAACGCGCTCAAACAGATCAGAAGAAAGACGTACGCAGTTCTCATGAGGGTGGGTTCTCCGTTTCCTAGTCTATGAAACCACAATAACTACCGACGAAAGGCAGGCCGCGTCACAGAGGACTGTTTGCCACGAGCCATGCATTACGTAGCGCCGGCTTCAGCCGGTGATTTTCGTCTCTTCCCCCATGCGTCTCTCAATTCCTGGAACCGAAACTTCGCTACACTCCGTTTCATGCTCGCCGAGCTTCTTCTGAAGTGGCCGTTGATCCGCCAGATCATCGAGGGAAGTGACGGCACAGGACGCGAGGCGATGAGTGAGCGTACGCGCGCGCTGCGTCCGAAGAACGAGGGTGCCGCGACGGCGCGCTCGATCTGTCCCTACTGCGGTGTCGGTTGCGGCCAGCTCATCTCGCATCGTGACGGGAAGATCATCAGCATCGAAGGCGATCCCGAGTCGCCGATCTCGCGCGGGCATCTCTGCCCGAAAGGCGCGGCGAGCTACGAGCTCGTGACGCATCCCGGCCGCGCAACGAAGGTGAAGTACCGCGCGCCGTTCTCGCGCCGGTGGGTCGACATGACGCTCGAGCGCGCGACCGAGCTCGTTGCGCGCCGCATCTGGGAGTCGCGCGCGCGGACTTTCAACGAGCCGGCGATGCATACGACCGGCATCGCGCACCTCGGCGGCGCGACGCTCGACATCGAAGAAAACTACCTGATCAAGAAGCTCTTCACCGCCGGACTCGGAATGGTCTGCCTGAGCAATCAGGCGCGCATATGACACAGCTCCACGGTGCCCGGTCTGGGCACCACCCTCGGACGCGGGGGCGCGACGACTGCGCAGCAGGACCTCGCCAACTCCGACGCGATTCTCATCATGGGATCGTCGATGGCCGAGAACCATCCGGTCGGCTTTCAGTGGGTCATCGAGGCGCGTGAGAAGAACGGCGCGAAGATCATCCACGTCGATCCGCGGTTCACGCGCACATCCGCGATGTGCGACTACTGGCTTCCGCTGCGCGCCGGAAGCGACATCATTTTTCTCGGAGCGCTCATCAATTTCGTGCTGACGAATGAACGCGATTTTCGCGAGTACGTCGTGCCTTACACGAATGCCTCCGTGATTCTTCGCGACGACTTTCGCGATACAGAGGATCTCGGCGGGATGTTCTCCGGATGGGATGAGGCGGGACGCCGGTACGACCCGGAGACGTGGGGTTACGAAGGGTCGGGGAGTCAAGGGTCGAGGGACGAAGGGACGCGTGGGGAAGGGCAGGGGACGCCGCGAGCTGATTCCGACCCGATTCGCGACTTGACGCTGCAGCATCCGCGCTGCGTCTTTCAGGTGATGAAGCGGCACTTCGCGCGTTACACGCCGGAAATGGTCGAGCGTGCATGCGGGATTCCTGCGGCGCAGTTTGTCGAGATCGCCGAGGTTTTTGTGTCGGCGTCCGGTCCGGAAAAAACCGGCGCGATCTGCTACGCGGTTGGATGGACGCAGCACGCGACCGGCGTGCAGACGATTCGCGCTGCTGCGATTCTTCAGCTTCTCCTCGGCAACATCGGGCGGCCGGGCGGCGGGATCATGGCTCTGCGCGGGCACGCGTCCATCCAGGGCTCGACCGACATCCCGACGCTTTTCGACATTCTTCCCGGATATCTCCCTATGCCGTCGGAGGAAGATCGCTCGCTCTCGCATTACCTCAAGCGTCATAGAGCGGACAAGGGGTGGTGGTTCAACATCGACAACTACCTCGTGTCGCTGCTCAAGGCGTATTACGGCGACGCGGCGACACGCGCGAACGATTTCGCATTCGATCTCCTGCCGCGCCTCACCGGCGATCACTCGTACTTTGGTTACTGGCTCGACATGGCGGACGGTAAACTCGAAGGGCTGCTCGTCATGGGACAGAACCCGGCTGTCGGATCGCCGAACGCGAAGCTCGAGCGGAAAGCACTCGGCAATCTGAAGTGGCTCGTCGTGCGCGACATGGTCGAGACCGAGACTTCCGAGTTCTGGCAGGACGATCCCGATGCAATCGGGACAGAAGTCTTCTTCTTTCCGGCGGCGTCGTACGCGGAGAAGGAGGGAACCTTCACGAATACGCAGCGGCTGCTGCAGTGGCGCGAGAAGGCGGTCGATCCACCCGGCGAAGCACGCAGCGAGCTGCATTTCATGGTCGACCTCGGCCGCCGTCTCAAAGCGATGGCGACCGATCGCACGCGCGACGCCGCGCTGCGCGCCGTCACGTGGGACTACGAAGACGAGAACGCGGAAGAGGTGCTGCGCGAGATTCACGGGCGCCGCCTCGATTCGAACGATGCGCTGAAACATTTCGGTGAGTTGAAGAACGACGGATCGACGTCGTGCGGCTGCTGGATTTACTCCGGCGTGTTCGACGGCGAGAACAGGGCGAACGCCCGCGCGCCGCACGGCAAGTACGATCATGGATGGGGCTACGCGTGGCCACTCGACCGGCGCATTCTCTACAACCGCGCGTCGGCACGTCCGGATGGCAAGCCGTGGAGCGAGCGGAAAGCGCTCGTCTGGTGGGATGAAGAGAAGCGCGAATGGGTCGGACACGACGTCGCCGATTTCACGCGCGGCAAGCCGCCCGACTATCGCCCGCTCGCAACGCATGGGGGCGATGAAGCGATCGCTGGCGACGCGCCGTTCATCATGCATCCCGACGGACTCGGATGGCTCTGGGTCGCGTCAGGTCTGAAGGATGGTCCGCTTCCAACGCACTACGAGCCGCTCGAGTCGGTTGTACGCAACCCAATGCATCCCGGACAGCAGTCGAATCCCGCCGCGCTTCGTTTCGAGCGTCCCGACAATCCATATGCTTCATCACCTGACGAGCGATTCCCGCACGTTCTGACGACGTATCGCCTGACCGAGCATCACACTGCAGGTGCGATGAGCCGCACGCTGACGCATCTCGCGGAGTTGCAGCCGGAGCTCTTCGCCGAGATCTCGCCAGAGCTCGCGCACGACATCGGCATCGGCAACGGCGAGCGCGTGAGGATCACGACTGCGCGCGGATCGATCGAGGCGCGCGCGCTCGTCACGACGCGCATGCCCTCGCTCGACATCGACGGACAGCGCGTGCATCAGGTCGGGCTGCCGTATCACTGGGGTGGGCGGGGACTCGTCACCGGAGACGTCGTCAACGATCTTCTCGCGATCTCCGAGGAGCCGAATGTGAGAATCTTCGAATCGAAGGGACTCACGTGCGATGTGAGGGCGGCGCGAACATGACGGTTACAGGATTCTTCACCGACTCGACACTATGCATCGGGTGCAAAGCGTGCGAGGTCGCGTGCAAAGAGTGGAACGAGGTCCCTGACGACGGCTTTGCCTGGAGCGGGCTCTCGTATGACAACACCACCGGCCTCGGTCACTCGAGCTGGCGGCACGTCAAGTTCGTCGAGCATGAGGCGACGATTGGCCTCGGGGGCAACGCGCCCGGGCAGGCGACGTGGCAGTTCTCGTCTGATGTATGCAAGCACTGTGAGAATGCCGGATGTCTCGACGCCTGTCCGACAGGCTCGATCATCCGCACCGAGTTCGGGAGCGTTTATGTCCAGCCCGACATCTGCAACGGATGCGGCTACTGCGTCGTGGCCTGTCCGTTCGGTGTCATTGACCGGCGGCCGAGCGATGGCCGCGCGTTCAAATGCACGTTCTGCTATGACCGCCAGATCGCCGGAGAGCAGCCGGCGTGTGCGAAAGCATGTCCGACCGGCTCGATTCTGTTCGGCGATCTCGAAGCTCTCGAGAAGGTCGCCGACGCGCGGATCGCGCAGCTGCATGCGAACGGGATGACCGACGCGACGATCTGGAATCCTAAAGAGACGAGTATCGGCGGCACGCACGCATTCTTTCTCGTTCGTGGTGACGCGCGTGCGTACAACCTGCCGGCAAATCCCGAAGTGCCGCGCAGGCTGCTGAAGCCTGCGTGGACCGCTGCTGCAATCGCGGCGGGAGCGATTGCGATCGGATCGCTGCTCGCATTTGGTGGCCGCCGGAGTCACCCCTGAAGACTCGCAAGCCTGACGCGGCGAGCGAGCGGCGGCTCGAAGAGATTCGTCGCGAAGCCGACTCGAAGGGTCGCATCGAGTCGCCGGGGATCAGACCCGCCGGGTCTCCGCTCCCGGAGGCCAGCGCCGACGCG
>JAENWF010000230.1 GCA_016650215.1 Thermoanaerobaculia bacterium
CACAAAGGAGACCAACATGAATCAGGACAACCCGAACAATTTCAACAGCGATTCCGGCAGTGACATCGGCGGCAGTTCCTCCCTTGGAACCACCAGCAGCAGTGAGATCGAGACCTGCGCCCACTGCGGCTCGAGTCTCGGCAAGGGACAGAACAGCGGCATCGAGCAGTTTCTCGGCAAGATCGGTATCAGCGACGAGATGATCACGAATCTCAAGAGCTCGATGCAGAACATCGACGTCGAGGAGTACCTCAACACCGCCCGTGAGTACCTCAAGACGACCGGAAACAAGGCGACGACCTTCACGAAGGAAAACCCCGGCAAGATCGCCGCGGGGGTGGCGGTCCTCGCGGTTGGCGCCGGCCTTCTGATCAGTGCCCTCGGCAAGGACGAGAAACGCCGCTAGAATCACCTCACATTGCTCGACGCCGTTGCACAAACATCGCACCGCGCAGCGGTCAACGGCGTCGGGCTTCATTACGTCGAAGCCGGCACTGGCCCGCTCGTCGTCCTCCTCCACGGCTTCCCCGAGTTCTGGTACTCGTGGCGGAACCAGATCCCCGCGCTGGCCAACGCAGGCTTCCGGGTAGTCGCTCCCGATCTGCGCGGATACAACGAGTCTTCGAAGCCGGACGCGGTCGGCGATTACCGCATCACGACCGTCGCAGCGGACATCGCAGCGCTGATTGAATCGCTCGGCGCGCCTTGCGTTCTGGGCGGTCACGACTGGGGCGGGCTGGCCGCGTGGACTGTTGCAATGACGCGGCCGGAGCTACTGCGGAAGCTCGTGATTCTCAACATGCCGCATCCCGTGCCGCTCAGCCGCGAGCTTCGGCGAAGCATGCAGCAGAAACTGCGCCTGGCGTATCAGCTCTTTCTGCAGCCGCCGCGTCTGCCGGAGCTGATGATGCGGGCGATCCTTCCGCTGATGATGCGAACCGCGGGACGATTCACTTCCGCGGAGATCGTGGAGTACCGGCGCGCGTGGGCTCGACCGGGGGCGCGTCGCGCGATGGCGAATTACTACCGCGCGGTTCGCAGGCACGGAGGCGAGCTCCGGAAGATCATCCGCCCGATCGAGATGCCGGTGCTGATGATCTGGGGCGAGAACGACCCTGTGTTCATGCGCGCAACGACCGAAGACTTTGACGAGTACGTGCCGAACCTTCGCATCGTGAGGATCGCCGACGCCGGGCACTTCGTGCAGACTGATGAGCCGGAGCTCGTGAGCGATCTGATGATCGAGTTCGCGAGGTAGCGCGAGCGCAAAAAAAGCGGCGGCATACATGCCGCCGCTCGAAATTGCAGAGTGAAGGAACCTGCTAGGTCTTCTTCTCCATCGCTTTACGGAAGGCCATGGCCATCGCGCTCTCGCCTTCATCGACCTTCTGGTCGTCGACGAACTTCACGTACTCCTCGCGCTCGGCGGCTGCTTTCGCGGCCTCGGCGCTGAGCGAGATTCGCTTGCGGCTCGGATCGACGCTCATCACGCGGACGAGCAGCTTCTCTCCCGCCTGATGTGCTTTCGTCGGATCGGCACCCGGGGGGACGATGATCTCTGAGTTCGGAATGAGTCCCGTGAGGCCCGGCTCGAGCTGCACGAAGATGCCGGGGCCGGCGCCGTGATCAACGGTGACTTCGATCACCCGTCCGGCCGCATACTTCTGCGCGGCGGTCTCCCACGGATCGTTGACCGCGACTTCGCGGAGCGAAAGCGAGAGGCGCTTCTTCGACGGATCGACTTCGCGAACCCAGCCTGTCACGGCCGAGCCGATACCGACCGAATCGTCGCCCTGCTTCACGCCGAGCGGAAGCTGCGAGAGATGGACGAGACCGTCGAGACCCGGCTCCACTTCGACGAAGTAGCCGAAGTCGGTCGAGCGGACGATCTTGCCGCTGAACTGCGATCCGACGGGATAGCGATCGGCGACATCACTCCACGGATCAGGTTCCTGATCCTTCATCGAAAGTGAGATGCGCTTGCCGTCGTTGTCGACTTTGATGACCTTGACGCGGACTTCCTGTCCGACCGAGACCGCATCCTTCGGATCGGTCACGCGGCGGCGGCTCATCTCCGAAACGTGGAGCAGGCCGTCGATGCCGCCGAGGTCGACGAACGCGCCGAACGGTGTAATCGTCTTGACGCGGCCGGTGAGCTCGGCGCCCGGAACGATTGCCTTGCGCGTCTCGACCGCGCGTGCGGCGGACTCTTCCTTGATCAGCGCCGCGCGCGAAACGACGATGCGGCGGCCGTCTTCCGACAGTTCGGTGACGCGGAAGTCGAGGGTTTCATTGAGGAACGCATCGGGATTCTCGATCTTGCCGAGAGCGATCTGCGAGAGTGGGCAGAAGGCGCGGAGGCCGGCAACGCTGACGTCGAATCCGCCCTTGTTCCGTCCGGTCACCTTCCCCTGCACAGGCAGCCGATTCTCGTACATGCCGCGAAGCTGATCGAGCGAGGCTTTGCCCTTCATCATTTTCCGCGAGATGCGGATGTCGGGCGCAGTGCGAACGACGGTCGCTTCGACCGAATCGCCGACTTCGAGCCCTTCCAGCTCCGCGGTTGCCATAACGGCCTCCGAGGGTCCGCCGTAGGACACGAAGGCATCGTCGCCGGAAATGGAGACGATTTGTCCGCGCAGCAGATCTCCCTGTGCGGGAGTTTTGAAATTCAGGCTCGCTTCGAACGCCTCAGCGAACGTAGCTTCGGCGTTGTCTCTCGTTTGCGTCATGGGAAGAAATACCTTTCAAGGATTGTGTCTCGGTCCGCGAGATCGGTTGGGCTGCGTATCTTACCCGAAAGTGATCGAGTCCGCTACGCGCGTGCTGAGAGGAACACGCGATGCAAAAAAAAGTTTCCACCCCCCTTGACGAAGTCCGAACCGGGCCACAGATTAATCATGCTTTCACCTCGGATGCGCCACGCGCGATGTCAACGGGTTGAAGGTCGCTCGGGATGCGATGGATCTCGAAGCGTAGTGATCCGGATGCCCTCTTGCGGCTGTTAACGGATCGCAAAAGCATCGGAGAAGCAAGAGCGGCCGATGCAAGTCGATTCGGATGCCTTTTGGTGGCTGTTAACGAATCGAGAACGGGCTCGCGGGACCAAAGACCGCGAGCCTTTCTTCTTTTTGCGCTAATCTCGCCCGCATGCCGACACGTCTCTACCTCATCCGGCACGGTGCCACCCAGCTCTCCGCCGAAGACCGCTTCGCAGGTGCGGTCGATGTGCTCCTCTCCGATGCCGGACGCGAGCAGGCGCGCCGCCTCGGCCTCCGGCTCTCTGCCGAGCCGATCTGTGCGGTCTACTCCAGTCCGATGCAGCGAACCATCGACACCGCGCGCGCCATCGCCGGCCACCACAGTCTCGAGGTCGAGACCATCGCCGAACTGCGTGAGATTGCACACGGACGCTGGGAAGGCAGAACGCGCGCGGAGGTCGAGCGCGAGCTCTCCGAAGAGTACCTACGGTGGGAGGAGGATCCCTTCAGCTTCGCTCCTCTCGGCGGCGAGAGCGGCCTGCAGGTCACCGCGCGCGCGCTCCCTGCCCTGCTCCAACTCGTGGAGCGTCACGAAGGAAAGCCGTTCGTCGTCGTCTCGCACAAAGCGACGATCCGCCTCCTGCTCTCCTCGCTCCTCGGATTCGATCCGCGCAAGTATCGCGATCGCCTCGACATGAGTCCCGCCGCGCTCAACATCCTCGACTTCAAGGGCCCGGCATTTCCGCGCCTCACGCTCTTCAACGACGTCTCGCACTACGACTCCGATGTGCCCGAGGTGCCGAAGCGGAGATTGTCGAAGACGTGGGGAGGGAACGCGTGAGGGGGGAATGCTCCCGCCTACTCAACCCGAAACACCGCGTTCGCCATGACCGGATCGGCCGCGGTGTACGACCTCAGATTCTGGCCCTTGTCGAGAACCTGGAGCCGCGCGATGCGCCACTGGCCTTTCGCGAGCATTGCAGGGATGGTCAGCTTGCCCACCCACGTCTGCGGATCGCCCGCAGCCGAGAGGAAGAAATGGAGTGGCGCGCCGGCAGCTGACGGTCCGAGGGCCTGGCCGCTGACGCTGAGTACACCGCACGCGTCGTCGCTGAGGGTCGCGCTGATCGTGATCGTTCCTGCCTGAACGTTACTGATCGCGTTGGTATCGAGCACGATCGCGCGGAGCTCCGGCGGCGTCGCGTCGCAGGCCTGCGAGGAGACATCGACGCGAATCGACGCGACGAGCGGATTGTCTCCGCGCACGGTCGTCGTGTTGTGCGCCTTGTCCTCGAGACGGATGTGATCGAGACGCCACTCGCCGCAATCGGCGCAGCCGGGCGCGCTCACCTCGCACTCCCACGTGTCCTGATTTCCGCCGCGGCAGACGAAGCCGACGCGCGCGAGACGCGACGGGCTCAGAAATACACCGCTGATGAGGTGCATGCCTGAGAGGTCGTCGTCGGCCTGCACGAACAGCAGCGCCTTTTCCCCTCCCCGCACCGCCCGCTTGTCGAGCCATGCCGCTTTCAATGAAGGTCCGGTCTGATCGGGCCTGGACGAGATCACGCGGAGTGATGCCGTCGCGGGAAGCATCCCGCGCGTGAATGTGCCGATGTTGCTCGCGTTGTCGAGCATGCTGAGGTGATGGATCTGCCAGACGCCAGACGCCGCGTCTTTGGGGATGGCGACGCGCGCAACGTAGCGATTGGTATCGCCCTGGCGCTGACAGGCGAATCCCTGCGAGGCACCGCTTGGCGCGATGATCGTTCCGGAAATACTTCGGACACCCGATAGCGCGTCGATCGCCTCCACGGTCAGCAGCGTCTGCTCCCCATCACGAACCTCGGGAGGAGCGAATTCGAGTCCGATGAGGCGCGGCGCGACGGTGTCGGAGCTCGGATCGTCGGAGGGAGTTGCGGTGTCCGTCCGATCCTGTGGGCGCGGCTGTGTCGCGCGCGCCGAGGAATCAGCAACGCTCGTGGCTGGCGCCGCGCGCGCTGCGTTCGCGTCGCTCGCTGCTACGGGAGCCTGCATCACCGGCCGCGGCGTTTCCGCGCGAACAACCGGCGCCGGGCTCGCGCGCATCGGAATCGCCGCTCCAGCAGGTGGCGCGAGCGCCGGCGGTGCGGTCGCATTCGGCTGGAGAATCGACAGGCCAAAACCGCGCCGGATCGGCGAGCTCGGATCTTCGCCTGACGCTCGTGATGGAGCGATCGTCGTCCCTGCAGGGGTCCGAATCGAAGCATCCGCGCCGCTCTCCGTCTGTCCGGGCCCCACGGCGGCGGCGTCATAGGAACGAATCCGAAGCACGACCGCGATCACAAAAACGATCGCGAGCGATATGAAGAATGCCGGTAGAAACCCGATGCGCGGGCGGGCCACTAGTTCACCACACCCGGGACCTCGAGAGTGAACGGATCGATGCGCGCCTCGAACGTCTCGCCCGACTCGGTCTTCATCGTGTAATTGCCGTGCATCGAGCCGAACGAAGTGCGAAGCGGACAGAAGCTCGTGTATTCAAACGAGTCGCCCGGCGCGAGGACCGGCTGCTTACCGACGACCCCCGGCCCCTCGACGCGCTCCGTATTCGCGTCGGAGTCGGTAATAACCCACTCGCGGCTGATGAGCTGCGCCGTCGTCTCGCCAACGTTCGTGATCGTCACGTGATACGCAAAGAAGTAGTAACCCGCCGGAGGATCGCTCCGTTCTTCCACGTACACGCTCTCGACTTCGATCCGGATTCCTCTCGTAGTTGTGTCTGACATTGGACTCTCGAGGGATTATATGGTGCGTGCTAGCACTGGACTTGCTACGTGTGAATGAGTGACGGGTAACGCGTGACGAGTGACGAGTGACGAGTATCCAGCCGAATGCGCCCTACTCGTCACTCGTCACGCGTTACCCGTCACCCAACGCAGCACGTGCCTCAACCAAAAAGGGAGGTTCCCATGATCGAAACACTCGGAAAAAGAGCAGCAGGCGAACTGAGCGGAGTTGCGTCGGCGTTACGAATGGTGCACGACCAGATTCGCGAGAACGATGGGCCGCGCGTCGCCGCGATGCTGACGCACGATCTCGCTGACAAGATCGAGTCGCTCGGGAGCGCGCTCGATGTCGCCGACCTCGGCGAGGCGATCGACAACATCGAGACGTTTGCGCGTGCGAATCCGGCGGTCTTCCTCGGCGGAGCAGCCGCGGCGGGATTCGTGGCAGCGCGGATCGCGCGCAACGCGGCCGAAAACACCGGCGGACGGCGGCGGATCGCGCCGCCTCCGATTCACTACGACGATCTCAACGTGCGGCCGCTCGTGATCGGATTTGCCGCCCTCGCGCTTGGCGCGCTCCTCGGGGCGCTGATCCCGAGCCAGCTACCCGACGCGGCAGGGAGCGAGCCGTAGGAACTCTGATCGCCGCGATCGTGCTCGCGGCCACAGCCAGCGCGCCGGCGGAGATCTCGACGTTCTCCGTTCCGGTGCGTACTTCGATCGCGCCACTCGTCCCGCTCGTCGAGGCGCAGGTGCCGCGGACATTCGCCGACGAGCGCCGCGAGCTCGGCGTCAACGTGCGGTACGACGTTCTCCGCGACGCGATCGCGCTCAAGATGACACCGGCAGGACTTCAGTCGTCGACGGTCACGCGCTACTGGATCGAGGCCTGCCCCGGTCCTTTCCGCTGCGTTTCGTGCGGCATCGGCGAGCCGCGGCGCCAGGCAGTGATCACTCTGCAGACCGAGATCTCGTGGGATGCATCATGGCGGATGCGCTCGAAGACGACCGCGCAGCCTGCCTCGTTTCCGAATCAATGCACGATCACATCGTTCGACCTGGACATCACGGACCGCTTCATCGCGCCTGTCGTCAACCGGCAGCTTCGCGATGCGGCGACGACGATCGATCGCAACGTCCCGCTCCTCACATCGATGCGTGCGGTGGGCGAGAAGATCTGGTCCGGACTGCAGGCACCGTTCGAGATCGCGCCCCGAACATGGCTTGTGTTCGAGCCGCTCGATGTCGCCCTCGGACCGGTTCGCGGCGCGGGACTGCTGGCCGAGAGCGTGCTGACGGTTCGCGCTCAAACGCGCGTAGTCGTCGGCGATCGTCCGCGGAGCACGCCGCGACCGCTTCCTGCACTGCGCGCCGCCGAATCGCCGGGCGGGTTGCGCGTGCCATTCGACATCGAGCTCCCGTACGCCGAGGCGAGCCGGCTCGCGAATGAGCAGTTCGGACATCGGAGCTACCGCGTCGACCGAGGCTCGTTGCGAATTGACTCGGTGCGGCTGATGCCGGCGAGCGGGGGACGGGTCGCGGTCGAGGCAATGATTGACTATCGCGGCGGTCGTCTCAAGCAGTACGCGGGGCCGGTGGTGCTCGAAGGAACGCCCCGAATCGATGCCGCGCGCAGGAGCGTGACCGTGCCTGACCTCGACTATTCGCTCGAAGGGCGCCGGAAGAATCTCTTCGTGCGGACCGCCGAAGTGTTCGCGCATGACGCTGTGCGCGCGCGTCTACGCGATAGTGCGTCGTTTCCTCTAACCGCGCACATCGAGACCGCGCGCGCCGAAATCACGCGCGCGTTGAACCGCCAGCTTGCGCCCGGGGTACGTCTTCTCGGGGTCGCGCAGGCAGTCGTCCCGCAAACGGTGAGTGCCGGTGCCGAAGGCGTGGTGGTGCG
>JAENWF010000231.1 GCA_016650215.1 Thermoanaerobaculia bacterium
CTCGAGCATGCGCGCCGGGAAGTAGAAGTAGATGAAGAGCGAGATTGCCGTGACGAGCAGCGCGGTCGCCACCGCGATCTTGGTCCGAATCGATGAGCCTGGAAGTCTCATGAGCGGCGCCGAAGTGAGGCATTGTAGCCGGAGTGGGAGGGCTGCACGGTGAGTCGTTCCGAGCCGCGCACGGAATGGATCAATCCCGCCGGAAATGCGCGCCGCGGGAGACCGGATTGCGAATCGCCGCGTTCGCCACGATCGCGGCCACCTGCTGACCGTGAAAGAGCTCGACGATCGGCTTTGTGATCGCAGCCTCGTGGTAGAACTTCGTCAGGCGCGTGCCGAGCTGCCGCATGTCGGCAACCGCTCGTTTGAGCCGCTCGTAGGTCCGCACGATGCCGACGTAGTTCCACATCGTGTTCTGAATCGTCGTCCAGTCCTGGAGGATCAGCGCCGGATCTTCGACGTTCTGCGATCCGGCGGGCCGCCAGTCGGGAATCGTCCCGAGCATTGCCGGATCGACTTCACCGCGGCCGGGAGCGCGGGACGACAACGCGCGCTGCACCGCCGGCGACGCGCTGCTCGATCCCGACGCGAGCCGCTCGCGGATCGAGTGCGCGGCGTAGTAGCCCCACGTCAGCCCTTCGAGCAATGAGGTCGACGCGAGACGGTTTCCGCCATGCAGGCCCGAGCAAGACGTCTCGCCGATGGCGTAGAGACGGCTCAGCGTCGTCTCGCCCGACGTGTTTACGAGGACTCCGCCACAGAAATAGTGGGCGGCGGGGACCACGGGAATCGGGTCGCGCTCGATGTCGATGCCGATCTCCGCGCACGCTTTCTTGATGTTCGGGAAGCGCTCGGCGATCGGTTGATGGCCGTTGTAGAAATTCGCGAGGTCGAGATAGACGTGCTCTTCTTTGTTCGTCGTCATCTCTTCGACGATCGCCCGCGCAACGATGTCGCGCGGCGCCAGATCCTTCAGATCCGGTGAGTACTTCTCCATGAAGTACTCGCCGCGCTTATTGCGGAGCCGCGCGCCCTCACCTCTCAACGCCTCGGAGATCAGAAAGTGATTTGCCTTCTTGTCGGCGAGCGCGGTCGGATGGAACTGCACGTACTCGGCGTTCATGATCCGCGCGCCGGCACGGTGCGCCATGACAACCCCATCGCCGATCGCATGGCGCGTGTTCGTCGAATGAAGATAGACCTGACCGATGCCCCCTGTGGCGAGGATCGTGTAGTCGGCGAACACGGTGAAGACGTCGTTCGTCCGGTTGTCGAGCAGGTACGCGCCGACGCATTCATTCGTCAGCCGGTAACGGAACTGAATGTCGCCCGGATGGTGATGCGTCGTCAGGAGGTCGATGGCCGTGACTTCCGTCGCCATCGTGATGTTCGGCTCGTTCTTCACACGGTTGAGCAGCGAGACTTCGATCGCGTGTCCCGTCGCGTCGCCCGCGTGGATGATGCGCGAGACCGAATGCGCCCCCTCCTGCGTCAGGTCGAGCTCTCCCTCCAGGTTCATCGAGAACGGCACATGCATCTCGTCGAGCAGCAGCTCCTTGACGACGCGCGGCCCCTCGTTTGCGAGGAAGTGCACGGCTTCCTCGTTCGAGATCCCGGCGCCGGCGCGGAGGATGTCGGCGACCAGCTTCGCCGGCGAGTCGTTCTCACCCTGATAGATGATCCCGCCCTGCGCCCAGAACGTATTGCAGTCCTTCGGGTCCGACGCTTTCGTCACGAGCAGCACGCGGATTCCGGCGCTCGCCAGAACGAACGCGGTCGTGAGCCCCGCGATCCCGGTGCCGATGACGAGCGCCGGATAGTGCTCGCGATTTCTCAGTCCTGTGCGAGCCAACCCTGAGCGAAGCGAAGGGTCGATGGTGGCACCGGCAGTCATTTATCTTTCGCCTGTCTGCGGGGCGCGCTGGACCCGGTGCCACCGATGACCCTTCGCTTCGCTCAGGGTTGGAGTTTCCTCAGTCCTCATCACTCAGTCCTAGACTGGCGCTGCGAATCCGGTGATCACGTATGAGCCCGACTTGACGTCCTTTTTGATCTTGATGATCTCGTTCTTCTGGGCGTCCTCGAGGAGATCGCTGAAGGTGTTGTAGCCGTAGTACTCCTCGTTGAACGTCGGCTTCTTGCGCTGCATGGTCTGTTTGACCATCGATCCCCAGAGGATCTCTTTGTTCTCGCGCATGAGGGCTTTGATCGAGTCGATGAGGAGCTTGAACACCTCGGCCTGCTTTTTGTCCTTGAACGCGACCGAGGGAACTTTCTGCGTGCCGCGGACGAGATCCTCGTAGAAGATGAACTCGTCGCAGTTGTCGATGAGCAGGGAGCTCGAGGAGTTCTTCACACCGACGCCGATGACGTACTTGTCGTTCTCCTTCAG
>JAENWF010000232.1 GCA_016650215.1 Thermoanaerobaculia bacterium
AGGTGAAGGACCGGCTCAACGGCAGCGCGCTCTCGCTCTCGGGCGGCCAGCAGCAGCGGCTCTGCATTGCACGGGCTCTGGCGGTCGATCCCGATGTGCTCCTGATGGACGAGCCGGCATCGGCACTCGATCCGATTGCGACGCAGAAGATCGAGGAGCTCGTGTACGAGCTGAAAGACAACTACACGATCGTCATCGTGACTCATAACATGCAGCAGGCCGCCCGCGTCTCCGATCGCACCGCCTTTTTCATGCTCGGCAAGCTCGTCGAATACGACGCGACCAAGACGATCTTCATGACGCCGAAGCAGAAACTAACTGAGGACTACATCACGGGACGGTTTGGTTGAGGAGGCAGATGTGACGCGTGACGCGTTACGGGTGACGAGAGCCGGCTCACTCGTCACCCGTCACCCGTCACTCGTCACTCGATCGCTATGAGACATTTCGACAGAGACATCGAACACCTGAAGGAGCTGCTGTTGCGCATGGGCGCGATGGTGGAAGACGCGATGGCGGAGTCGATCCGTGCATTGCTCGAGCGCGACACCGCGATCGCCGAGCGGGTGATTGCATCCGACAACGCGATCGACCAGATGGAGCTCGAGGTGGACGCGCATACGGTCGAGCTGATCGCCAAGATGCAGCCGGCGGCGGTCGATCTCCGCTTCGTCACGACCTCGATGAAGATCACTCCTGAGCTCGAGCGGATCGCCGACCTCGCGGTCGACGTCTGCGAGCGCGCGATCGAGCTCAATCGCGAGCCGTCGCTCAAGCCGTTGATCGACATCCCGCGCCTCGCGCGCATCGCGCAGGACATGGTCCGCCAGTCGCTCGACGCCTTCGTCCGCCGCGACGCCGTGCTCGCGCGGGCCGTCATCGCGCGAGACGACGAAGTCGACATGCTCACCGAACAGTCGTTCCGTGAGCTTCTGACCTACATGCTCGAGGACTCGCGCAACATCTCACGCGCGATCCGCCTCACGTTCATCGGCAAGTACTTCGAACGGATCGCCGACGGCGCAACCAACATCTGCGAGATGGTCGTCTATCTCGTCGAAGGGAAAGTCATCAAACACAGCAATGAGTCGACTTAGCTCACCCGCGACAGCGGAGTCGCCGCGTCCCCTCGTCCGCGTTGCGGTCATCGAGGACGACGCGGATCTCTCGTTCACGATTCGCCTTAACCTCGAGCGCGACGGCTACGGCGTCTCGACCTTCAACAACGGTCACGAGGGTCTCGTTGCCGTGCAGGACGGCGGCTTCGACTTCCTGATCCTCGACCTGAACCTTCCCGACCTCGACGGCTTCACGATCTGCCGCGAGCTGCGACGCCACTCGGCCACCCGCTCGCTGCCGATCCTGATGCTGACCGCGCGCTCGTCCGAGCAGGACCGCATCATGGGTCTCGAGCTCGGCGCCGACGACTACCTGACCAAACCGTTCAGCGTCCGCGAGCTCCTCGCGCGCGTCGGTGCGATTCTCCGACGCGCGAAAGGAACAGAGACCGACGCCTCGATTTACGACGACGGCAACCTCCGCATCGACGGAAGGACGCTGCGCGTCTACGTCAGTGGAGAGGAAGTGAAGCTCGCAAAGAAGGAGCTCGAGCTCCTCTGGATGCTGGTGCGGAACCGGCCGGCCGTCGTATCGCGCGACCGGATCCTGTCCGAGGTGTGGCAGGTCGCGGACGATGTGGAGACGAGAACCGTCGACGCGCACATCCGCAATCTGCGGAAAAAGATCGGCAAAGACCGGATTCGAACGGTCATCGGGTACGGCTACCGCTTCGAGACTCCGGGCGAGAGCTCGTAAGACACAGGAGAATGGTCGTGCTGGGTTTCTGCCCGGAATGACCTCACCATGCAGCCGCTTCGGATTCTGCTGATTCTCGCGGCGATCCTCGCGCTCGCGCTCGCGCTGATCCTTGCCTTCACGCTCACGCGCAGCGGATTTGCCTCCTCCGAAGGCGTCGCGATTGCCGCCGGGCTCTACATCACATTCCTCGCGGCGTGGGGTGGTGCGTTCGCCTGGACGCTCAGGCATGAATCCGACCTCCGCGAGATCCTCGATCGCACGCAGAAGGTGGCAGAGGGGGCGCACGAGCAGCCGATCGCGGGGCGGTTTTATCAGGGAGAGCTCGACGAGCTTGCGCGGGCGATCGAGGATGTTCGGGAAGCCTTCGGCGCTCAGCGTTCATCCTTCGAGGAGCTCAGCGGTGCCATCAGCCAGATTCTGGGCGGCCTTGGCGAAGGGCTGCTCGCGATCAGCCCGGCGGGACGCGTGGTTCTGGCGAACGAGCGCGTGGCCGAGATGTTCGGCGATCCAGGCACGCTCGCCGGCAAAAAGGTGATCGAAGTCGTGCGGAAACGATCAGTTGTCGGCGCGCTCGAGCAGGCGCTCAGCGGGAAAGCATCGACCGAGCGCGTAGTCGCCGAATCAGGAGGGCGCGAGCGGCAGATTGAGATCCGCGCGTTTCCGGTGAAATCGAGGGAGATTGCTGCCGTCGCGCTCTTCATCGATATGACGGAGATCGAGAGACTTCACAAGATCCGCAAAGACTTTCTCGAAGACTTCTCGCATGAGGTGCGCACTCCTCTCGCCGGCCTACGCTCCGCCGCGGAGACGCTTCAGGCGGGCGGGCTCGCTTTCCAGGACGAGGAGGCACTGCGGCAGGTCATGCTGCGGCAACTCAGCCGGATCGAGCGCCTGGTCAAGGATCTGTCGGAGTTGAATCACATCGAGTCGGGTGAGCTGGTGCTCGAGAAGCGTCCCGTCGTGGTGCGGGACGTCCTGCGCGACCTTTGCGCCGATTTTCGCGAGCGCCTCGCGGGAAAATCGCTCACGATCCGTCTCGAGGGCGACGACACGTCAGCCATAGCCGACACGCTCCGTCTTCAGCAGATCTTCACGAACCTTCTCGATAACGCCTGGAAGCACGGTGGGGCTCGCGGCGAAATCGTGGTCGAAGTCGGACGGGAGAATGGAGATGCCGTCGTGAAGGTCTCGGATGACGGCGAGGGAATCCCTCCGGGCGAGGCAGAGCGCATCTTCAACCGCTTCTACAGAGTGGACCGCAGCCGCTCGCAGGCAGTGCCGGGTCTCGGGCTGGGGCTCGCGATCACCAAGCACCTGGTACTGCTCCATGCGGCTCGATCCGCGCGTTGAGCCGGCCGGGTGGAGGTGCGACATTCGAGGTCCGCCTCCCCGCGGCGTGACGGGCGTTGCGCTATAGTTTCTCCATGCGCACAATTCGCACGCTCTCCATTCTTCTCGCCGTTGTTGCGTTGCCGCTCTTCGCCGATGACACCATGACGAATGCCGACGTCATCAAGCTCGTGAAGGCCGGACTGACCATGAACACGATCGAGACGAAGATCTACGCGTCGAACGTGAGCTTCGACGTCAGCACGGACTCGCTGATCGAGCTCTCGCGCGACGGCGTTCCCGACCAGGTCGTTCGCGCGATGATCGTGCGCCAGTCGGAACAGCGCGGGGGTGCTGTTCCTCGCACCTCGACCTCGCAACCTGCGCCGAAGAATCTCTCACGCCGATTCGACGTCGCGGTTCACAAGAGCAAGTACGCAAAGTGCGACGGCGGCGAACTGCGTATCGACAGCAATGGCGTCCGGACGTCGCGCTGCCGCGGCTCGAACTTCGACATCCCCTGGGGCGACGTGCAGGGTGTCTGCTTCGACTACGGATACCGCGGCGTCATCGTCTTCCGTGGCCTCTCACGCGACTACCGCGTATCGACTGCGACCCCCGCCGGTGCCAAAGATATTCTCGACACCATCGCCGCGGTGCGGCCGGAGTTGTCTCTGCGGGATACCTGCGACTGATCCCGGCTGCCCCCGCCGCCGGGGGCTCTTCCGCTCAGCGCGCCATCGCCGCCGCAGCCAATCCGACGCGGGACCAGCATTACGAGGCTGACGAGCAGCAGGATTGCGGCAAGAATGCGTGGCAGCGGCGGGAGGGAGATACGAGCACAGCCACCCGCGCCAGAAGGGGAGAATTTTTCCGCTATACTCGCCGTTTTCCGACGCGCCAAGGGTTCATATCTAATTCGAGGTAAAGTCATGAAACCAGAGATCCATCCCCAGTACTACCAGGTTCCGGTTCACTGCGCCTGCGGCGAGACATTTACGACCGGCTCGACCAAGAAGGAACTGCGCGTCGACATCTGCTCGAAGTGCCATCCGTTCTTCACCGGCAAGCAGAAGCTCGTCGACTCGGCCGGCCGAATCGATCGCTTCCAGCAGCGCTTCGCGAAGACCGAAGCGGCAAAGACCGAAGCTGCGAAAATCGAAGCGGCGAAGGCGAAGAAGTGAGCAGAGGCGTCATGCACAGCATGACATCGGGCGCACGGCGCATCTGGCTGCGAGCCGCGAGGCTCGTCACGGGATCGTTCTCGGCGTTCACCAACGGGTTGACCTCTGCGATGCCGTCGGGTGCCGACAAGAACGTCGACATGCTGATCGGCGGGCAGGCGGTGATTGAAGGCGTGATGATGCGCTCGCTCACCGGCTACTCGGTCGCGGTCCGGAGACCGGACGGCGGCGTGGCGATCAAAAAGGACCGGCTCGTCTCGCTCGCGAAGAAGTACCCGGTGCTCAAGACACCGGTGCTTCGCGGCTCGGTTGTCCTCGTGCAGTCGCTCATCCTCGGGATCCGCGCGCTGAACTATTCGGCAGTCGCTTCCGGGGCGGAGAAAGATGGGCAGGAAGAGATGTCGCCGTGGGCGGTCGCAGGATCGCTCGGCATGGCGCTGCTTCTCGCCCTCGGACTCTTCATTCTCGCGCCGCTCGGGCTCACGAATCTGATCCGCCACTATCTCATCCCATCGATGAGCAACTTCGAATACAACATCATCGATGGTCTGATCCGGGCGGTCTTCTTCTTCGTCTACGTCTGGTCGATTTCCTTCATGGACGAGATCCGGCGCGTTTTTCAGTACCACGGCGCCGAGCACAAGACGGTTTACACGTTCGAGGCGAATGAGCCTCTGACGGTCGAGAACGCGCGAACGAAATCGACGCTCCACCCGCGCTGCGGCACGAGCTTCCTTCTCTTCGTGATGGCGATCTCGATTCTCGTCTTCTCGCTCATCCCCTCAACCGCCCATTTCGCCGTGAAGTTCGGTGCGCGCGTGGTTCTTCTTCCGCTCATCGCCGGCCTCGCGTATGAGGTCATCCGCTTCTCGGCGCGCCATCTCGACAGCGTTCTCTGCCGCGCGCTCATCACGCCGGGTCTCTGGCTCCAGCGCATCACCACGAAGGAGCCGGACGACAACCAGCTCGAGATCGCGATCATCGCGCTGAAGGAAGCGCTGATGTACGACGCGGTCGAAGACGGCAAGCTGGCCGCGGTCGCCTAGCGGAAGCTCTCAGCTCTAAGCTCTGGGCTCTCAGGGGTGCGCGGTCCGCTGAGAGTCCAGAGCTGATAGCTGAGGGCTTCTCTGCCATGTACAGCAAACTCGAAGAGATCGAAAAGCGTTACGAAGAGCTTCAGAGCAAGCTCGCGCAGCCGGACATCGTCACCGACGTCGCGGCGTTCCGCGACACGATGAAGGCTCTATCCGAGATTCAGGAAGTCGTAGTGAAGTACCGGCAGCTCCGCGACGTACAGAAACGCCTCGCCGATACGCGCGACATGATCGCCTCGCTCAAGGGTGACGACGAGCTCCGCGAGCTAGCCGATCTGGAGCTTACCGATCTCGAGGAGCGACAGCCGAAGCTCGACGCAGAGCTTCAGGTCCTGCTGCAGCCGAAAGACCCGAACGACGAGAAGAACGTGTTCGTCGAGATCCGTGCGGGCACCGGGGGTGACGAAGCCTCGCTCTTCGCTTCCGAGATCATGCGGATGTACATCCGCTACGCTGAGAGCCGCCGCTGGAAGGTCGACATCACCGACGCCAACTACTCGTCAGTCAACGGCGTCAAAGACGCGACGCTGCAGATCGAAGGCGCCAAGGTCTACTCTCGCCTCAAGTTCGAGTCGGGTGTCCATCGCGTGCAGCGCGTGCCGCAGACCGAGACGCAGGGGCGCATTCATACGTCTGCGATCACCGTTGCCGTCCTTCCCGAGGTCGAAGACATCGACATTCAGGTCAGCGAGAAAGACCTTCGCATCGATACGTTCTGCTCGTCAGGACCCGGAGGTCAGTCGGTCAATACGACGTACTCGGCGGTGCGCATGACGCACCTTCCGACCGGCGTCGTCGTCTCGTGTCAGGACGAGAAGTCGCAGATCAAGAACCGCGTGAAGGCGTTGAAGGTGCTGAAAGCGCGTCTCTACGACATCGAGCGGCAGAAGCGTGAAACCGAGCTCTCGGCAACGCGCAAAGGGCTGATCGGCAGCGGCGACCGCTCGGAGAAGATCCGAACCTACAACTTCCCGCAGGACCGCGTGACCGATCACCGCATCGGTCTGACCGTGCACAACCTGCCGAACGTGATGAACGGCGCGCTCGATGTAGTCGTCGAGCCGCTGATCGCCCACTTCCAGGCCGAAAGACTACGCGAAGCGGTAGAGTCGAAGTAACGGCCAAGGTAATGCCGTGGAGCGAGCCAGAACGAAAAAGGCCGCCGGAACCGGCGGCCTTTCGATTTCAATCTGTGATCGAACTTACTTTGTGGCGGTTTTGATCGTGCCTTTGACCGGGATCGTGACGGTCGGATTGACCTTGTCGCTGGTGTAGATTTTCACGTTGCCGTCGAGATCGCCCATCTTGGCGTCCTTGCCGACCTGCAGCGTGACTTCGAACTCGCCCTTGTTGGCGGTCGGCTTGACTTCAGCCTTCACGCCCGGGATGCTCGACTCGGCTTTGGTGACGACGAACGACTCAGGCGCTTTGAGGTTGTTCGAGCGGATGACGACCATGCGGGTCGCGGCTGAATCGCTCGGCGCGACCTCACCGAAATTCACACCCGAAGGCTCGACGCGATACGTTGGACGGATGACGCCGGTGACGCTGACGAGGTACTCCGGCTGGTGCTTCGAGTTGGTGACGATTCGGACCTTCTCGGCCAGAGGGCCGATTTTCGCATCGGGGCCGCCCGCGGTGATGTTCACGCGGTACTGAGCCTGATTGGGACGTCCGACGTTGGGGAGCATCTGAGCTGCTTCGAGTTTCTTGTGGTCGACGCGGATCCACTCCTGCGGGCTCTCGATTTTGAGGATCTCGAACGGCTCTTCCTCTTCCGAGTAGATGAGGATCGTCTGAGTCTCTGCGTCTCCCTGAAGCATGTTGTAGCGGACGAAGCCGGCCGGATGCGCTTCGACGAACGGCTTGACGACTGCGTTGATGGAGACCTGCGCGGTCGGGGTCGACGGATCGTTCGCCTCCACCGTCACGCCCTTCGAGATCGGGCCGGTGAAGTTGGTGGTATCGACGCTCGCGGTGACCTTTCCGCTCTGTCCCGGCTTGATGATCTTGTCGAACTTCGCGACCGTGCATCCGCAAGCCGGACGAACCGCGATGATCTCGAGATCAGCCGTTCCCGTATTCTTCACTTCGAAATCCCACGTGAGCTTCTCGCCCTTGGGAACGGTTCCAAAATCCTTGACCGGCGTGACAACGGTCAGACGCGGCGCCTTCGCGACCGCTTCCGTCTGGGCCGGGGTGGCCGTCTGGGCCATCGCCACCGATCCGGAAAGAGCGATGAGAAGAACCAGCGTATTGACTACGATTCGTTTCGACATTTGCGACAAACCTCCGTTTGGACGACTTTCTTTTGTGTTAGTTGCGTTTCCGAACAGGCCTTGGGTGGGGGTCATTCCCCCGCCGCAGCCTGTCAAATTTCGTCTCCGATCACATCAAAGCACGGATCTTGCTCGGGTCCCACGCGCGCTCACTCAGCGCCGAAAGGTCAACTCATCCATGCCGCATCTCAAGGAACTGCCGGGGAACGTGAAGAAGGTCTACCTGATAGGAATCTGCGGAACCGCGATGGCTTCGCTCGCGGGAATGCTTCAGCAGAGAGGTTACGAGGTGACCGGCTCCGACGAGCACGTCTATCCGCCGATGTCCACGTACCTGGAGAGTCTGCGGATCCCCATCCTCGAAGGCTATACGAAACAGCACCTCGAGACGTTTCGCCCCGACGTGGTGGTCATCGGAAATGCGGCGGCGCGGACCAACATCGAGGCGGCCGCGACCGTGGAGATGGACCTGCCATACACATCGATGCCGGAGGCGATCTACAACCTCTTTATCAAGGGGAAGCACTCGATCGTCGTCAGCGGAACGCACGGAAAGACGACGACCACTTCGCTGCTCGCCTGGATGCTCGAGGCAGCAGGCCGCGACGTCAGCATGGTTGTCGGCGGTATCCCTCTGAACTTCAATCACAACTTCAAACTCGGAAACGGCCCGGACTTCGTGATCGAAGGGGATGAGTACAACACCGCGTTTTTCGATCAAGGGCCGAAGTTCCTCCACTACCGCGCCAACACGCTCCTGCTCAACAACATCGAGTTCGATCACGCCGACATCTACGCGAACCTGGAGGCGATCGTCAGTGCGTTCCGTCAGGCGGTCGTGCGGGTGGCGCCGGGAGACGACATCGTCGCGAACGGCGATGACGCGAACGTGACGCCACTCCGCGCGAATGCGAAGGCGCGCTGGTTCACATTCGGATGGGACCGCAAGTGCGACATTTTCGCCACCGACGCGGAGTTCACGCCCGAGGGAAGCGACTTCACCGCCTGGTGGGAGGGAAAGGAGTGGTTCCGCTTCCACTCGACGCTCTCGGGAAGGCACAACGTGCTGAACGCGCTCGCGAACATTGCAGTCGCCCGGCTGCGCGGCGTCAACGCTGAGGACATTCAGAAGGGACTCGGAAGCTTCCGCGGGATCAAGCGTCGGATGGAGGTGCGCGGGGTCGAGCGCGGTGTGACCGTGATCGACGACTTCGCGCATCACCCGACTGCGATCGCGACAACGCTCAACGGCGCGCGCAAACTGTACCCGGGACACCGCATCTGGGCGCTGTTCGAGCCGCGCTCGATTTCATCGAGCCGGAAGGAGTTCGAGAACGCCTACGTCGACGCCTTCCACGAGGCCGACCGCGTCATCATCGGTCCCATCTATCACCGCAATCGTTACGAGACAAAATACGGCATCGAGAAGATGATGTCCGTCCCGGCGATCGTCGAGAAACTGCGGAAGGACAGGATCCCGGCCGAGCAGATCGACGACATCGACGCAATCGCTTCAAGCATCGCCGGAGAGGCGGTGGCGAACGACGTCATCCTCGTCATGTCGTCAGGGGCGTTCGGCGGAGTGCACGAGAAGATCCTGGCGAAGCTGAAGTGAGAGGCCAGCCGGGTTTCAACTCCCTGCATTCACCATTCAACATTCAACATTCAGCACTCAACATTCCGCGTTGCCGTGAGGGAGACGGGAATGTTGAATGTTAAATGTTGAATGTTGAAAGAACTCCCCCCACCCCCGGAATAGCCCCTTTCTCCCTCCCGTTCCCCAGAGTTCACCCACGAAAGGGAGAGGAAAACACCATGCCCGACCAGAAAGCCCATGAACTGATGCGCAAACACAACCTCAGCCTCGAAGACCTGAAGGAGCGGCGCACCTCGCTGCACCACCTCCGTCAGATCGTCCATTCCGAGCAGCTTCCGTTCGACGTTTTCAAGGCGCTCGTCAAGCTTCGGCACTGAAGGGGGAGGACAGGGCCAGCAGGCCTGTCCTTTTCACTTTTCTGCCTTTGAGTACAATGTCCCGCCTCTATGCCGTTCCGGGACGAAGCGCAGCAGCTCACTCAGCAGAAAAAATTCGAAGATGTCGAGTCGCTCTGGATGAGCCAGCTCGACACTGACCCTTCCGACGTCGAATCATTCCTGATCGTCGGCAAAGCGCTCCGCAAAGCGGATCAGCGCAGTCAGTCGGACACTCTTCTTTCTCTGCTCGGCGACGCGTTGCGCGACCGCAAGCTCTGGTCGCAGCGACTGCAGGTTCTCAAGGAGATCGGGCGTCTCTCCAAGCATCCTGTGACGCTTCGCCCGCAGTTCGAAGAGGCGCTCCGCAAGGGTTTCGGCGGCAAGAAGAGTTTCGCGCGCGCATTCGAGTTCTCGAAGTTCAGCGATCCGCAGAGCAACCCGGTGGAGCGCGCAGAGAAGATCGAGATGTGGCTTACGTACGACGAAGGGGAGTGCTTCTTCATGCCGGGCCGCGGCGCGGGCGTGGTCACCGAGCTGATTCCAGAGCTCGGCATGTGCCGCCTCGACTTCGAGAAAGAGAAGCGGGTCTCGGTTCCCCTCGGCGCTGCCGGAAAGTTCCTCACTCTCCTCCGTGCCGGCCATGTCCTTCGCGAGAAGTTCACGTCGCCCGACGCTCTTCGCGCCGCGGCTGCGAAGTCGCCGGCCGACATGTTCGCGCGCATTCTGCAGAGTTTCGGGCGTCCGATGGCGATGGGCGAGGTGCGTGATTCGCTGATCGGCATCGTGCCGGAGGAGAAATGGAGCAGTTGGTGGACCGCGGCGCGGAAGAATCAGCAGATCGTCGTAAGCGGTAGCGGGGCGAAGGCGACCTACTCGTGGAGCGCTTCGGCAGGTGACGCGGCGAACACCGTGAAGCGCGACTTCGAGCGCGCTGATCCGAAGACGCGGCTCGATCTCGCAAGGAAACACAGCGGCCGCAGCAAGGAGCTCGCCGACTACTTCTCGTCGACACTCGCCGCCGATGCCGCCAGGCTCGCGCGGACGGACGCGGCGATGGCGTGGCAGATCCTCTCGGTCCTCGAGGGACTGCCGGGCAAGTACACGCCGCCGATCGAACCGTTATCGCTCCTCTCGGGACCGATGGCGTCGCGAACGGTGGCCGCAATCGGCGACAAGCCGCTGCGCGAGAAAGCGCTCGCCGCCGTGCGCGAGTCACATCCCGACTGGACCAAGGTCTACTCCGAGGCGTTCTTTCTCGACGACGAGCCGCGAATCCTCACACAGGTGATGGAGACGCTGGAGAAGGGGGGCCAGACGGCGGTTCGTGACCGTCTGATCGAGGAGACACTCCGCTATCCACGCCGTCACCCACGCGCGTTCTACTGGTTCGTCAAACGGCTCAATGACGATGAGGCGCTGTCGCCGCGCGCGAGTTACACCCTTCTCTTTCAGATTCTTGACGCGATCGGATCAGATGAGTTTTCCGCGGTCCGCCCTCGCCTCAAGGATCTGTTCGACAAGGGAGGCCTTATCATCCGGATCATCCTGAGCCAGGACAGCGAGGAGCAGGCGCGCAAGCTCGTTGATACCCTCGACCGCTACGGCGCGATCGAGGAGTACCGCCGCGAGAACGTCAAGCATGCGGCGCTGATGAAGTACCCGTCGCTCCGCGCGCCGCAGGCCGAACCGGTCTACGCCACACCCGAGATGCTGGAGAAGAAGCGCGCTGAAGTCGAGCATCTGCGCAAAGTCGAGATACCTGCGAACTCGAAAGCAATTCAGGTCGCGCGCGAGATGGGCGACCTTCGCGAGAACTTCGAGTACAAAGCGGCGCGGCAGCGCGCCGAGTATCTGTCCGCGCGCGTCGGCGAGATCTCTTCCGAGCTCAGCCGTGTCCGTGTTCTCGACCCGGGAAACATCGATACGACGGCGGTTCGCGTCGGAACGAGAGTCGGACTCGCCAATGGCGACGTTCGCCGCGAGGTCACGATTCTCGGACCGTGGGAGTCAGACCCCGAGCGCGGCGTTTACTCGAATCAGTCCGAGGTGGCGAACAAGCTCATCGGACACAAAACCGGAGACATCGTCTCGTTCATGGGAAACGATTACCAGATCGAAACGATTCGCAAGTGGAGCGAATGACGCGACTGACGAGTGTGTGGAATCACTTTCAGTTCTGAGTTCTATAATGTGCGCCGAGGAATGACATGACCTATGTGATCGCCGAGCCCTGTGTGAATACGAAGGACACCGCGTGCGTCGAAGTCTGTCCGGTCGACTGCATTCACCCTCGGAAGGACGCGGCGACGTTCGAGGCGGAGACGATGTTGTACATCGACCCCGAGGTCTGCATCGATTGTGGCGCGTGCGAGCCCGCATGTCCCGTTCAGGCGATCTTCCCGCAGGACCTCGTTCCCGAGAAATGGGCGCATTACACACAAATTAACGCCGATTGGTTCAAGAAGGCTTGATCTTGGTGACCCGAGTCACTAAATTGACTGTACTGGCGATGTAGATTCCAGTGAGTTCAGATAGATGGCCGCCAGGCGGCAACAAAGGGGCGTAAGGCCCCTTTTTCAGTTTCTTTGAGAGCCTGATCGAGACCCTTCAGTAACGCGCCCACCTCGGACCCAACCATGGGGCGCGGGCGAATGGGCATGCCCCCGTGGTCAATTGCTGAAGCTACCTCTCTCTCTGCAACGCGTGCCGGAGGGTCTCGTCCAGGTTCTCAGAGTCGTCAGCGACCTTTCAACAATCCGAACAATCCGCGGACAACCTGCTGCGTGATGGTCCGCGTCGCCTGGCGCGCGACGTTCTGCGCCATTCGGCTCCCGAGCACTTCTTCGACGACCCCTTTCGGTTCCTTCGCTGCGCGACGGGAAGACGCAGGTTGCCGGTGGGCGGTTGCGCGAGGAGCCGGCTCTTCCTGCCCCGCACTCTCGGCTAGTTTGCGCTGCAGAATCTCGTGCGCGCTCTCGCGGTCGATGGGTGTCGAATACTTCGCCGCGACGACGGAGCTCGAAATCGACTGCGCGTAGGAGGCGTCGTCGATCGCGGACATCGATGACGAAGGGGCGGCGATCTGCGCTGCCGCGACCTGAGTCGGGACTCCTTTCGGGTCGAGCACGGTCACGAGCGCCTCGCCCGTGCCGAGCTTCGTGAGCATCGACTCGGTGTCGAAGAACTTGCTCGGCGGAAATGTCGAAGCGGTCGCTCTCAGATCCTTCGCGTCCTTCGGTGTGAATGCGCGCACGGCGTGCTGGACGCGGTTGCCGAGCTGCGCGAGCACGTCCTCGTCGACATCCTTAGGCGTCTGCGTGATGAAGAAGACGCCGATGCCCTTCGACCGGATCAATCGCGAAACCTGCTCGATGTGCTCGACGAGCGCGGATGACGCATCATCGAACAGAAGATGCGCCTCGTCGAAGAAGAAGACGAGCTTCGGCTTATCGAGGTCGCCGACCTCCGGCATCTTGTAATAGAACTGGCCGAGGAGCCACATGAGGAACGTCGAGTAGAGGCGAGGCTTGTCCTGCACGTCGGCGAGCGAGAGGATGTTCACCACTCCCTTGCCGTTGACGGTCCGCATCAAATCGGCGATGGCGAGCTCCGGCTCGCCGAAGAACCGTGCGGCTCCCTGCTGTTCGAGCTCGACCATCTTCCGGACGAGGACACCGACGGTCTGCGGCGACATGCCGCCGTAGTCCTTGAGCTCGTTCTTGCCTTCACCCACGAGATAGTTGAGAACGCTGCGGAGATCGTCGAAGTCGAGCAGCGGCATCTGCCGGTCGTCGCAGTACTTGAAGACCATCGCGAGGACGCTCTGCTGCACGTCGCTGAGATCGAGAATTTTTCCGAGGAGGATCGGTCCGAATGAAGAGACTGTCGCGCGCACCTGCGTACCGTGCGTGCCGGTGAGGGAGAAGAACTCGACGGGAAACGCCTCGGGGACGAACTCGCGGCCGACGCTCTTCATCCGCGCGACGACGCGCTCACTCGCCTCCCCCGGCTTCCTCATTCCTGCGAGGTCGCCTTTCACATCAGCGAGGAACGTTGGCACACCGTTACGTGAGAGACCTTCAGCGAGCAGTTGCAGAGTGCGTGTTTTTCCGGTGCCCGTCGATCCCGCGATGAGCCCGTGCCGGTTCATCATTCGCAGCGGAATCGCGACCGGCAGATCTCCCGCCGGGGATCCGTCACGAAGCACATGCCCGATCTCAATGACCGGCCCCGTGAAGCCGTACGCGGCTTTGAAGGTTTCGTCGAATGTACTCATGAGGGGAGTCTATCTGAGGGGAAGACTGAGGTCTGAGGACCGAGGGCCGAGGGTTGAGGGTCGAGGGGACTTCATGTCATCCCGAGCGACGCGAGGGATCCCCCGCGCAAGTGCCATCAACGCCCGGACGCGGGGGATCCTTCGCTTCGCTCAGGATGACAGGCCCGCTCTCGACCCTCGACCCTCGACCCTCGACCCTCGACCTGAGTCCCACACGCGATAGCATTGCTGCATGAAAATCGGGTTCATCGGTCTCGGCGCCATGGGTTTTCCGATGGCGCGGCATCTTTCGAAAGAGCACCAGGTCATTGTCCGGAACCGTACGCGCGAGAAAGCGGAGAAGCACGCTCGCGAGCATGGGAGCACTCTCGCCGCTGACCTGAAAGAGTGCGCGTCCGCGGACGTCATCATCACGATTTTGCCGACGAGTAAAGAGGTCGATGAGATCGTCGATCAGCTTCTGCCGCATCTCAGGCGGGGCATGCTCTGGATTGACGCCACGAGCGGCGATCCGAACGTGAGCCGGGCCACTGCCGCGCGGTTGAACGAGAAGGGCGTCGAATTCGTCGATGCACCGGTCACCGGCGCGGTGGTGGGAGCCGAGAACGCGACGCTGACGATCATGATCGGCGGAAGTGAGAAAGGCTTCGAGCGGGCGCGCGAGATACTCCGGCTGAACGGAAAGACGCTCATTCATGTCGGCCCCGTGGGCAGCGGACACGCAATCAAAGTGCTGACGAACTCGATCATGGGCGCCACGGTCTGGATCACGTCCGAGTGCATGCTTCTCGCGAAGCAGCTCGGCATCGACATGAAAACAGCGTTCGCAGTGACGAACGCAGGCTCGGGCCGGTCGAACGCGTCGGAGAATCTTCTGCCGATGCGCCTGGTCGATGGCAAGTGGCCGCTCGTGTTCAAGCTCGCGCATCACGACAAAGACATCAGGATCGCGGCTGCGTTGTCGCATCAGCAGCACGCATCGACCCCGATGCTCGCGCTCACCTCGCAGCTCTTCACCGCGGCGCTGCACGAGCTTGGCGATGGCGCCGACTACATCGAAGTCGCGAAGATCGTTGCAAAGATGAACGGCACGGAGTGGTGACCCGAGGATTGCGTTAGAACGTCGATCGGATGATCCCGCCATCGACCTGGAGCGAGACGCCCGTGATGTAGCTCGCCCGTTCGCTGCAGAGGAACGCGATCACTTCGCCGATCTCCTCGGGGCGGCCGAAGCGGCCCATCGGAATCGACGACTCCACGCGCGCGGCGTATTGCTCCATCGTCACGCCGTGCTCCTTCGACCGCAGCTCGTTCAGATGGATCTGCCGGTCGGTGAGGATGTGCCCGGGCAGCAGTGCGTTCACCAGTACGTTGTCGAGCGCAACCTGATCGGCGAGCGTCTTCGTCAGGCCGGAGAGTCCCGCACGCAGCGTGCTGCTGATGGTGAGCAGCTCGAGCGGTTGCTTTGCGACAAGCGACGTGATGTTCACGATCCGCCCCCATTTACGCTGCTGCATTCCAGGCAGCACGAGCTTGCAGAGCCGGATGACGTTCATCAGCGTCGAGTTGATCCCCGCGCGCCACTGCTCCTCGGAAAGCTGCGCGAACTTCGCTGCGGGCGGACCGCCGGTGTTCGTGATGAGGATGTCGACCTGACCGAATGTTGCGACAGTCGCGTCGACCCATCGCTCGAGGTCTTCCGCGTTCGAGACGTCGCACGCCACCGCCAGCGCCTCGGAGCCGGCGGCTTCGATCGCGAAGCGGGACGCGTCGAGGTTATCGGTCGAACGAGAGCAGATCGAGAGGCGGCATCCTTCGCGCGCAAGCGCCTCGGCGGTGGCCCGGCCAAGGCCCTTGCTTGCGGCAGCGACCATGGCCACGCGGCCTTTCAGTCCCAAGTCCACGGCGGCGGACGATATCATGCGCCCCCCACGCCGCCGGGATGACAACCTCGGCTTTTCGTGTTACTCGTCAGCCGGAGCTCATGCCAGACCCGAAACTCATCCGAAACTTCGCGATCATCGCGCACATCGACCACGGCAAGACGACCCTCTCTGATCGGTTGCTGCAGAAGACTGGTGCGGTCGAAGGGCGCGAGATGCACGAGCAAATGCTCGATGACATGGATCTCGAGCGCGAGCGCGGCATCACGATCAAAGCGCGCGCGGTCAATCTCAACTACCGCGGCAACGATGGGAACGACTACTCGTTCAATCTCATCGACACGCCGGGTCATGTCGATTTCAGCTATGAGGTAAGCCGTTCGCTCGCCGCGTGCGAAGGGGCGATCCTGGTCGTCGATGCCACGCAGGGCGTCGAGGCGCAGACGCTGGCGAACGGCTATCTGGCGATCAACAACAACCTCGACATCCTCACGGTGATCAACAAGGTCGATCTTCCGTCGGCCGAGCCGGAACGTGTTCGGGAGCAGATCGAAAACGTGATCGGGCTCGATGCGCATGACGCGGTGCTCGCGTCGGCGAAGGCCGGCATTGGCATCGACGAGATTCTCGAGAGGATCGTAACGAAGATTCCGTCGCCCAAAGGTGATCCCGACGCGCCACTTCGCGCGCTTCTCTTCGATTCCTGGTATGACCCTTACCGCGGGGTCATGTGCCTGCTCCGCATCGTTGACGGGAAGCTCAAGCGCGGCGACAAGGTGAAGTTCATCTCTACCGGTCGTGAGTACGAAGTCAGCGAGATGGGTATCTTCACCCCGAAACCGAAGGCGATCGACACGCTCGGCGTCGGCGAAGTCGGTTTCTTCTCCGCGAACATCAGAGACATCGTCCAGGCGAAAATCGGCGACACCGTCACCACAGCGAAGGCCGAGCCGGTTCCCCTTCCCGGCTTTCAGGAAGTGAAGCCGATGGTTTTCGCGGGAATCTTCCCGATCAACACCGAGGACTACGAGAACCTGCGCGACGCAGTCGGAAAGCTGAAATTGAATGATGCATCCTTCAGCTACGAGCCGGAGAGCTCCGCGGCCCTCGGATTCGGTTACCGCTGCGGCTTTCTCGGCCTGCTGCACATGGAGATCATCCAGGAGCGGCTCGAGCGCGAGTTCAATCTCGAGCTGCTGACCACGGCCCCCGGAGCTCGGTATCGCGTCAACATGACGAATGGCGAGACCATTGAGATCGAGAGCCCTCATAAGCTCCCCGATCTCGCTTCGATCTCTTCGATCGAAGAGCCCTTCTTCGAAGTGACGATTCTTACAAACGACGAATTCGTAGGCCCGATTCTGGCTCTTGCCATCGATCGGCGTGGCACACAGAAGAAGCTGGAGTACGTCAGTTCGAACCGGGTGATGATCGTCTACGAAATGCCGTTGAATGAGGTGATTCTCGATTTCTTCGACAAGCTGAAATCGATCTCGCGCGGATACGCCTCACTCGACTACCAGTTCATCGGGTATCGCCAGAGCGAGCTCGTGAAGATGGATGTGCTGGTCAACGGAGAACCGCTCGATGCGCTGAGTCTCATTGTGCACAAGGACAAAGCGTTTGGACGCGGCAAGCTGCTTGTTGAGAAGATGAAGGAGTTCATCCCTCGGCAGATGTTCGAGGTCGCCCTCCAGGCGATGATCGGAAATCGGGTGATCGCACGCGAAACCGTCAAAGCGTTGCGTAAGAACGTCCTCGCCAAGTGTTACGGCGGCGACATCACGCGCAAACGCAAGCTCCTCGAGAAGCAGAAAGAGGGGAAGAAACGGATGAAGCGCGTCGGCAAGGTGGAGATTCCGCAAGAGGCCTTCCTTGCCGTGTTGAAGATCGACTGATCGCCTTCTGCGGGCGGTTCCAGCTCCGGCGCCGCAGGAATGGGGAGAGAGACGAGCTACGTTGCTCCGCGCATGAAGAACGGCTTTGTGCTGACTCTCGCGCTGCTTGCTGCCGGTTGCGCCTCGACTCCGGCAGTCGACATGAATGAGCCGCGGAGGGTCGTCGGAACAGAAAACGCGGTTCGCGTAGACGCTCAGGTGTTCGGTGAGAGCCTCACGATGTCTACCACCGTCCCGGTGAAGTACGACATCACCAACTCGAGGCAGACGCCGATCGCGTTCGCCGATCTGGTTCCCGACGCAACCTACGACGCTGAGACCCAGACGGTGACGGTCAGCCTCGGCTCGGAAGTTCCAGGCAACCAGTTGATCCCGCGCCTCGTGACGATCGCCCCGGGCGAGAAGAAGAGCTTCAGCACGGTCGCGCGCGTGAACATCCTCATTGGCGCGACCGCGACTCCGACGTCGCGCTTTCCCAACGCTCTCCGACTCAAGCTGTCGTTCCTCGGCGATACCGAGCCGTTCCGGCAGCTTCTCGACATCCCCGAGCGGGCAGTCCACGATCCGAAGCTGGCCGACACTCTGTTCACGGCATGGCTGGAGAAAAACGAGACCGTCTACACGAACACCGTTCCGATGCGCTGGATGGTGGCTCCCGACTCGCCCCCACCGTCTGCTCGCAGCCGCCGCCGGCGCGGGTAACAGGCTTCACAGACCTCAGGTCACTTCGTTCGTCATCGCTGACCTGCGCCGAACGATATCGAGCGCGATCAAACCCATCGCGATCAGCAGCGAATCAAACAGCCAGCTCGGGATGATCATCGTTCCCGCTACGCGGTACCAGGCGCCGAGGTTGGTTACGCCGCTCGGGATCACCGAGGCGTAGTAGAAGCCGGCGTGCAGGCCGGCGCCGAGCCAGATGTTTCCGGTCATCACGTATGCGGCGCCGAAAATCGTGCCGATCGATGCGAGATAGAGCACTGCGATGACACTGAGCCGCTCGTCGAGGATGTGCTGGAGTACGAAGAGCGTCGCCGATAGCATCGTCAGCCTCAGCGCCGGCCAGCCGCTGAAGAGGCGGATCGGGAACGCGCGGCTCGCGATCTCCTCGAATACGGCGGTCGATACGGCGATGAAGACTCCGAGAATGAGCCCTCGCGGCGCCGCAACGCGATCGATGATCACCGCGCTGCCGGTTGCGATCGAAAGGAGCCACGGCCACGACCGGAAGGCCATCGCGACGACCGCCCCGGTACCGAACGCGATCACCCGTCGGCGTGTGAGCTTGAGACCGAGTGAGCCGGAGTCGGAATCGGTCAGGTTCCGGTAGAGCCGGATCGTGAGAGCGACCAGCGCCGCAAGCAGCACGGAGTAGACGATTGCATCCACGGCGCCGAAGGGATCGTGCCCTCCCCTCAGCGTCCTGCCGCTGAAAGCACGGACGCCGGAGAGGAAAGCCACTCCGGCGCCCAGGACGATAGCCTGATGGAGCACGAGCGCAGCGGCTCGCGTGGGAGTCATTCCTCGCTCGCGCTCGGAATGACTCACGGCTCAGAAGCTGGCGAGCGCTTCCGGCTCGTTCTCATACACCTCGAAGACGGTGATGAGCTGAGTCACGTGAAGGAGCTCGTTGAGTTTGGCCGGGAGATGAAGGAGTTTGAGTTTCCCGCCGCGGTTGGTGACGGTCGTGTAGGAGCCGACGAGCTCACCGATCCCCGACGAGTCGATCGTCGTTACGCCGCTCATGTCGAGGAGCACGTTGTTCTTTCCGGAGTTGAGGGCATTGGTGATGACTTCGCGGAGCTGCGAGTCGCCGGCTCCGATCGTGATCTTTCCCTGCAGGTTGATGATCTCGATTCCGTTGACGGTGCGAGTCGTGGCTTTCATGTTCTCTCCTTACGCTGGCAGCTCGGGGCGCCCGCGCTTCATATCATGCTTTGCTGGTTGCGACGCCGGGACCCTTGCCGAGGTTCTTGGTCATGACGAGGGACGTCCCCCCGCCCGGGTTGAATGAGTAGTGAATTTCGTCCATGAAGGTCTTTATGTAGAAGATTCCGCGGCCGCTCGTCTTCATCAGATTCTGAGGGTTGAGAGGATCGCCGACCTTGCCGGGGTCGAATCCTGCTCCTTCGTCGGAAATCGTGATCTCGAGGTCATCGCCGCGGAGGTCGAACGTGGCGTTCACTTTTTTGCGGAGGTCGAGCCGGTTGCCATGTTTGATCGCGTTCGCAACCGCCTCGCGGACCGCCATGCCGACCCAGTGCGAGCCATCCTCGTCAACACCCGCGTTCTCACACAGATGTTCGGCGATCACCTGCACGAGCTCGATATTCTCGAACCGGCTGCTGATGGTGATCTCGATGCGCTCGCTGTCGCCACCACGTTCCATCGTCTGAATAGCCCGGCATTCTAAGTGAACGAAAGAGTGCGATTCAACAACGCTCTGTGAGGAATCGGCGCCGATGGCTCCGGCGTTGAGCAGCCCATGGTCCGCTCCATCTGCACCGCAGTCACCCTTTTTCTGGTCGCGTCCGGCTCGTTTGCCTCGCCGATCGAGGAGCAGATGCGTGCGGTCGAAGAAATTCGAGGCCTGAAGTTCACCGGCCCGGTCGCGGTCGAGACGTTCGATCGGAGCCAGCTCTCCGGCCACATTCGTGCGCAGATCAGCAAGACACTTCCTTATTCAATCGGGGAGTGGGAACGGATTCTGCGGGCGCTGCTTCTGATCGACGAGAGCGCGGATCAGGGATTTTCTTCGCTTCTCGAGCTCTACGACTCACAGGTTCTTGCCTACTACGACCCCGGATCGAAGACCTACTTTGCAGTGAAACAGATTCCGGCAGCGGTTTCCTCGCTCATTCCGGCCGCGGTCGCGGAAGAGAGCGTGGCGATTCACGAGCTGACGCACGCGCTGCAGGATCAGCGATTCGACATCGGGAGGAAGGACTTCGAGCTCCGCCGCGATACAGACGCCGCGATGGCACATCACGCGCTGCTCGAAGGGGAAGCGACTCTCGTGATGCTGGCGTATCTGACGGCGAAGAGCGGCGTCTCGCTCGATGAAATGGTGAAGAGCGACATGCTCCTCGACATGCTCGTCGCAGCCGCGGGGAACGACTCGTCGTTTGCTGCGACCGGTCCGCGCTACTACGGGGAAATGCTCAAGTTCCCCTACATTCAGGGGCTGCGTTTCGTCATCGATGCATACCGCCGCGGCGGCTGGAAGGAGATCGATCGCCTGCACGCAGATCCGCCGCGTTCGACGAGCGAGCTGCTGCACGGCCGCAGTCATTCCGGGCTCGAGCGAGAAAACTGGTCGCCGGCTGCCCCATCCTCCGACATTCTCAGCGTCGAGCACCTTGGCGAATTTCACTGGGCGTTTCTCGCAGGCGCCGACAACGCGCGCGGCTGGATCGACGATCGCGTGACGATCGCGCAGAACGCGCGCTGCGAGACCACGACACTCGTTGAGACGGAGTGGGAGTCGGAGGATGCGGCGCGCCGCTTCCACGACGCATACCGGCGCATGCTCGATGTGCGCGGCGCCGGCTCACTCGCTGCGATGAGCGGCTCGCATGTGAGAGTCGCCTACGGCGCCGATCGCGTGCTCATGGAGAGGTTCGTCGCCCGATGAATGTCGATTACGAGAAGTTGAGCCAGGATCTGCTCGACGGCGAGTTTCGCAGGACGCTCGAGGAGGAGCTGACCATCGGCTTCCGGATGATCCTCGACACCGGTGAGCGCCTGCCGGCGGCCTCGCACTACGCATCCCAAATCGCCGAGATCGTGAGCCGCAACGCTCCCACTCCCCTCGATCCAGAGACCGCATTCTATGTCTATCAGGAAGTGCTGGTCGCCTGCGAGCAGGCCCGCGCGCTGGTCCTCGACGAGCCGCCGCCGCTGCCGTCGTAGGTTTGACGGTCTAACGGTCGAACGGCGTGGTTCTGTGTGGCGCCGCTGACCCCGGGGCGGCGTCTTCGAGTCATTCGCAGCACTGTTCCAACGGAGGCAGAGCGCCGCCGCGGGTCGAAGGCGCCACACAGAGGCCGGCCGGGCGAAACGGTCGAACGACCAAACCAACCGTCTTGTATCCCACCCTGCGAAGCGAGGATGAGAGAGGGACGAGCGGTTGTCACGGTTGGACCGTTAGACCGTTGCACCGTCACACGGTCCACTCACCCGCCACGATCCATTTCTCCTTGGCGCACGATAGACTCGCACCGATGCGGCACAAGCTTCGAAGCTCGTACCCCGCTCTGTCGTCGTTCGCGACGACAGGTGGCTGAGCCTGCAAGTTGGGTCAGGATGACCTGCGTTCGGTCCTGTCCAAGCTCCCGTCAAACGAGGGAGTCGGGGATCTCATTGTCGGCACATCGACCAGCGACGATGCTGCGGTGCTGCGCATCAATGGCGATCAGGCGATCGTGCAGACCGTGGACTTTTTCACGCCGATCGTAGACGACCCGTTTCTGTTCGGGTCGATCGCTGCGGCAAACTCGGTTTCGGACGTCTACGCGATGGGGGCGACACCGATTCTCGGCCTGGCAATCGCGGCGTTTCCGACCGGCAAGCTTCCGCTCGAAGTCCTGCACCTCATTCTGCACGGCGGTGTGGAGAAGGCCGCCGAGGCTGGGTTCCCTGTCGCCGGCGGCCACACGATCATCGACGACATTCCGAAGTACGGCCTTGCGGTGACCGGGACCGTGTCGATCGAGAAACTGGTGCGGAACTCGACCGCGCGCGATGGCGATCTGCTTTACCTCACGAAGCCGATCGGCAATGGGATTCTGATCAGCGCGTACCGTGCGGCGGGTGCGCGCAGATTCTTCCGGCGCGAGCCGCCGGTACTCGATGAGGCGATCGACTGGATGACGCGGCTCAACCGCGGGGCGGCGGAGGCGATGGTTGCGATCGGTGTCTCCGCGGCGACCGACGTCACGGGTTACGGTCTCGTCGGCCATCTGCTGGAAATGTGTGAGGGATCGGGTGTCGGGGCGGAGATTCGCGCGAGCGCTGTTCCTGTCCTCGCGGGCGCGCGCGAGCACCTCCGGCGCGGCTTCCGTCCCTCCGGCACCCGGCGCAACGTCGACACCTTCAGGCGCCGCGTCCACTTGTCGGCGAGCGAGGAAGAGCTCACATTGATGTGCGACGCGCAGACGAGCGGTGGTCTGCTCATTGCGGTTTCTCCAGATCGCGCTCCGGCGCTGGAGGCGCGAATGCGCGAAGGCGGCGTGTTCTATGCAACGATCGGCATGATGTCTGGTCCGTCCGGAACAGTCAGTCTGATTGCATGAGGAGCCAAGGAATGCCTGAGAGTCGCAACGACCTGCCCAACGATGAGCTCGTCAATACCATCCCGGCCGAAGATGGGTCGACGTGGGTGGAGATTGCCAGCAGCGGTTCTGCTGATGAAGCGCGGCTGCTGCAGGGATTTCTCGAAGCCGAAGGAATCGCGGCGCAGGTCGAGAGCCTCGAGCCTTCCTTCGCCCCAACGAACTTCGGCGCGCTGGGCGATATCCGCATTTACGTGTCGCGCGAGGACGAGCATCGCGCGCAGGAGTTGTTGAAGCAACGCGAGGTCGCATACGAGAAGCTCGATGACGACTCGGAGACAGTCGTGACTGACGAAGGTCCGGCGACGATCGACGATGATGCCCGCGCGGAGAACGACGAAGACGTATGACGGAAGAGCCGTCCGGGACGCCGCCAGAACGCCCGCCGCATCCGCACCCTGATCCGGCGATCATGCCGCGGTGGGTGCCGGTGGTGATCGGCCTTGTGCTCGTGACGATCGCGGTGCTCGCGGTCATCACGGGAATCCGCTTTCGTGGCAACACGCTCGTCGGCATCGTGAAGCCGCGCCAGACTGCGAGCCGCGCGACCGCGCCGGCCCCTCCCGGAGAACCGGAGCCGGGAGCCTCCCGCGTTTTCTCGAACGATGAAGGCGGACATGTGCCTGCAGCGAACGAGCCGGTGAGCGGCGAGTCGCGCGCGGAAGTGAGCGGCGGAGCTGGTGGCGTGAACGCCGTCGTCCGGATGTGGGCGCGCCGCGGAATGATGATCACCGCGACCCCGCCTGACGCGCTCGTCTATGTGAATGATCTTCAGATCGGCGAGGCGCGCCAGTTCGATACCGAAGACGAGATCTACGACTTCGCCGCGACTGGCAGTTACACGGTCAAAGTGCTGGCGCCCGGTTATCGCGGGCGGCAGTACGTGGTGACCGCCGCCGACGAAGCGACCGACGAGATCGCGCACATCGTGGCGAAGCTGGCTAAGGAATGATTGTGTTGACCGCTGAGGGTTAGCCCAACTCACTCCTCACCAGTCCCCCTAATGCGCCGCGTGTTGCGCGGCCTGCGCCTTCTTCGACTCGGCGATGATCTTCTCCTGCAGGTTCCGCGGGACTTCCTCGTAGTGCGAATACTCCATGTGGAAGCTGCCGCGGCCCTGCGTGATGGAGCGAAGTGTCGAGCCGTACGTGAGCATCTCAGAGAAGGGCACGCGGGCGCGCAGAGTCTGCGCGTCGTCTTCCGCCTCGACGCCTTCCATCTTTCCGCGTCGCGAGGTGAGGTCGCCCATCAGATCGCCGACATACTCGGAAGGCGCGTTGATGTCGACGTGCATGATCGGCTCGAGGAGCGTCGGGCGGCCCTGCTCCATTCCCTGCTGGAACGCCATCGATCCTGCGATCTTGAACGCCATTTCCGATGAGTCGACGTCGTGATACTGCCCATCCTTCAGCCGTACGCGGAAATCGACGACCGGATAGCCGGCGAGGAAGCCCTTGAGGCGGGCGTCCTGAATTCCCTTCTCGACCGCCGGGATGTACTGCCGCGGAATCGAGCCGCCGAAGATCTCGTCGACGAACTCGAACTCCGCGCCGCGCGGCAGCGGCTCCATGATGATCTTGCAGTCGGCGAACTGTCCGTGCCCACCCGACTGCTTCTTGTGCCGCCCGTGCGCTTCGGCGGCGCGCGTGATCGTCTCGCGATATGGCACCTTCGGCGGATGGAGGATCACGTCGACGCCGTACTTTTTCTTCAGCTTTGATACGGCGATCTCCACGTGCAACTGACCCTGACCGCTGATGAGCAACTCTTTCGTCCGTTCGTCGCGGCTGAAGCGGATCGTCGGATCTTCTTCGATGACGCGCGCGATCGCGGTGCCCAGCTTGTCCTCGTCGCCGCGCGCCTTCGCCTCGACAGCGAACGAGATCGCTGCTTCCGGATAGGCGATGTGCTCGAGCACGAACATGTGGTCCTTCGCTGAAATCGTGTCGCCGGTGTGCACGTCCTTGAGCTTCGCGACCGCACCGATGTCACCGGCGCGCAGCTCCGCAATCGGCATCTGCTGCTTCCCCTGAAGAACCTGCAACTTCCCGATCCGCTCTTCGTGGTCTCGCGATGCGTTCCAATACGTGCTGTCCGACTTGAAGGTCCCGCTGTAGACGCGGAAGAGCGAAACGCGCCCGGAGAATGGGTCGGAAAAGGTCTTGAAAATGAGCGCTGCCGGAAACGCTTCCGGCCTGCGGTCGAACGTCAGTTTCTCGCCCTTCTTGTTCTTGCCGTCAATGGTCTTGACCTCTTCGGGCGAGGGGAGGAGCGCGACGAAGGCGTCGAGAACTGCGTGACCGCCGATGTTGTGCGAAGCCGACGTGAAGAGCACCGGGCAGATCTGACGGTGTAGCGTCTCGCGATTGAGGCCGTCGAGCAGCTCTTCCTGCGACAGTCCGCCCTGTTCGAAGAAGCGCTCCATCAGCGTGTCGTCGCCTTCGGCGACCTTCTCGATCAGCTTCTCGCGCCACTCGGCCGCCTCCGATGCGAGGTCTGCCGGGATGTCTGCGATCTCGAACTTGCCGGAGCCGTCGGCCGCGTACGTATGTGCTTTCATCGCGACGAGATCGATGATGCCTTTGAAGTCTTTCTCTTCGCCGATCGGGATCTGAATCGGGACGACGTTCTTGCCGAACTTCTTCTGGAGCGACTCGAGAGTGCGTGCGAACGACGCGCGCTCGCGGTCCATCTTGTTCACGATCACCATTCGCGGCAGGTCGTACTCGTCAGCGAATTTCCAGACTCGCTCGGTCGTAACCTCGACCCCAGTGACGCCGCTGACGAGCACCACCGCCGAGTCGGCAATCCGCATCGCGCTCTTCGACTCCATCAGGAAGATTCCGAAGCCGGGCGTGTCGATGAGGTTGATCTTCGTGTTCTTCCATTCCGCGAACGCGATCGCGGCCGAGATCGAATGCTTCCGGTCGATCTCGTCGGTGTCGAAGTCGGTGACGGTCGTCCCTTCATCGATCCGCCCGAGCCGCGTGATGGCGCCCGCGTTGAACAACAATTGAGAAACGAGTGTGGTCTTCCCTGTATCGTTGTGCCCGACCACTGCCAGGTTGCGGATCTCAACTCCAGAATAGACCTTCATGAGCGTGACCTCGATATCGATTTCTCAGACAGGCGCTAGATCATAATTTAAAATGCGTGGCCGGGCTGTGTTTCAGCGCTGGAGCTATGATTGTCCGTCCATGGGACTCCTCCCCTTGAATTCCGGCGCGGAGACCCGGCAGCGGACATCCGCCGGAGAATGACCGTAATTGAAGCTTGGCCGTTATGAAGTGGTACGTGAGCTCGGTAAGGGGGCGATGGGAATCGTCTACCTCGCCAAAGATCCGCTCATCGGGCGGCTGGTCGCGCTGAAGACCATTCGTCCAGCAGCGCACGCGGACGACGACGAAACGATGGAATTTCAGCAGCGCTTCATCCGCGAGGCGCAGGCTGCCGGCATCCTCAACCATCCTTCGATCGTCACGGTCTTCGACATCGGCCAGGACGACACCACGCAGATGAACTTCATTGCGATGGAGTACGTCGAGGGGCAGAATCTGAAGGAGGCGCTTTCCCAGGGGAAGACGCTGACCTTCGAGCAGATCGGTGAGCTGGTCGCGCAGATCGCCGAGGCGCTTGATTTCGCGCACTCAAAAGGCATCGTTCATCGCGACGTCAAGCCAGCGAACATCATCCTTGTCGAGGGCAGCCGCGCGAAGATCATGGACTTCGGCATCGCGAAGATTGCCTCCGGCGGTGCGAATCTCACCACCACCGGCCAGTTCCTCGGCACCCCGAACTACATGGCCCCGGAACAGATCAAGGGAACACCGGTCGATGGGCGCACCGACATCTTCTCGCTCGGAATCTGTCTCTACGAGTCGCTCACGCGGCGCAAGCCCTTCGGCGGGGAGTCGCTGACGTCGATCTCCTACAAGATCGTGCACGAGCCGTTTCCGCCGTTGCACGAGATCAATCCGCAGATTCCCGACGGGTTCGAGGAAGTGGTCGCGAACTGTCTGGCGAAGGAGCCCGCGAAGCGCTATCAGCGAGGACGCGAGCTCGCGAGCGCATTGCGAGCGGTCCTGCGCGGAGAACGTCCTTCCAAAATGGAGCCCCTCCTCGCTGAGGCGACCATCACGACGCGCGACCGCTCCAAGCTGCCGACGATCGAAATGCCGTTCCCCGACGCCGCCGGCGGGGGAGGCCCTGATGGAGGAGCGAGCACACGCGCCGCGGCGGCGTCGAGCGCGCCGACCCCGGGCCAGGCTCCGCGAGCCACGGTTGCAGGCGGCCCCGCGGTCGTTCGCCAGTTCCGCCAGACTCTCACAAACGTTCGCGCCTATCCGCTGTGGCGCCGCCCGGTTCCCGCCGCCCTGGCAGCAGGTGTGGTCGGCGTCCTGATGCTCGCATTGCTCTGGTCGATGGTTTCGATCCAGCGGCAGAGGGTCACCGTGCCGAAGGTGAACGTGCAGGTCGAACGTCAGCGCGCACGCGAGCGCGCGCTCCGCCAGGAAGGCAGCGACCTTCTTCGGCAGGGTCGGACCGCCGACGCCTACGCCAAGTTCGAACAGCTCGCCAAGCTCGCTCCTAACTCGCCCGGGGTATCGGTGATGCTGCAGAAGTTGGCGGCGATCCGCTATCAGGAAGAAGTCGGCAAGCAGCAGATTGCAACGGCGAGGCAGAAGCTGGATCGGGGAATCGCGCTCTACAACCAGAAAAAGTACGCCGAAGCCGTGCCGCTGCTCGACGAAGCATTCGCGCTGAACCCGACCGACGCACAGGCGGCGAACTATCTTCGTCTCGCGCAACTCGAAGAGCAGAAGGCGATCACCGCACGTCTCGCGGCGCGCGCGCGCACCGTGCTGCCTACGGAACCGGCGACGACCACTGCCCCCATTTCGCCCGGAGACAGCCGGCCGGTCAGCAACGTGCCGGCGCAGCTCACGACCATCTTCAACAGTCCGTTCAGCGACGGCGTGCTCACGATCCGCATCGGAGGCGAGATGGTCGTCAACGAGGCGCTCTGGGAAGAGAAGGGACGATTCATCCGCCGCAAATCGCCGCGCGGGATCAGCCTCACGCGCGAGATCCCACCCCGCAACACAGACGTCTTCATCTCCGTCGTCGTGCCGACGCTTCGCGTCAACTCACAGCAGAGTTTCCGCTTCAACTTCGTGCCGGGCACGGCTCACCGCCTCGTGATCACCTACAACGCCGCTTCGAAGACGATCGATCACCAGATCAATTGAACGAGTTCTTCCTCGTCACGCGCGAAGAGATCTGGACCGGCGGTCCGAAGAAAACTCTGCTCGAGGAGCGCCTCTCGCACGGCGCCGCGCGCGAGGAAGCCGGCATTGTTGCGGCATCCGATGAGCGTGACGACGAACTGCTCGCTCTCTGCAATGAACGGATCGTTTCGGCTCGCGAGTTGCTGCCGTTCCTGGCCGGTGCACGCGTCCGAATCGTCGTAGCCGCCCGCCGCGCCGGTGCGTTCACGCGAACCGGAGTCACGATGGTCCTCGGCATCGGCCAGCAGGCGGTCGTCTCCACTCCGCTAACGGCTCCTGCAGACTACGAGCGTGCGTCGCGCGCGGCATCGAGCAAGCCGAAAGGCGAGATCGACTACCGCGGAATCCCCATTGTCTGGCGCGGCGGCTCCGCCTCCGTCCTGCTCCACGAGGCCGCTGGACATCCGGCAGAGTGCGGGGGCGCCAAGGCCGCGAAATGGCCTACGTGGCTCAGCGTTCATGATGAGCCGGAGATCGAGATCGATGACTCGGGCAATCGCTGCGGTATTGCGAATCTGCTCGCGGGTGAGCAGCCCCGGGCGTGGCGGCGCGCGTCGTTCAGCGATCTTCCGCTGAAACGAATGAGCAATGTCGTCGTCCGCCAGAGCAATGCACCGTTCGAGCTTTCTCCAAAGCGTATCGAGATCGATCTCGTTTCCGCCGGCCACTACGACGTCCTGAATGATGTCGTCACGATTGCTGTCTCGGCCGCCGAACTGGTTGACGGACGCTCGCGTCGCACCCTCGCGCCTTTCCGGATCATTGAAACGCGCGCGTGTGTGGCAGCCGCGCTCTCAGGTTCTGAAGGGGAGGCGATCCGTTATCCCGGAGTCGTCTGCTCGTCTGAAGGGCAGGAGTTGGTCGCCGGCTCGCACGCGCCGGTCGTCACCACGGTGTTTCATGACTGAGATTTACCGGAAGGAAGGTCGTGTGGTGCGCTACGAGAACGGCCGGACGATCGCCGTGCTGGAAGCAGGGGAGGCGGTGGAGGACGGCGCGCTCTTCCGCTGCGGGCCGTCCGGCGCGAGCGTGACCATTCCCGAGATCGGCCGGGAGCGTGTCTCTGGAATCGCGAACGCCATCGAGCAGCTCGTTTCGCATCCGCTCAAGCTGGAGCGGCTCATCGTTTCCGAAGGCGTCGCGAAACACTCGTACGGCGACGTGAAATGGGAGGAGCGGACGCTGCGTGTTCATGCCGCGGTTGTTTTCCGTGCACTTCGCGTCCTCATCGACCTCGGGGACGACGATCTGGCTGACGTACGCGAGATCGCGTCGATGTTCCCCCGCGCGGGCGCTGAGCGCGCGGCGCCCTCACGTCTTCGGCTGCGTCCCGCGGTCGCGGCAGCGCTGCTTCCGTCGCTCGTCGGTGTCGCGCCCCCGAATGTGACGCTCATGCAGTCTGGCGGCGGACTCGACGGGAAGGGTGCTGCGATCGTGGAGCAGGGGATCGCAGCTCCGCCCTTTCCGAACTGGTATCGCCCGAGCTATCGCGTGCGGCCTGTGCGGATGCCGTTGAATCTGCTGCTGAAGAGCAGTGTCGAGCACGTTCGTGATGACATCCCGATTGCGATCGCGCTTCTCGCGCCGCCGGACGGGCTTACGCTGCGATTGCTCTGCGCCGATGGCCGCGACGTCTATCCCGCCACCGTGCGTGTGACGCGGATCGAGTCGGCCGATGAGAAAGTGCGCTGGTACCCGTATGGTGCGGGTTCCTTCGGCGCGGAGATGGTGCTTTAATGCCGCGGCGGCTATGGCGCTGAACGCAAAGCAGATCGAGTTCCTCGCGCGGGCGATCGTGAACCGGCTCGAGGACCGCGGCGTCGTCGAGTTCGGCGATGCGGAAGCCGGCATCGAGATCGTCACGCGCGCGCTGGAGGAAAACTTTCAGGCGGTCGACGCGATCGAGCAGGAAGCGCGGCAGCGTCTGGTCAAGCCCGGCGGCCGCGAGCCGTCGAGCAGCGATCTTCAGGAAGAGATGCGCAAAGTCGCAGCGGAGAGGAACGTGGTGCTGTAGGCCGCTACCACATGTCAAAGCCTACGATCAGTGAACTCGAGCAGCGCAAACGGGAGAGCGAGCTCGGTGGCGGCCAGCAGCGCATCGACCGCCAGCACGCCGACGGAAAACTGACCGCGCGCGAGCGCATTCTTCTTCTCTTCGATCCCGGCTCGTTCCAGGAGCTCGACCAGCTCGTCGTCCATCGCTCGAACGATTTCGGCATGGACAAGCAGCGGATCGCAGGCGACGGTGTCGTCACCGGCTACGGTAGCGTTCAGGGGCGTCTGGTCTACGCGTTCGCGCAGGACTTCACTGTTTTCGGCGGATCGCTGAGCGAGACGCATGCAGCCAAGATCGTCAAGATCATGGATCTCGCCGTGAAGAACGGCGCGCCGATCGTTGGCCTCAACGATTCGGGCGGAGCGCGTATCCAGGAAGGCGTCGTCTCCCTCGGCGGCTACGCCGATATCTTTCTTCGCAATACTCTCACCTCGGGCGTCGTGCCCCAGATCTCCGCGATCATGGGACCGTGCGCCGGCGGGGCGGTCTACTCGCCAGCCATCACTGATTTCATCCTGATGGTGAAGAAGACGAGCTACATGTTCGTCACCGGCCCCGACGTCATCAAGACGCTTACGCACGAGGAAGTGACGAAGGAGAAGCTCGGTGGAGCCGACACCCACAACCAGATCTCAGGCGTTGCGCACTTTGCGGCCGAGTCGGATGAGGATTGTCTTGCGACGATTCGCGAGCTGCTGTCGTTCATGCCTTCGAACAATCTCGAGGACCCGCCGCACCTCGCGACGAAGGACGACGTCAACCGCGTCGACATCTCGCTCGA
>JAENWF010000233.1 GCA_016650215.1 Thermoanaerobaculia bacterium
CTCGTGCGCGCGATCGTCGAGTGTCTCGCGCCCGGCTCTCTTTCGGCGAAGGTCTTCGACGCCGCCCGCCTCCGAACCGAGACCGAGAACTTCCGCGGGTGGCCGCGCATGCCGACGACCGTTGAAGAGAACGCAATCTGGGTCAATCTCAACGAGCCGGTCGCGCGCTGAGCAGCCGCCCTGGACCCACTGACCACTGGACCACTGACCCACTGGACCACTGACCAATGGACCACTGACCACTGATTCCGGCCACTGTTTCCCAACCGGACGGTTTACAATTTGTCTCATACTCAAAACTTGCCTGACAAACCCAGAGTGGTCTGTTACTTAGCAGCTTAGTCGCGGCACGAGTTCAGCGTGCCCGCCCTTTGCACTACCCCCTCGCGTGGGTGATAGAACAACGCGGTCAACGACAATCATCGGGTTCCTGTTCCTTGTCGTGGCAACGTCCGTCCTCGCCGATTCGGACATCGAGCGGCCAGCGCTGCGGTCGGAGTCGTGCCTGTCCTGTCATCCAGGAGCAGCAGATGCGCATCGCAGCCACATCACGCGAGTCGACTACGAGTCTGTTCGGTCCTTGAACCGGATCTGGCTCAAGCCGGCATCGAGCCCGAGCGGATTCGGAGCGACGATCGCCGAGGACTTGCTTCTGAACGGCCGCGTCGAGTGCACAACGTGCCACCACACGCACTCGCAGGAGAGCGACAACAAACTTCGGCTCCGCGTGCCGGGCGGCGCCTCCTTCACGTTCGACGGAGGAGCAGTCGACACGAAGCTCTGCCTCGCGTGCCACGTACTCGATTGATCTCCCCGACTCCTTCACGCTCTGGCGCAAGTGTGGCAAGCACTGAGATGTCACTCACCAGAATCGAGAAGGAGACATCGTTTCATGCCGAAGACGAAGAAGGCGAAGTCGCAGAAGCCTGCCCCGCCACGCACTGCCGCACCGGTCTCGCGCACACCTGGAAACAAACCGAAACCGGCAAAGGCGCAGAGTGCAAAGAACGCCAAGGTTCGAGCGCTCGACGCAGAGTCGGAAAATTCCGATCAGCAGTTCCTGACCTCGAATCACGGCGTCCGCATCGAAGACAACCAGAACTCCCTTCGCGCAGGAGAGCGCGGACCGTCGCTGCTCGAAGACTTTCACCTCCGCGAAAAGATCACGCACTTCGATCACGAGCGGATTCCCGAGCGCGTCGTTCACGCGCGCGGCTCTGCCGCACACGGCGTCTTCCGGGTCTACGACAGGTCGATGAAGAAATTTACGAAGGCTGGATTTCTCACAGACCCGTCGCGGCAGACTCCGGTTTTCGTCCGCTTCTCGACTGTCGCAGGCTCGCGAGGATCGAGCGACCTCGCACGCGACGTCCGCGGCTTCGCGACGAAGTTCTACACCGAGGAAGGCAATTTCGATCTCGTCGGCAACAACATGCCGGTCTTCTTCATCCAGGACGCGATCAAGTTTCCCGACCTCATCCACGCGGTCAAGCCAGAACCTCATAACGAGATGCCGCAGGCCGCGTCGGCGCACGACACGTTCTGGGACTTCATCTCGCTGATGCCCGAGTCGACACACATGATCATGTGGGTGATGTCGGATCGCGCGCTTCCACGCAGCTACCGGATGATGGAAGGATTCGGCGTCCACACGTTTCGTCTCATCAACGAAGCGGGCGAGTCGAACTTCGTCAAGTTCCACTGGAAGCCGCTTCTCGGAATTCACTCGGTGGTCTGGGACGAGGCGACGAAAATCTCCGGCAAGGATCCCGACTTTCACCGGCGCGATCTGTGGGACGCGATCGCCGGCGGCGATTTTCCGGAGTGGGAGCTCGGCGTTCAGATCGTCCCGGAGAAAGACGAGGACAAGTTCGACTTCGACCTCCTCGATCCGACGAAGCTGATTCCCGAGGAGCTCGTGCCGGTGCAGCGCATCGGAAGACTCACGCTCAACCGCAATCCGCAGAACTTTTTCGCGGAGACCGAGCAGGTCGCATTTCACGTCGGCAACATCGTCCCCGGCATCGACTTCAGTGACGACCCGCTGATGCAGGGCCGCCTCTTCTCCTATCTCGACACGCAGCTCATCCGCCTCGGCGGACCGAACTTTCACGAGATTCCCATCAACCGCCCCATCGCTCCCGTGCACAACAACCAGCGCGACGGTCACATGCGACAGACGATCAATGAAGGACGCGTCTCGTACGAGCCGAACACGCTCGGAGGAGGCTGCCCCTTCCAGGCCGGCGCGAAGGACGGCGGCTTCGTCTCATTCCCGGAGCCGATGAGCGGTACAAAGATTCGCGGGAAGCGGGGCGCGAAGTTCTTCGATCACTTCAGCCAGGCGCTGCTCTTCTGGAACAGCCAGTCGCCTCCCGAGAAGGAGCACATCGTTCAGGCCTTGCAGTTCGAGCTCGGCAAATGCGAAACGGTCGCGATTCGCGAACGGGTTGTCGGCATCCTCGCCCACGTCGACGCTGAACTAGCGAATCGCGTGCGCAAGGGCCTCGGAATGAAGAAGGTGCCGAAGATCGACGGGCCGCTGAACCTCGGCTTTCCAGCCGACGCGAATCCGGCCAAGTGGCAGCCGAAGCGCGTCAACAGGACTGTGGGCGAGTCGCCCGCGTTGCGGATCGTCGATAACCCGAATGCGCCGAAGAAACCGTCGATCAGAACGCGGAAGGTCGCGATTCTCGTCGCAGACGGCAGCGATGGTCACGCCATCAATGAAATGAAGAAAGCGCTCGAAGCCGAAGGGGCACTGCCGCGCCTCGTCGGCCAGCACCTCGGTGCGTTCAAGCCGGTTGGTGCGCCGGAGATGAACGCAGAGTTCAGCATTTTCACCACGAGCTCGGTGCTGTTCGACGCCGTCGTCGTGCCCGGTGGAAAAGCGGCAATCGACACGTTGAAGTTCGAGCCGCAGGCGGTCGAGTTTCTGGTCGATGCCTACAAACATTACAAGACCGTCGCGGCGACCGGTGCGGGCGTGCAATTGCTCGACAAGGCAGGAATCACACGCGCGGAAGCGCACCCTGACGGAGGACCGGATGCCGATCCGGCAGCGGGCGTGATCACCGGGGACGATAAGCAGACCTCACGCGTCGCGTCGCAATTGATCGCCGCGATGAAGAGGCACCGGCACTGGGAGCGCGGCCTCAAACCGCCGATGCCGGCGTGACCAAAACGTAGAAGCCACCGCTTCAAGACCGCAGGGACGGAAACCCGCCGGTCAGAGGACCGGCGCCACATCAGGCATCGCTCGTGGCTCTATCCGCGCTCGACGTGGCGCCGGCTTCAGCCGGCGGTCTTTCGTTCCCCTTTCCCGAACGCGAAGGGAACGAACCTCGAGCGTCTTGGATTCAAGACCGCAGGACGGACAGCCGCCGGCTGAAGCCGGC
>JAENWF010000234.1 GCA_016650215.1 Thermoanaerobaculia bacterium
CTCAAGAGAGCGTTCCACTCGCGGCTGTCGCCGCGTGCCTTCGCGAGGCGCTCCATCAGCGGGACAAACACTTCGTTCCTTCCATCGACGAAGATCCGCCGCTCCGGGTAAAGAGCCCACGTCAGGTAGCCGCCGAATCCATAGCTGTTGAGCATGTTGCCGGCGACGCCGTTGTCGTGCACGAATGCCGCGAGACGATCGGGAAAGTACGACGCGATGCCGATGCCGCGCTCGAACGGGTAGTAGATCGTCAAGGCGATCAACAGCGCGCCACATCCGAGGATCGCAACCGATGTCTGCCAGACCCGGCGGATCGAAACTTCGGCGAGCTCCGTCGCGATCAACATCGGAGCAAACATCGAGAAGAGACCAACGTTGCGAATGTACTTCAGCGACACGTAAGCGAGGAATGCGCCGATCAACACCGCCGCAAATCTACGATGCTTCGCAGCGCGCACCAGCGACAGGGCGGTCAACACCAGCATGAGAAAGAAGAACGGCGCCTTCAGCAGCGTCGGCCGTCGCCACTCTTCGTTGTTCAGCAGACCTGAGTCGATGATGCGCGTGAGCTCGAACGGGACTGAAAGCACGCGATAGCCGAACGGGTTCGCGCCGCTCGCGATAACGCTGGCGGCGAGAGCCACGAGTGGCCATCGCGACGGTCGCGGCAGCTCCGCCGCATTCCAGAGAAACTGAATCACGAGGCCGACGATGACGGCCGCGTGGACGTTTGCCCAGAGCGCGCAGATCAGCGGCAGCAGGAACAGGATCGCGGGCCGTGCGTTCCGCCGATAGTGCTCGAGGATCACATACGTCAATACCGCGAAAAGAAGACTGAAGATCTCGGGGCGCTCGATCAGTCTCGTGATTCCGCCGGCGATACCGAGGAAAACGAGACTCACGGCAGCGAGCACCGGCACCCCGCGGCTCATGCAGAAATGCAGGACGAGCAGCGCGGTGATCGAGAAAATCACGCACTTGAGAATCGCGATGCCGGCAGGTCCCAGGGCCGAGAACGTCGCGTACTGTGATAGCTGAAAGAGCCACTCGTGATCGATGTACTCGCGCCCCGCGGCCGTGAAGCTGAGCACGTCGGTCCGCGGAATCGCGCGCTGCGAGGCGATCAGCTGCCCTGTTCTCAGATGCCACCAGAAATCGAGGTCGGCGATCTTCGACATCCCGGCAGCGAAGACGGCGGCGACCACAGCGACCGCGCCCAGCACGAACGAGCGTGTCGCGTGGGAGGGCTCGTTCACGCGGTTAAGAGCGAGTTGAGATCGCCGACCAGTTTCTCGAGGGCGATTCCGTATCCCTCCGCAACCTCGGCCAGCGTCTCGTCGCCCGAGGCTGCGCACTGCGAGCACCCCTGGAGCTGGTATGCGGCGAACACCCATCGCGCTTTCGGGTGATGCGCCATCGCAGCTTCCACCGTCATCTCGGGTGTGAACTCTTCCACTGGTTCCTCGCGCCCGATTCTACCGGAAGTAAAATGCACGCCGATGAAGGTACGGCTCCTCCTCTTTGCGGTCCTTCGCGACATCACGGGCAAGAGTGAGGCGGAGCTGTCGCTCGCCGACGGCACGCGCGCGGCCGACGTGTGGCAGTTGATGCTTCGTGACTATCCGCGGCTCGCCGGCTACAGCCAGCCGCCGCTCATCGCGGTGAACGAGAACTACGCGGCGCCTGACACGCTCCTCCGCGAAGGCGACGAGCTCGCGTTCATCCCACCGGTCGCTGGCGGATGAGCTACCTCACCGACGCGCCGATCGACTCCGCCACGCTCATGCGAAGCGTTCTGCGTCTCTCCGACGGCGCGGCAATCGTCTTTGACGGTGTCGTCCGCAACCATCACGACGGCAAGCAGGTCGAATCGATCTTCTACGACGCATACCGCCCCATGGCCGAGAAAGAGATCGAGAAGGTGGTTCGCGCGGTCGAACGGGAGTTTCCGGTGGTCGCGATCGCAGTGCTTCACCGGCTCGGCGAGTTGCGCGTCGGCGACGTTTCCATCTCGATCGCCTGCACCTCGCCGCATCGGGCCGAGGCGTATGAGGCATCGCGCGCAGTCATCGACAGAATCAAGAAGACGGTCCCGATCTGGAAGAAAGAGCGCGGTCCGAACGGCGAAGAGTGGGTCGGATGGCAAACGTAACGCCGGTCCCCGCGGCGAGCGTGTTGCTGCTTCGCGATGCGCCGCTGTCGGTTCTCATGATGCGTCGCCACGAGAAGAGCTCCTTCGTGCCGAACATGTGGGTCTTCCCGGGAGGCGCCGTCGAGGAAAGCGACCGCGCGATAGCGAACGGTTCGGAGCTCGACACGATGCGTCTGGCGGCAGCGCGCGAGACTTTCGAAGAGACGGGAATCTGGCTCGGCGACGAGACACGCACGTTCGCCGCATCGATGACGCTCGACGATCTTCAGCGCGAGGCGCCGCTCGATCTCGAACGGCTTACGTGGACCTCGCACTGGATCACGCCCGCCGGAATCCCGATCCGTTTCGACACATGGTTCTTCGTGACAAAGCTGCTGGATGGGGCGATCGCTCCGGTGGAAAGTGCCGAGTCGGACGCCATGCTCTGGATCGAGCCGCGGGAAGCTCTCGCGCGACATGAGCGCGGAGAGTTTCCGCTCGTCTTCCCGACTGTGAAGAATCTCGAAGCGATCCTGGATCACAACTCTGCAGATGGCCTGATCGAATCGCGCCGCGGCGCCACGATCGTCGCAGTTCAACCACGAATTCTCGTCGAGAACGGCCGGAAGAAGATCGTGCTGCCGTGAGGATCCGCAGCATCACAGCTCCCAATCCCGGCGCGTTCACGCTCGATGGAACGCGCACGTATCTCCTCGGCGAGACCGCGGTGCTCGATCCCGGCCCGGCGATCGATGCGCACATTGATGCGATTCTAGCGGCGCAACCACGGCTCGATACGATTCTGATCACGCACCGCCACGCCGATCATGCGCCCGCCGCGGTTCCGCTGAAGGAGCGCTGCGGGGCGCGGATCATCGCGCCCGCTGATGTTCTCGACGACCGGCAGGTCGATCTGCGTGTCGCCGGCGGCGAATCGCTCGACATCGACGGGACAGCGATCGAAGTGATCGCGACCCCGGGTCACACCAGCGAGCACGTCTGCTACCTGACGGCGGACGGCGACCTCTTCACCGGCGACACGATTCTCGGAACCGGCACGACCGCGATTTTTCCGCCAGACGGAAACATGGCGGACTACATCCGCTCGTTGCGACGTCTCCGTGCGCGCTCGCCGAAACGGATACAGCCCGCGCACGGGCCGACGCGTAGCGACGCGATCGCGCTCATCGACGAATACATCGCGCACAGGCTGGAACGGGAGCGGCAGGTGCTCGAGGCACTCGCGGGCGGCGCGCGGACGCTCTCCGAGCTGCGCTCGAGGGTCTACCCCGACCTCGATCCGCAGCTCATCGGCGCCGCCGAGATCCAGATGACCGCGCACCTGACGAAACTGAAAGACGAGAACCGGGTCGAAGAGACAGACGGCCGTTACCGCGTCCGTGAATAGAATACGCGGCGAAAAGAGGACTCACCGTTGAAACACAAAGACTTCATCGAGATCCACGATTACACCGCGGCCGAGGTGCAGGAGATCTTCGAGCTCGCGCGCGACATGAAGGCGCAGCCTGGGAAGTTCAGCGATGCGCTCAAAGGCCAGACGCTCGCGATGATCTTCGAGAAGTCGTCGACCCGCACGCGCGTCTCCTTCGAAGTCGGGATGTTCCAGCTCGGCGGTCACGCGCTGTTTCTCTCGGCGCGCGACATCCAGCTCGGACGCGGCGAGCCGATTTACGACACCGCCAAAGTTCTCGCGCGTTACGTCGACGGAATCATGGCGCGCACGTTCGCGCACAAGACAGTGACCGATCTCGCGCAGTACGCGAGCGTTCCCGTCATCAACGGACTCACCGATCTCTCGCATCCCTGCCAGGCGATGACGGACTACTTCACGGCCTGGGAAAAGTTCCGCGGTGAGCTGAAGGGCAGGAAGATCGCATACGTCGGCGACGGCAACAACATGGCACATTCGCTGATGTACGGCGCACCGAAGGTCGGCATGCACATCGCGATCGCGACCCCCGGCGGATACGCTCCTGATCCTGAAGTCGTCGCGAAAGCGGAGTCCGATGCGCAACAGGCCGGCACACGGATGACGATCACGAACTCGATCGAAGAGGCGGTCCGCGATGCCGACATCGTCGAGACCGACGTCTGGGCGTCGATGGGACAGGAAGAGGAAGCAGAGAAGCGCCGCCGCGACTTCGAAGGATGGATGATCGATCAGCGCCTGATGTCGATGGCGAAGAAAAGCGCGATCTTCATGCACTGCCTCCCGGCGCACCGCGGCGAAGAAGTCTCAGCGGACGTGATCGATTCCGAGCAGTCGGTGATCTATGACGAAGCGGAGAATCGCCTCCACATTCAGAAGGCGATCATGCATGTGCTGATGAAGGATCGGAAGCGTTGACCGATCCGGAGACCCGGCATTCGCGCGGCCTGCTGGTCGTCATCCTTCTAGGGGTGATCTTTTTCGCGCTTCTCGCGCTGATCCTGGTCAAGAGCGGCAAGCCGCGGCCGGCGGAGCCGGCGGACGCCGAAATGTTGACGGTTCTGCCGCTCAAAATTCGGATCCGCACCGAGCCGAACGCGCGCGCCGCCGTCGTTGCCACCGCCAGCAGCGGCGACACGCTGCGGCTGCTCGAGGATCAGGGCGCGTGGGTGCGCGTTGAGAACGATGATGGCCTCTCAGGCTGGGCCGAGCGAGGGAACCTCGAGCGGACTGCCGAGCGCGAGCGCCGCCTCGCGCGCTATCAGGCGATCCGCAAGCTTCCCGCGCTTGCCGGGGTGACGAGCCGCCGCACGCAGCTCTACGCGGGCCCCGGAATCTTCTATCCGCTCGTCGGCGAGATTCCGGCGGGGACCGGCGTCACTGTGTTTACGCGCGATCACGACTTCTTCGCCGTCGCTCATCGCGAGACGGTCGCGTATGCCGACATCGAGTCCGTCGATGTGACCGCGTCCGGCTCGCGTCAGCTCGATGTGGAGACGACGAGCGCACCGCCTCTGACGGCGACCGACTCAACCGCAACGCTCGCTCCGACGGAAACGGTCGCGGAGACCACCCCGTTCGAGCCGCCGCCCGTCGTCGAGCCTCCATCCGCCGAGTTGATCGATCGCTCCGGTGTCTACTCGGCGGTCCCACCCGACGGGACTCAGCCGGAAGAGATCGACCGGGTGGTGCCGCGCTATCCCCAGATGGCTCGGCGCATGGGTACGTCAGGGTCAGTCGTGATTCGAGGCATCGTCCGGAGAGACGGCCGGATCGACGACGTCGAAGTCATCAAAGACCTTCCGAACGGTCTCGGCGATGCCGCAAGAGAAGCCGTCCGCAAATGGCGCTTCCGCCCTGCGACGTATCGAGGCGAACCGATCGATGTGTA
>JAENWF010000235.1 GCA_016650215.1 Thermoanaerobaculia bacterium
AGAGCGCCGCCGCGGGTCGGCGGCGCCACACAGAACCGGCTTTGCATCCCCTAAACAGTCCTGCGCGCTGCATACGAGATGGCACTCATGTCGCACCCTCTTGCTCCTCAGGAGAAACATGCAATGGCTGATTTGACGAAGGTTCAGCAGGCGGTCCAGAGCGCCAACGTGAGCGGAGTGCGCAATCTCAATGCGCGGGCCGCCGGCAACATGATCGAGATCCATGGCCAGGCGGATTCGATCGCGGCAAAACAGAATGCGATGAAGGCGATCACCGAGAAGGCAGGAGACGCCGGACTCGTGAACAAGATCGAGATCGTGCGCGATCAGAATGCGGCGCATCCACAGCCGTCCGGGATGGCCGGCAGCGGGCCCGCCGCCGCAGCGGGTCAGGCAAAAATGCACACCGTCAAGAAGGGCGAGACCCTCACGCACATCGCGCAGAGCTACTACGGCAAAGCGAGCGAGTACAAGAAGATCTTCGAAGCGAATCGCGACAAGCTGACCGATCCCGACAAGATCAAGGAAGGGATGACTCTGCGGATCCCGTAGCGGCGGTTACTTCGTCGTCGCCCGTCTGCGCTTCTGGTGCAGGCGGTCGATGAGCTTCGTGGTCGACCGCACCTGCTCGAGGATTTTCTCCTCGAGTCCTGAGCCTTTCGACTTGAAGCTCTTCGCCTTACGGAACACGGCGCGGGCGCGGTCTTTCTCACCGCTCTCGAGCAGCGCCATGCCGAGGTGCATGAGGTTCGTGGCGGTCGGCCCGAGATCGGCGGACTTGCTGAGGAAGTCGACTGCGGCGCGGAAGTCCTTGCGTTTGAAGTAGACCCACCCGAGCGCGGCCAGCGGAAACTGCTTGAGCTCTTTTGGCGAGTATCGAAGCGCGAGCTGCGCGCTTTCGAGTGCCTCGTCGAGGTTCTCTCCCATCTCCGCGAGGTTGTACGCCTTCTCGTAATAGGCGATCGACTTCGCGTAGTTCGACGTGTAGTCGCGCAGCATCTCTTCAAGCGCATTGTTCGCGTCTTTGAAGTTCCCTTCGGCGCGCAACGCTTCGACGAGCGTGGTGTATGCGGCTGCCGCGACGACTTCGGTTGGTGTCAGTTTGAGGATCCGGCGCGCGACAGCGATCGCCTCCGAATTCATGTCGAGATGCGAGCAGAGCAGCGCATACGGCATGAGAATGTTCACGTTCTCGGGCTCTTCATGCGACGCGCGGCGGTAGTGATCGAGCGCCTCGTTGTAGTTCCCCTGATTGACGAGAGCTTCCGCCTCGCCGAACTCTTTCGCGGCGGGACCGTCGAGCGGCACGTGTCCTGAGATTCCCTCGTAGATCGTGACCGCCTGCTGGTACTCCATCTTGTTTGGATTGAGCTCGAGCGCTTCCTGGAAGCAATCGATCGCCTTGCGGTTCCAGTTGCGATCGAGATAGCAGAGGCCGAGGTGGTAGATCGCTTCTTCGTAGTCGGGATCGAGTTTCAGCGCGCCCTGAAACGAGCGGATCGCGCGCTCGAGCTGACCCTTTTCATAGAAGATCGTGCCGAGAAGGTAGAACGCCTGCGGAATTGCTTCGAGTTGGATCGCCTTCTCGAGAAACTTCTGCGCGCGAAGCAGCTTTCCCTTGCGTGCGTAGATCGCGCCGAGCGAGAAGTAGGGGAGGAACGACTCCTGCGAGATCTGAATCGCGCGGCGGAGCCAGCGCTCTGCGCCTTTCAGATCCTGGCGCTCGTGCAGCAGCACTCCGTAGAAGACGGCAGCGTCGAAGTGATCGGGCTGGACCTCGAGCGTCCGTTCGAGATAGGTCTTTGCGCGATCGAGATTGCCGTCGTTGAAGAACGTCTCGCCGAGGAAGAACGAAAGCTCGTAGTTGTCGCGGTCGAGCTTGAACGCTTCCTCGAGCTGCTTCATCCCCCGATCAGGATCGAAGGCATCGATGGCCGACTCTGCCTCCGCGATGATCTGCAGGAAGCGCTCGCGTTTGTCGCCGCGGAAGAGCGACATGATGCGGTCGCGACGCTCGGTGAAACGCTGCTTCTTCTCGAGCGCGAGCATCTGCTCGCCCATCTTCGATTCCCACAGCTCGACGACTTCATCACTGGAGAGAAGGTTCTTCTTTTCGAGCAGCTCTTTGACTGACAGCAGTCCTGTCTGATTGATGAAGATCGCGCGCTCGTGCTTCTGCACGGCGTCGACGACGCTGCGCAGAGTCTCGGCGGAGCGCTTGACGATTTCTTCGAGAGCGGAGACACGCTCGAGCAGATGCTCATCGAGCGAAAGGTCCCCTTCATCTTCGTAGTCCTCGATCTCCTCTTCTTCGAACGAGGTCATTCCGGAGAGAACGAGGAGCTTGTTCTGGCAACGGAAGCAATACTCGCGATCGTCTTCGTTGAGTGCGCTACAGGATTGGCAGAGCATGGTCGGTGCGGATTAGAACACTTTCGGGACGAACGTTCATTCTCGTAGAAACCCGCGTCATCCCTGAGCGAAGCGAAGGATCTACTGATAGCGCTGGGGAGAACGAAGCCTCAAGCATCGCAAGCTAGATCAGTAGATCCTTCGCTTCGCTCAGGATGCCCCCCGCCCGCGTCCGCCCGACCCGCCCCGCCCGAATCAATACCGATAAAACCCTCGTCCGCTTTTTCTTCCCAGCCATCCCGCATCGACCATCTTCACGAGTAGCGGACACGGCCGGTACTTCGGATCGCCGAAGCCGCTTTCGAGCACGCGCAGGATCGCGAGGCATACGTCGAGGCCGATGAAGTCCGCGAGGGTCAGCGGACCCATCGGGTGATTCATCCCGAGCTTCATCACGCCGTCGATCGACTCCCGCGTGGCGACCCCTTCGTACAGCGCAAAGATCGCCTCGTTGATCATCGGCATGAGCACTCGATTCGAGATGAAGCCGGGGTAGTCGTTCACCTCGATCGGCGTCTTTCCCATCCTCTTCGAGAGATCTTCGACGCGCTGATACGTCTCGTCGGACGTCGCGATGCCGCGAATGACTTCAACGAGAGTCATCACCGGAACCGGATTCATGAAGTGCATGCCGATGACCTTCTCGGGACGCCTGGTCGCAGCGGCGATTTTCGTGATCGAGATGGAGGAAGTATTTGACGCGAGGATGCACTCCGGCTTCGTGATCGCGTCGAGTCGCGCGAAGAGCTGCGTCTTCGCTTCGAGGTTCTCCATGATCGCCTCGATGACGATGTCGGCGTTGCCGATCGACTGCATGTCGATCGTGGGTCGGATGCGGCTGAGGATCGCGTCCCTCTCAGAAGCCGTCATCTTTCCCTTGTCGACGCCGCGCTGCAGGTTCTTCGACACGGTTGAGAGCGCGCGGTCGAGCAGTTCCTGCGCGACCTCGACCAGCGTGACTTCAAAGCCGGTCGCGGCCGCTGTATGGGCGATGCCGTTGCCCATCGTTCCGCCGCCGATCACCACAATGTTTTCCATTGATTTTCCTTCCAAGAGTCACTCGGGCAAAGCGAGGTACCGGGGAGGGAGCGAACCCCTCAGCCACGTCCGGCGGCGCGTGACTCTATCGCAGTTCCGGCGTAACATCCGCGGTCCGGGAGCCGGACTGAATGGCGCGTAAGTGCTTCATGTGCGGTGGTGATATTGCTGACGGAGCGATCCTCTGCAGCAAGTGCGACAAGCCGCGTAAACCGAAAGCCGCGGCGCCAAACGCGCCCGCGATCAGTTCTGCGAGCATCGCGCCGACGCAGGCAGGCTCGCACGCGTTAGATCCCTTCCCGAAAGCGCCGGTGCTTCCGTTTCCGGTCGAGTCGGCAACGCCTGCAGTCACGAGCGTCGTGAGTCTCCTCGTCGCCGCCGGTGTCGCCTCGGTACTGCTGGGTCCCGACAAGAGCGTCAAGTTCGTTTCGGATGCCGCGAAGAGTCTCTTCGATCCGGCAACGACTCTTCAGGCGATCGAGACCCGCGCCGGAATCAAGGTCGGCGAGCTCTCCGTTCCCGTTTCGGCCGGAGTCCGCATCCACAACGTGAACATGATGTACACGCTTGTTCCGATGTCTGGCGGCGCGACTGGTGCGGTCATGATCTTCCGCCCCTCTGCCGAGGTGACCGAGTCGCAAGCCTCGTTCGTCAATTATGTTCGTGAGACGGTCTTCGGGCCGTTGCGCGGACTGCGAGATCTGCTCAACAGCGCTCGTTCCGCGAAGAGCGATTCACTCCTCAGCGATGCCGCCGGAACCGTCGAGCAGATTCTCTCCTCACTCGAGCTCGCGCCAGGCATGGTTCTACCCGGGGAGATCGCGCGTCCTGTCCCGACGGCCCCGACGCCGTCCACCGGCCCGACGGTCACCGCGGTCGTGCGTCGCGTCTCCGACAGGTTCGCCCCGGTGGCAGAACTCAAGGGCGTGCGGTTCCAGGTGGACGCGCAGGACCTCGAGGAGCGATTCGCCGATCACGAGCGGCTTGCTGACTCGCTCGCGATTTTGATGGAGAACGCGCTCCAGTTCGTGCCGGCCGGAGGGATGGTCGTGATGGGCGTGAGATGGATGGAGCACAAGGGAAAGCCGCTGCTGCTCTTCTTCGTCATGGATAACGGACCGCTGGTGCCCGAGCATCTTCGGCTCGAGATTTTTGAACGGTCATTCGTCTTCAATCCGTCGAACGCCGAGCGGACGGGACGCGGGCTTTTCAAAACGCGCGAGTTCGCGATGAGCCACGCCGGATCCGTCTGGGTCGAGTCGAAAACCGGTAAGGCATGCACGTTCTTTCTCCGGGTGCGACCCGACGGCGTCCGGTAAGGAAGGAGACCGCCGCCTGATGCGTTCTATCAGCTACATGCGCACCGCCATGATCCTCATCGCGACGCTCGCAGCCACCGCGGTTTCCGCAGCGGAGATCACGCTCGACAACGTCGTCGCGCAAATGAATGTCCGTCGCGCCGCGGCCGGATTGCCGCCGCTCGCTGCTGATGAGCGTCTCTGTCACGCCGCCGAGGACCGGATGCGCGACATGGAGGATCAAGGGTACTGGGCGCACATCTCGCCCGATGGCCGTTCGCCGTTCGAGTGGCTCCGCCCGCGTGGGTACATCTTCGCGTACGCCGGCGAGAATCTCGCGGCAGGATTCGAGACGGCCGAGGTGCTCGTCGACGGCTGGATGGAATCGGAAGGCCACCGCGACAACATCATGTCGCCGATCTACAAGGACTGCGGCATCGCGATCATCGAAGGGGCGACGACGGGAAGGGCAACCGGCCGCTCGATCGTGGTTCTCTTCGGCAGGCCGATGAATCCAGACCCACCGCTGAAAGCCGCGCGGTAGCTGTGGGCGCGGCGGGCGAGGGCGCCCGCCGCCACACAAACCTCCATCTCGTCAGTAACCGCGCGCTTTGTTGTACGCGGCGACCTGCGATGCGGTCATCATTGCCTTCGCCTCGAGATGCGCTTCGAGGTGTGTGTATCGCAGCCGGCCTGACGTACGGCGATCTCGCTCGTGAGCTTCGCGAGGGTGGCGTCGTTCATCGTGCCTCCCGCAAACGCGGCGTCGAGGGTTGTCTCGAGCGCGATGATCTCCTCGCCGAGGCGTACAGCTTTGGTGTGCATCTGAGAGTAGACGCTCTTCATTTTCGTCTTCTGCTCGTCAGTCAACGCCACCTCGACCGCGAGATCGAGCACGTGCCGCGGTCCGGGATATCCATTGAGCTCTGCCGGAATCGCGAGTCCCATTCCGGTTCCCTTGCGATACTGGTCGATGTCATCAGGCCGTAGCGATTTGATCTCGAGGCTCACGCGGTCTGTGTAGCTGGCCTCCGCCTTCTTATCTTTCATCGGGCAGTTCGCGTGGTCCTTCTGTGCGAAAAGAGGCATAGAGCCAAGCAGGATGAGCAGCGTGTAGAGATTGCGTTTCATGATCGTTCTCCCATTCTCTCGAGTAGTCTCGCGGGCTGTCCCGCAGGTGTGTTGTTCAATCGATGACGCCATTCGGTGGTGATCGCGTCGAGCTGCGCTCGAAGCTCGATCATTTCTGTGATTCGCCGGTCGAGCTCATCCCGTTTCGCTTCCGCCAGCGCGAGCGCGGTGCGGCACGGCGCTTTGCCGCTTCTTCGGATCGAGAAGATCCGCGCGAGCTCGTCGAGCGTGAAGCCGATCGACATTGCGCGGCGGATTGCGCGGACACGATCGGCGGCCTCCAAGGGATAGCGCCGGTACGTCCCGCGGCGTGGGGGCGCGGGCAGCACGCCCTTCAGCTCGTAATGTCGCAGCGTGTCGGCGCTGACGCCTGTCTGCGCCGCGAGCTCACCCGATGAAAGGGAATCGGTAGCGTTCATGGCGTCAGCTTAAACCCCCGAATCAGTTCGGGGGTCAAGCGACGGAACTGTGACGTCACAAGATCCGAACGACGACAACTGTCACGTCGTCTTCCTGCGGCTGGGTTCCGCGAAAGGCTTCGACATCGCGAAGAACTGCATCGCGCATGACCTCCGCGTTCGCTTCGGTGAGAGTGACGAGGAGCTGCATCAGACGTTCGAGACCGTAGACCTCGCCGGCAGCATTCCGCGACTCGTAGACGCCATCGGAATGAAGAACGATGACATCGCCGGTGCGGAACTCGATCGTGCGCGATGGAACTCTGTACGGGAGGCGGACACC
>JAENWF010000236.1 GCA_016650215.1 Thermoanaerobaculia bacterium
AGCGATTGCGATCGGATCGCTGCTCGCGTTTGGCGGCCGCCGGAGTCACCTCTGAAGACTCGCAAACCCGATGCGGCGAGCGAGCGGCGTCTCGAAGAGATCAGGCGCGAAGCCGACTCGAAGGGGCGCATCGAGTCGCCGGGGATCAGACCCGCCGGGTCTCCGCTCCCGGAGGCCAGCGCCGACGCGGGCTACTACGGCTTGCCGCTGTTCAAGCCGCCGGTGTGGACGTGGGAAGTGCCGGCGTACTTTTTCGTCGGTGGCGCTGCCGGCGCCGCGGCCGTGCTCGGGGTCGCCGCACGAATCCGAGGGGCCGATGAGCGTCTGGTTCGAGACGCACGCTGGATCGCGGCGATCGGCGCGAATCTTTCGACGCCGCTGCTCATCGCCGATCTCGGCAGGCCGGGCAGGTTTCTCAACATGCTCCGCGTTTTCAAGCTGCAGTCGCCGATGTCGGTCGGCGCGTGGATCGTGGCTGTCTTCGGCGGCGCTTCGACAGCGACTGTTCTGTTGCGCGGCAGACTCTCCGACGCGGTGTCGCTCGTCTCAGCGCTCACTGGCCTCGGGATGGCGACGTACACCGGTGTCCTCCTCGGGGCGACTGCGATTCCCGTTTGGGCCGCGCACGCGTCGCGGCTCCCGATTCACTTCTGCGCGTCGGCTCTGGGATCCGCCGTCGCGCTGCTCGAGCTTCGCGGGCATCGGGATCCCGCGCTGCAACGCCTGGGACTCGTTGCTGCCACCCTCGAGACACTGATGGGAATCGCGATCGAATCGCGAGCCGATCCGGAATCTGAGCCGCTGCGTCACGGCGACTCCGGCATCACGATCCGCATCGGAGGTGCGTTGTCTGGTCCGATTCCGGCGCTGCTACGTCTCGTCGGAGGAAAGTCGCGCAAGATGCGCGAAGTCGCCGCCGTGTCTACGCTTCTCGGATCGCTGATCACGAGAATCGCGTGGGTCGAAGCCGGGAAAGCATCGTCTAGGCTGTAATGCAGCGGGTGCCTGACATGCGATCAGGCAGTGAGCGCCGCGCGGGACCGGCGGCGAGCAGGAATCCGAGTCCAGCCGTGAGCAGCGACAACAGCAGGCCGGCCCACCGAAGCGTCGCAGCCTTGAATCTCATCTGCGAGCGGTCGGCGTCGACGACGCGCACGTCGAAGATGGTTCCTCCGACCGTTTTCCCCCAAAGCAGCCAGCTTCCTGCGAAGTAGTAGAAGGAGACCACGAGGACGAAGCCGGCGAGTCCCGCTGTGGCGATCCAGTCGCTCTGGGCCGGGAGGAGAGGGGAGAGCGCGATCGAAAGCGCTGCGAAGAGCGACAGATCGGTCAGAAGGACGACGATGCGCCGGACGCGTGAAGCGTCGCTCGTCGCGTGCTCGCGCTCGACTGGTGCAACCGGTAGATCCTCCATGAGGGGAACCGCATGGAGCTCCATCTCGTCGAAACGCTGCATCACACCCTCCCTTAGCCGCGGCGCCGCGCTTCAGCCTACCGGCTGCCGCAACGGTAAGTATTTTACATAGATCCGATAGAGAAGGTCGCGCGGCTGGCCGTCGTAGCGCTGCGCGAGGTCGCGGCTTCGCTTTGCCAGCTCGTCACCCGACTCGCGTGCCAGAACCTGCTCGAACTCCTTCACCGCATCCTGCAGACGCTCCTGCTGGAGGGCCGTCGCGCCGAGGTTGAAGTGGGCGTCGGTGATCATCCGCTGGATGCTGCGGTTGTCGGGTTCCCGTTGAAGAAGGGGCTCGAGGGCGGTGATGACGTCCGCGTACTTTCGCTCGCCGAACAGGGCGCGCGCGGTGTCGAGCTTTGCGACCTGCTGCGATGCGGCGTCGTACGAGGTCTTCGCCTCGGGAGGGAGCGGCTTGACGCGCATCGCGTTCTCGAACGATTTCTTCGCCGCGAGGAAGTCGCGCAATCCGAACGCAGCGATTGCCGCGGCCAGGTTCTCGTCGTAGTACTCACCGGCGGGCCGCCCGTCGATCATCGCTGCGGCTTTCGACTTCTTCTGTTGAAGGTCGCTGATCATCGCAAGTGCAGCGTCGTACTTCTGGTCGCCGGGGATGATCTGCTGGAGCATCGCGATCGCCTGGTCGTACTTGCCTTGTTCTCCGAGGCTGGTCGCCTGCGTGATCACGGTCGTAGCGGTGAGCGTATCCGTCTTCGGCTTGGGCGCGAACTTCGACCACGCAAACCAGCCCGCGGCCCCAAGGAGCAGCAGTCCCACGACCACGATCGCGGGCATCGGGAGTCTGCGTCCCGAAGAAGGGGCAGGAGCGGGCGCAGCCCTCGGCGCGCTCTTTCTCGCTGCCGGCGCCGGGGCGGAGGAAGGAATCTGAAGCGCGCCGGGCGATGAAGAGCTGATATCGGGCGACTCATCGTCGAGAACCGGCGGCTCAAAGGGTGCGGACGGCGGAATCGATGCGTCGCCCTTGCCTGCGACCACCGCGTCAACGCGTTCCATATATTCGTTGGCGGAAGCATTGCCCGGGTCGACCTGAAGCACTTCGCCCAGCTTTGTACGTGCCGTCGCGTAATCTTTTCTCTCGTACGCGATGATGCCGGCGGAAAGGACGCCTTCGACCTTCTGCTCGAGCTCGCGGCGTCGCAATTTCGCGCGCTCGATCCGGTCCGACGCTGCCTCATTGGTCACATCGATGAGGAAGATGCGCGACCAGAGATCGATCGCCTGCTGATAGCCGCCGCCCTCAAACGCGCCGTCACCATCGGAGAGGTACTGGTCGATCTTCTTCTGGTCATCCGGACTCGTTTCAATCGATGCCGTCGAGAAGTCGAACTCTCCGCTGTTGGTCTTCTTCGCTGCGCCGCCTTCGGCGGCCGGCGGGGCCGAGCCGGCAGCGGGCTTATTGAACGAGAACCCTCCGGCGAACGGTGCCTCGGCGTTGGATGTGTTCGAGGGGGAGTCGAACGAGAAGCTTGCGAATGACGGCTGTGCCGGCGCCGCCTTCTCTTCCTCGAACGTGAATCCGAAATCGCTCGCCTGGGCGGTGCTGCGTCCTCCCGCGGGAGCTGTTGGCGTGTCGACGACGAAGGATGTGGCGGCCACTTTGGGGCCAGCGGACTCTTTGTCAGCGACCAGCTTCTGGACTCGTGCAAGCGCGGGATGCGCGGGATCGAGTGCGCGCGCTTTTTCCAGATCCGAGCGCGCCGCCGAGAGATTGCCGGATGCGATGTGCTGCTCGCACTTGCGTGCGAACTGCTCGACGAAGGGTGAGGCCTCCATCTTCTCGCGGGCTTCCTCGCTGAGGATGCGTGCCTCGTCGTTCATCAGGTCGTTGGTGAGAATCTCGGTGGTGATCTGCACGACGCGCTCGAAGTCGCGGCTGGCCATCGCTGACCGCGCCTCACCGAGACCTCCTCCGGCCGATGAGACCGCCGGCGTCAGCGAGGCCACGTCGATCGGCGACGCAGGATTGCGTGCCTTCTCGAGCAGTTTTCGCGCAGGATCGAACAGCGGATCCATCTGAAGGATCAGGTTGCATCCGGCGACGACTTCATCGATCCGTCCGTTCTGATGAAGTGCCAGAGTCTGCTGAAACGTCGAGACCACACGGTCTTTTACAGCAGCGGACAACGACCCGTTTCCAGGGTAAGTACTCATGCGTGAGAAGCTCTCCGTACGGTCGATCGATTATAGCTATACTGCCCGCTCGATTCGCGGCGAAAGGAACGAGTGCGATGAATTACGTGGCGACCAACGATGCTCCGAAGGCGATCGGCCCCTACTCCCAGGCGGTGAAACTCGGAGGAATGGTCTATACATCAGGCCAGATCGCGCTCGATCCGGCAACAGGAAATCTCGTCGACGGTGACTTCAGTGCGCAGACGCGCCGCGTGTTCGAAAACATGAAAGCCGTGCTCAATGCAGCCGGCAGCGATTTCAAGAAGGTCGTGAAAGCGACCGTCTACCTCACCGATCTCGCGAACTTCCAGACGCTCAACACGATCTACGCCGAGTACTTTGGCGACCACAAGCCGGCGCGTTCCACCGTCGGGGTGTCGCAGTTGCCGAAGGGCGCCCAGGTCGAAATCGATCTGATCGCGGCGTCCGCGTAGAGTCGCCGGCCGACGCCGGCGGGATAGGCTTTGGCAGCCCTCGCGAACGACGTGGCGCCGGCTTCAGCCGGCGGCTTTTCGTCCCCTCGACCTTCTCTCCCGAGGCGCAGAAAATTCTCCTCGGCTCTCGGGGAATCTATGTTATTTTGATGGCACTTTGGTTGCAGACAACACCTACAGCATGGTCCCCACACTCCGGAGCCTCCTCGCGGCAGGCGCTATCCTCCTGACGGCCGGACCGTTAGCTGCCGCCACACGGCTGACCTCGCATGTGAACGGCGCGCTCGTTCCCGTCGAGTGGAAGGCTTCCTCGTTTCCGATCGCCTACAAGGCAGACCAGCGGCTCATCGCTGCGCTGCCGGGCGGCGCCGCGGTTCTCGATCGAGCATTCGGGGCCTGGACTTCTGCACCAAACTCAAACGTGAGCTTCCGCTCCGCGGGCATCGAGCCCGGGCTTCGCGCGGGAAAAGACAATCAATCGGTCATCACGCTCACGGATGAGCTTTTCAATGATCAGAAGGCGATCGCGATCACCACGACCTGGGACGAGGGCGGGATCATCACCGAGGCCGACATTCAGATTGACGCTTCTCTGGTGAACAGCACCTACAACATCCCGCAGGCGATCGCGCACGAGATCGGTCACATGCTCGGGCTCGATCATTCGGGTGTTCTCTCCGCGGCGATGTATCCGTACGTCACCCGTGGGACTGACGCACCGGCGCTCGACAGCGACGACCGGATCGCGATCGCGAACATCTATCCGAAGGGCAATCTGACGATGGCCGGGGGAACCCTGCAGGGACGAGTCGTCGGCGACAGCGGCCCGATCTTCGCCGCGCAGGTTGTTGCGGTGAACGACGAAGGAGAGCCGGTAGCCACTGTGCTTACCGACGCGTCGGGAGAATTCTCGCTCGCGGGGATGCCTGATGGAACCTACAGAATTTACGTCGAGCCGCTCGACGGTCCTGTCGAGACGCGAAACCTTTCACCCGCGTGGAGGCAGGGAGTCGTCTCTGCGTTCGCGACGAGCTTCATTGAAGGCAATCCCATCCATGTCGAGAGCGGGAGGGTCTATGGCAATCTCGTCGTACGGACTCGCGGCGGGGCGGTGGAGCTCAATCCACGCTGGATCGGCGTCGCTGCAGCGAACTCGGCGGAATTCGCGCTGACCAGCACGGCCGCGACGGTCAAGCCGGGATCGACCATCTCACTCGCTGTCGCGGGCGACGGGATCTTCAGCGCCATGACCACCTTCGAGGTTCTGAGCCCCGGCTTTCGTCGCGTGTCCGACTACCGATACGCCGGCAATTACGTTTATGCGAATTACGAAGTGGGCAGCACCGCTCCGGTCGGCTCGGCCGTGATCGTCGTGAGCAGCGGCACTCAGACTGCCACGCTCACCGGCGCGCTTCGCGTGCAGGGTGGATCCGGACCCGGACCCGGACGCGTGCGCGGCGTGCGGGGATAGCGCATCCGCGACGGAACTGCTGCCATTCGCGGCGGTTTTCAACATTTAACATTCAACATTCAACATTGAACATTCCCGTCTCCCAGCCGAGGGAGAACGCGAATGTTGAATGTTAAATGTTGAATGTTGAATTGACTTTCCCTGCGAGTGACCCTCCTCACAATCCCATCAATCCTTCTGGTGCAGAATCCCCTCCTCAGACAGAAGTCGATTCCAGGGGGGCGTACCCATACGCCCCCCTTTCTGTTTTTCGGAGGAAATGTGAAAACGAAGAAATTTTTGATCGCCTTTCTCGTCGTCGCAGCCATGGTGAATTGCCGTGGGCGGGAGACGGCTGTGACGGGGGGATACGGCGATGGAGTCGTTGTTGGCGAGGTTGTGATGGGCGAGTCGGTCGCGCTCAGTAGCCCGGCGGGGTTGGAAGTCTCGGTGGTGGGAACGGGTATGGCGATGACCGTCGGCGGCGACGGGCGCTTCATGTTCACGGGTGTTCCGCAGAAGGCGGAGCTTCAGTTCAGGCGCGCGTCGGACGGCATCGATGCGCGCCTGGCTGTGACCTCGTCGTCGATGCTCGTCGAGGTGAACCGCACATCGGCTCAGGCAAGGAAGCCGGCCAGGACGAAGGTCGAGCAGTACGAAGGTCTCATCCAGAAGGTCGACGGTACGTCGATCGATGTCTACACCTCGAAGAAGCAGACGAAAACGATCGACGTTCTTGCGACGACCGTCATCCGCAAGGGGAATGTCACGTACACGGTCGATCAGCTTAAGGTCGGCTGGCGCGTCCACGTGAAAGCCACCGTCAAGAACAACACGATCACGGCGCTCGAGATCATGGTGCAGAACACCAATGGTGACGACGAGGGCGAAGAAGACGACGACGAAGGTGAGGACGGCAACGAAGGGGCGACGATGACCGCCAACGGCCGCGTCAATGCGGTCAACGGCACGGACCTCCTCGTTCAGAGCCAGCCGAAGGGTGAAGTAACCGTCAAGACCGACGCGAACACCGAGATCAAGATGCAAGGCAAACGGGTCCAGGTGAGCGACATCAAAGTCGGATGGGAGGTCAACACCCAGGGTACCCGGGTGGATGACCACACGCTTCTCGCGCGCAAGATCGAGGTTCGCGGCAACAGCAAGAAATAACCTCTCAAAGGAGTCTCTCTCCGGGCGGCGGCCTTCGGGCCGCCGTTTTCTTATTGTGGCGACAAAACTAACGTATTTTTCACGACCTTCCAGGGGTGTTCGGAGGTAAGATCGCGCCGGTCCACTAATTCGAGCGCAGACGCAGCGGTGACACATCCCGACGGATGTGCGCCTGCGTGATCGCTACCACTCCTGGAGGCTTAATGTCCGCATTGAACCGTGCGCTCTTCGGCGTTGTTGTCGTGATCCTCTCGACAGGATCGGCTTCTGCCGTTCCTACCGACCTGCGGGTCTTGTTCGACTCGGACAACAACGCATCGACCGGCTGCAACGCCTTCGGGTTCGCCGGAGTCGAGCACGTTCTGACGACCACGCTCGAGACGGCGGGAACGCCCAGGGTGCTCTCGGCGGTGCGACAGAGCTGCGTCGGAGGATCACTCGCTTCCGCGGTCGTGATCGACAACGCAGGATGGCCGGCGGAATACAACGCATCCAGCGGTAACTTCACGGTCGAGACGAAGGTCGCGCGCTCGCTCTTTGGAACATCACCTCCGGCGGGAATGCGCGTGCGTTTCCTCGCGACTTCGGGCTCGGCGACCGGATCGCTGGTTCGCGATGCGAATGGCAACCCGATCCTCTTTCCCGTAGGACTCTCGCGGCGCCGCACGGCGCCCGGGGAGACCCCGCGGCGCGTGATCACCCTCGATGGAGCCATCG
>JAENWF010000237.1 GCA_016650215.1 Thermoanaerobaculia bacterium
GCAGAACTCGAGCGCAGGGGACGAAAGACCGCCGGCTGAAGCCGGCGCCACGTCGCGTACGAATGCTGCCATGAGCCATGCTGGATGTGGCGCCGGCTCTCAAGCCGGCGGTCTTCCGTCCCCTCCAGGTTCATCACCTCTTCCATGGCGCGCGCCGCCATTCCCGAGCTCAGGATGACAAACGGTCACGCGTCACGCGTCGTTACAACTGCCGCTTGAACATGCCGGCGAGCGTCTCTTTCACTTTGTCGAAGACCGGACGCCGCAGCCATTTGCGCGGGGTGATCTCGTGCGAGCGGCCGACGTCTTCGAAGAACATTTCCTCGGCCTGTTTCGCGATGTGTGAGTCGTAGACGTTCACGTTCACCTCGTCGTTCAGACGGAAGCTGCGGTCGTCGAAGTTGGAGGAACCGACGGTGGTCCATATTCCGTCGACGACCATCGTCTTCGCATGCATCATCGTCGGCTCGTACTCGAAGATGCGGATCCCCCGGCGCAGGAGCATCTCGTAGTGAAGTCGGCTTGCATGTCTCACGATCGGGACGTCTATCAGTTCTCCGGGCACGACCACCCGAACGTCGACTCCCCGCCGCACTGCCCCTTCGAGCGCCCTCATCGTGTCGCGGTCCGGGAGAAAGTACGCATTGCTGATGTAGATCGACTTCGTCGCGCTGACGATTGAGATGATGTAGAGCAGCTTTGTGGTCGAGCTTCCCTCCGAAGGTGAAGACTTGATCACCTGCGTCAGATGCACGCCCCGGATTCCGACGGTGGGAAAGTAGTCGAGGCCGGTCAGCAGCTCGCCACGGCTCTTGATCCAGTTGTCCATGAACGCGGACTGCATCTGTGTCACGACGGGACCTTCGACGCGGATCATCGTCTCGCGCCAGTGGTCCTTCGAGTCGGCGTCGCCCAGCCAGTTGTCGGCGATGCCGACGCCGCCGGAGAACCCGATCTCGCCATCAACGATCAGCAGCTTGCGATGCGTGCGGTGATTTGCGCGTGAGAGGGTGTACCAGCGGATCGGGTGGTACCACTCGACATCGATCCCGTTGCGTTTCATGAAGTCGAGCAGCACGTCCGACATCGGCGACGAGCCGACGGCGTCGAGAATCACCTTGACCTGCACGCCGGCGCGCGCGCGTTCGGCGAGCGCCTCCGCAAACTCGCCGCCGATGTCGCCCGACCAGAAAATGTAGAACTCCAGGTTGACCGTCTTCTTCGCGGCTCGAATCGCCGACAGCATCGACGGGAAAATCTGCACGCCGTTTTTGAGCAGCTCGACGCGGTTGCCGCCCGACATCGGCGCTCCGGTGAGCGCGTGCATCGTCTGCAGGAACGCGACGTCATGAATCCCGAACTGATGGCGCATGTGATAGCGCATCGGCATCCGGCGCCGGACGATCGGCAGCGCGGAGCGGAGCGCGTAGCGAGGCGGCTTGGTGCGTCGGAAGAACATCACGCGTTGCGCTGAGCCACCAGCCAGAACAAACCTGCGACGATTCCGGTCGTCACGAGGAGGGCGAACGCGATGAGCACGACGATGACAAAAGTCCCCGCCGCTGCGATCTCGGCCTTCGAGCGTGGAGGCAGCGTCCGGTGCCGGTGCTTCATCAGCAGATCCATGTTCATCACGTTCTGCGCGAACACGAAGTCGAAGATGTCACCAATGAAGGGAATCGCGCCGAGAGTCAGGTCGATCATCACGTTCGCCATCATCCGGAAGATCTTCGGCATCGGAACGCGGTGGCGGAGCGCTCCCATGATGATCCAGGCCGACATGACGGCGGAAATCACGTCACCGACACCGGGAATCAAGCCGATTCCGGCGTCGAGTCCGACCCGCCTCTTGGTCCCCGGGATCGCGACAGCCTCGTCCATCAGGCGCGCGAACCTGCGGAGTGCGAGGAGGTCGGCCGGCAGAAGCTCGTCTGGCTCGACGACCTCCGGAATGTGTATCCTTTCCCGAGGCATGCTCTGCATTATGCATAGCAGTTGCCGTGAGTTGCGAGGCATGGCCGAATGCCGGGCCCGCTTGTTGCGTTTTGGTGAGGCTGAATGGCTCCTGAAGACCCGCGCGAGAAACCGAAGGATGAGCGGACCCTGGCCCAGCGGCTTCTTGCCGCGCGCGTCATCTTCTGGTCGTGGCTGACGGATCCTGCAGTCCTCGTCTACCGGCGCGCGACGACCGGCCGCCATCGCACGCGCATTCTCGTGGTCGAGTCGTTCCTGTTCATCCGCGAGATCACGCGTGAGTTCTGGATGATCGAGGGGACGTCACGCGCTGCCTCGCTCGCCTATACGACTCTCCTCTCCCTGATCCCGCTGCTCGTGGCGTTTACGAACATCCTGCAGCGGAATTTCAAGGAGATCTTTCCCAGCTTCGAGTCTCAGATCGACGGCCTCCTGAACGTGGTGATTCCTTACAGGTCGCCGCAGATCACGCATCAGATCGCCACGTTCGCCGAGAACGCGCAGGCGGCGTCGACGCTCGGCGCGATCGTCTTCATGGTGATCGCATTCCGGCTGTTTCTGGCCGTCGAGGGAACGATCAATCAGATCTGGAAGGTACAGAGCGCGCGCGGATACCGGCAGAAGATCATCGCATTTACGATGCTCTTCTTCTGGGGACCGCTGCTGATGGGTCTCTCGTTCACGACCACGGCGATGCTCGAGCAGAACCGCATACTCCGAGTCCTGCTCAAGCACAACATCGTCTTCACGATCGTACCGGTCATTGTGCTGCTCATGGCGTTCACGATGCTTTTCTGGCTCGTGCCGTCGACGCGCGTGCGGTTCAAAGCCGCCTTCGTCGGAGCAATCGTGACGACAGCGCTCTTTTCGCTGATCCGCTTTGCCTTCGGGATCTACGCCGATTACCTGATGAGCGGGCAACTCAACGTGATCTACGGCACCGTCGGTCTCGTCATCATCTTTCTGATCGCAGTCGAGGTGATGTGGGTGATCATCCTCCTCGGCGTCGAGATCAGTTACGTCTGGCAGAACCTTTACGGAGTGCTTCGCGCATCGGAACAGCAGATCCAGGACGAGCCGCGCTACGACCTCTACTTCGCGATTCGCGCGATGATCGAGATCGCGAAAAGATTCGAGCGGCGCGAGGACGCGCCATCTTCCTATCGTCTCGCCGAGCAGTTCGGCTCGACCGACTCGCAGATGCTGCGCGTGCTGCGAAAGCTCACCGACGGAAAACTGGCGCAGGAAACCGGAAAAGAGTGGATCGGCTTTGTCCCGGGATGTGATCCCGACCGGATCGCTGTCGAGGAGATCGTCGCGCACATCGAGGGATCGGTGCGTATCGTTCCCGACCTCGGTCCCGACGACGCGGAGCGCCGCGCGGTCGGAAACATATTCACGACGCTCAACACCAGCACCAGCGCCGCGCTCAACCGCATGTCGGTCGGGCAACTGGTGCGCGACCTGTACTCACCTCGTGCCGTCCGCGCCGAAGACACGGCCATCGGGTAGGTCTCAAGCCGGCGGTCCTTCGCTCACCCTCGCCGCGCGCAGCGCGCGCACTTTGCGCACGCGGCGCACCGTCTCGTAGCCGAGCGTTGCGACCGTCACCCACAACGTTCCGCCGGTGATCCCGGCAGCGACGTCGGAGATCCAGTGGACGCCGAGGTAGACGCGCGAGAAGGCGACGGAAACGATGAATGTAACGAGCACGGAAAGAAGGGCGGCCCTCACCTTCCACGCCCACTTCGTGCGTGATACGAGATATGCGAGCGCGAGTGCGACGACGGTCGAGCCCATCGCGTGCCCACTGGGAAATGAATACCCATGCGCCTGACGAAGCGCTTCAGCCAGAGCGGGTCTCTCGCGCGCGAAGTAGAGCTTGAGCCGGACCACCATCAGCGCTCCCACCGCGCTCGTAGTGAGCAGATACCAGAACCAGCGGTAACGCCCTCCGGCCAGCAGCACACAGCAGACGATCGCGACGATGATGCCGAGACCTACCGGAGTCCCGATCGTCGTCATCAGCATGAAGAACGTCGTCGCGCCGGTCGATCGCTCGGTTGCGGCCCAGCGATGGACCTGTGTGTCGATCGCTCGAAGCTCAGGACTCTGTTTCGTGAGGAGCTCGGCGAGATCGAGAAAGCCGTCGCCTGCCCTCACGGTGATGAACGAGCCAACGGCGAGCAGAAGAACAACTCCCAGGTATTCGCCATAGCGGAACGAAGCGGTCTTTTCCCCGAGAGCGCGGATCATCCGCAGCACGATGGGTCCTGTGAAGTTGAAGAGGCCCCAGAGCAACAGGAAGAGAACCAGCGCGCCGGCGAAGAAAATCAACTCAGAAGCCGCCCGACATGTACTTCCACTGAACGATCTTGTCGTTGATCTCGCGCAGGCGGCGGCTGATCATGCGGCAGAGAAGGTTGAGGAACTGCAGCGACGCGTGCGGATCCATCGAAAGGATTTCATTGAGCGTCGCGCGGTCGATCGAGAGCACTGTCGCATCGCCTTCGTGAGCTTTCGCATCGGCGGACCTGGCCTTTTCGTCGATGAGCGCCATCTCGCCGAAGAAGTCGCCGCGATCGAGAACAGCGAGCGCTTCCTCTCCTACGCCGGGGATGAACTTCGAGATGCGGACGCGGCCGTCGAGGACGATGTAAAGCTTGTCGCCCTTTTCCCCCTCGCGAAACATCGTCGATCCCTCGCGGAATCGCTCCTCGCTCGAGAAGGTCGCAAGCAGTTTCATTTCCGCCGCTGACAGCCCGCGCTCCTTGAAGAGGTCTACCTTGTCTTCCGACTTCACCGTGACCTGCTGCATCTCGCGCTTCCCCTCGGCGCGTTTGCGGCCGGAGCCACGCTTCGCGTCCTCCTGGAAGAACAGCTTGAGCTGCTCGTTCGCGTCGCGGACCTTCTCGCTGAGCGAGCGCCAGAAAGCCCAGTGAAGGCCGACCGCCATCTCCTTGTCCTCGTCCATCATCTGGTCGAGCGCGCTGAAGGAGAAGATGTAGCAGGCTGAGGGCTCGAACGCGACCGCATCGCTGGAGCGCTGAGTCCGATCGATGAAGTTCATCTCGCCGTAGATCTGATCCTGAGTGAGTTCGCCGAGGATCTGCGGACCGAACGGAGTGTCCTTGCGGATCTCGATGCGCCCTTCCTTGACCACGTAGAAGTCCATCGATCGATCTTCAGCGTGAAAGACATAGTCGCCGGTGAAGAAGCCTTCCACACGCGCGAACCGCGATAGCCGGAAGATCTGCTCGTCCTTCATGTGCTGAAAGATTCCCAGCTTCCGCAGCTCAGCGGAGATCGTGTTGAGGTCATCACGCTTCTCGGCGGCCTTGCTGATTTTCTGAACGATCTCCTTGAGATCCTTGCGCGAGTCGAGGCGGAAGAGGCTCTCCTTGCGGAACTCGAGACGCTCGGTGCAGACCTGAAGGTTTTCGACGCGCGTCTTGATCCGCGCGTTCAGCTCTTTCGTCTCGATGTTGAGGATGCGCTTGAGCGTGTTGATCATGCGGCGTACCGACTCGGTCGATTCACCTTTCTGGTCGGTGGCGAGGAGGAACGAGTCGATAAAGGAGTCGAGCGATGCCTCGAGATTCTTCAGCTCGAACTCGATCCGGCCGGCGATCTCGGCGAGTCCGCGATCGAACGGATTCAGCTTGCGTGCGCGGGAGATCTCTTCATGCGCAGACTCCCACACTCCCTGCGAGTAGTAGAGGCGGCCGAGGATCTCGAAGGGGCGGGGATTGTTCGGCGTCTTGAACTTCGCGATCTCGAGGAGCTCGATTGCCTTGGTCGTTTCGTCGCGCGCCATGTAGTACTGCGCGAGCCCGACGTATTGCGCCGCGTCGATCTCATCGCGCGAGCGTTCAGCCGAGACCTGGTGCCGCACGGATACGAAACGCGACGCCTCGGCGTCGCGCTTGAGATCGCGCACGTGCGCCAGGTTGATCCGCAGCGCAATCGATCCAGGCTTGAGCTTCTCCGCCATCTCGTAGACATGGATCGACTCGTCGTACATCCCCTGATCCGCGTAACGGCGCGCAAGCGCCAGCAGATCGTCAGCGTCGATCGGGATTGCAGCCTCACTCGCAACCGTGCGGAAGCGCGCTTTGGCTCTGGCTGGGACGTCGGACACCTTGCCAGTATTATCCCGAATGCAAAATGCAGAATGCAAAAGCTCGCTGCGCCGCTGCCGTCGGGCTTCTTTTCCTTGCTTTTCCCGTGTTCGCGCAGGTACCGGAGTTCCGGCTCGCGCTTCCGGGCTACCAGTTCGAGTTTCCGCGCGATCACGGATCGCACGATGAGTTCAAGACCGAGTGGTGGTACTACACCGGACATCTCGAGACCGAGAGCGGGCGTCGCTACGGATTCGAGGTCACCTTCTTTCGCGTCGGTGTTACTCCTCCCGCTCCGTCCGAGTCGCGCTGGGATCTGCAGCACCTCGGACTGGCGCATTTCGCGATCACCGACATCGGTGGCAGGAAGTTCCGCTACTACGAGAAGCTGAACCGTTCCTCCCGTTTCACCGCCTCGTCCGCGGCCGGCCGTCTCGATGTTTTCAATGAAGGATGGCGCGCGACCACGACGGCGGACGGTGCGTGGCGGCTCACGGCATCAGAGGGAGGCGACTCGATCGACCTCGTGCTCCGCAGCGGCAAGCCTCCCGCGATTCACGGCGAGAACGGCGTCAGCCAGAAAGCGCCCGGTGCCGGCAACGCGACGCATTACTACTCGATGACCCGGCTCGGTGTCAGCGGCACGCTCGCGGTTCGAGGTCGACCGGCCGAACGCTGCAATGGACTCGCATGGATGGACCACGAGTTCGGCAGCTCCATGCTCCGTGAGAGCCAGCAGGGATGGGACTGGTTCTCACTGCAGCTCGAGAATGAGACCGAGGTCATGCTCTATCAGATTCGGCGCGCCGACGGACGTCCCGACGTGACGTCGTCCGGATCGGTCGTCACCGAGTCAGGCGATGTAATCCACATCCGCCACGACCAGATGAATGTGCGCGCTCTGGGCCGATGGAAGTCGCCGCGGAGCGGAGCGGTCTACCCGATGGGGTGGCAGATCTCGATTCCGTCGCTCAACATCTCACTCACTGTGCGGTCGCTGCTGGAGAACCAGGAGCTGATCACGAAAGGCTCGACGCAGGTGACGTACTGGGAGGGCGCAGTGAACGTGCAAGGCTCGTTTGGCGATGTATCGGTCTCGGGCGCAGGCTACGTGGAGATGACCGGCTACGACAAACCGTTCCGGCAGTGAAGCCGCTACTTGAGCCAGCTTGTATCGGCGCGCAGATTCTTCGTCAGATCTTCGCCGTCGATCGTTATGCCGAGGAACGCGATGCACATCTCGTCGGTCGTCGCCTCTCCCCACGAAACGGGCTTCGGCGGGATGTTCGGGTTGCGCCAGTTCGATGCAGAGTTGTCATAGAACGCGGTCAGCGACAGTCGCGTGAGTGCCGGCACCGGAATCGGATCACGAAAGCGATACATCCCCTGCCAGTTGAAATCCCAATCGTCGATGTTGATGAGACAGACGTTGCCCCCGTCGGGAAGCGTCATGTCCACCTTCATCGATCGCCCGAGGAGATGCATGTGCGGAGCGACGAGCCAGAGCTTCGCGCTGACGAAGAACGGGACCGTGAACGCGCTCGTCACTTTGTAGTGCGAGTCGTTCGGCGGGAGAGTGAAGGTCTGATTCACGAGCGGAAGAATCCGCATCTCCTGCTTTGGCTGCTGCTTCGACCAGTAGATCGCGATCTCGGTCGTATCGGGCTCCGGTGCGCCATGGTGTGGGTGGTAGTGCACCTGAAGGACGATTCGCGCGTTCGCCGGCAGATGGAATGCGACGTCACTCGGCAACTCGAGCGCGCGATAGCCGGGCGCCCATCCTCCGAGCGTTCCGGGATTCGAGAATCCAGGACCGCCGAAGCATTGGTATCCGGGACCGGCTTCTTTTTCATCGAGCGTTGCCGACTCGCCAGTTGAATCGATGAACGCGATGACGTGGTGCACGGTCTCGCGGTCACCTGGGTGAATGTCGATCGCGCGGACCCAGCGTCCGGCTGTCTGGTTTGCAGGAATCGTAAAGCAGCGATACATGTCGCCCGTCGCAGGGGGCGTGTAGGCCTCCGCATTGGCGAGCGTGAGATCGGGATCGCCGAGGGTCCAGCCGCTCGTGAAGTCGATGGGGGACGGAAGCTGTGCGCGATCCCCTTCGGGCGCGCCGGCGTCGGCCCAACGCGCGATCGTCTCGATCTGCTCGGCGGTGAGTCGCCGCTCGCCGAGGAAGTCACCGCAGCCCGACACCGGCTTCCACGGCGGCATCTGCCGGTTCTGCGTCGCGAACTTGATTGCGGCCGCGTGCGGAGCGGCGTCGGCGTAGGTCAGCAGAGAAAACGGTCCAACGTCGCCCGGGCGATGGCACGTCTGACAGTTCTCCTGAAAGATCCGGACGACCTCCTTGCTGAACGTCGGTGCGATGACCGCAATCGGCCGGACCGCTCGCTGCCGCGTCGCACCGACAAACGAGAGAACGATCGCGGCGGCAAGCGCCATCGTGGCAGGGATCCGGGGAGGCATGGACAAATGATAACGGTTTCCCCGGCGTCAGGAATTCTGTCGGGTTGTTTACAGCCTCTGTGTGGCGCCGCCGACCCGCGGCGGCGCTCTGCGGCCGTCCGGACAGATCGCCAATGACTCAAAGGGGCGCCGCCGCGGGTCGACGGCGCCACACAGAAGCAGCGCTCGGAATGACTCGAACGCGACCTGCCGCGGTGCCACCGCTGACCCTTCGCTTCGCTCATGGTTGAGTACTCTTTTACTACTCGCTCTTGAGGGCTTCCGCCACGTTGATGCTGTTCGCGAGTCTAGCGGGGACGACGCCGGCGGCTGCCGAGGCAAGGAAGGTGATTGCCAGCGACGTGACGATCAGGGTGACCGGCGTGTAGAAGTCGATCGTCCAGCCGAACGATTGTTTGTTGATCACGTAGATGAGGATCCACGACAACACGTAGCCCATCACGAGTCCTGCGATCGTCGAAGCCAGGCCGATGAGCGACGACTCGAGCACGAGCATCGTCCGGATCTGCTGTTTCGACATGCCGCTGACGCGAAGCACTGCGAGCTCGCGCGTTCGCTCGAGGATCAGCGCAGCGAGCGTGTTCACGATGCCGAGCACCGCGACGACGATCGCGACGCCGAGAAGCGCGTACGTGATCATGAACGTCTGATCGAAGATCGTCATCACTTCGCGGCGGATCGATGCGTTGCTGACTGCGAACGCTCCGTACTTTGGACCGAAGCGCCGCTCGAGCGTGAGCCGCGCCTGTTCGCGATCGACGCCCGGCTTCAGAAAGATCACGACGGTGTTGATCGCTGTGTCGCCGAACGACGAGACGTAGAGCGCGCGATCCATCACGACAACGCCGCGATCGTTCGAGTAGTCGCGGTAGATCCCGACGATCGGAAAGGATCGGCGTCCGTTTGCGATCGGAAGCTCCACCTGATCATCGACGGCTTTGTCGAATTTCAGAGAGAAACTTTCGGACACGAACACGCCCTTGCGGCGTATCGCGTCCGCAAGCGCTCCGCGCGACGAGCGAGGTTTGATCATCGGCAGGTCGCCGAAGCGAGACGCGACGTCGAAGTCGCCGCTGCCGACCCAGATGATCGTCTCGCCGTAAAGCAGATCGCGCCCACGCACGCGGTCGATCGCGCGGATGAAGTCGACCTTCATCAGCTCATCGCCGATCGCCGCGGGGAAGAGTGCAGAATCGGCGTTCGACAAGCCCTTCGACGGTCGAAGCCACAAGTCCGACTGCACGGTCTGGTCGACCCAGATGCGGACCGTCTCGCGGAAGCTTCCGACCATCAGCGCGACCGCAACCATCATCCCGGTCGCGAGCGAAAGCGCCGCGCTTGCAATTGCGGTCCGGCGCAACGAAGCAGGAAGAGACGCCGCCGCCAGCTTTCCCACCACACCGAAGGGGCGGCGAAGAACCGGCTGTGTCACTTTCGACGTGAGTTGCACGATCGATGGGGCGAGAAACGAAAAGCCGGCGACGACCAGGAGCACCGCGAGATAGCCGCCGGCTGCGATGCCGCTGACCGGAGGCAGGCGGGACACTGCCGCGCCGAGTACGAAGCAGACCGCGGCGGCGATCAGCAGCGGGAGTGGCCGCGTCACACGCTGCTGCAAACCGGGCCGGATCATCGCGTTCGGTCGTACCTGCGCCGCCTCGATCGCAGGTTGGATGGCCGACAACGCCGACAGCAGCGTGCCGACAGCGATGCCGGCGGCGATCACGCCGGGGGTCAGCGTCACGGCCTCGGGCTGCGAGGTCACGTAAAGCGCGTTGATCGTCCGGCCGACGAGCCGGAGGATCGCGCTCGCCAGGACGCTGCCGAGAGCGATGCCTGCGATGGAACCGGCGAGGCCGAGCAGCACTCCTTCGCCGAGGAACGCGACGAAAATCTGCGTTGGCGATGCGCCGAGGGTCTTGAGGATTCCGACGTCCCGCCGCCGCCGGAGAATCGAGATCAACACCGTGTTGTAGACGAGGAACGTGCCGACGAGGAGTGCCACGCCCGCGAGCGCGAAGAGATTGACGCGGAACGCGCGCAACATCCGCTCAACCCGTTCGTTGCGGCGCGACGGGCGCTCGATCCTCGTGCCGGCTGGCAGGCGTTTCACGATCGAGTCGAGCAGCGCGCCCGTTGCCGCGGCATCCTCGGGGACGATCAGATCGACGCGCGTGAGACGCCCCGCCATTCCGAAGTTCCGCTGCGCGGTCGCGATATCGCAGATCGCGATGCTGCCGTTGAACGCGGTCGCGGGGCCGCGAGCCTCGAGAATGCCGCGAACCGTGAAGACGCGGCGATTTCCGAGCACGTTGAGCGTGATCGTCTCGCCGATCGCGACGCCCTGCTGCTGCGCGAATGGAGCTGGAAGAATCAGAGAGTCCGGGCGGAAGAGCTCCAGATATTCGGTGATCTTCGCTGACGCGTCCTGGCCACCGCGTGTGAGAACCGTCGCATATCGATAGTCGCGAAAGTGCAGGTCGGAGAGGAGGTCGACGCCGAGAATGCGGATCGGGAGCTGCGATGGCTCCACGATTCCTTCGACATCGATGACCGGCGCGAAGCGGACGCCGCGCTGCCAGAGAGGATGAAGCGCGAGCAGCGCGCGCTCGTCGATCGAGCCGGAGTCGCCGGCAATCTGGTAGTTGGCGCGTCCCGCGA
>JAENWF010000238.1 GCA_016650215.1 Thermoanaerobaculia bacterium
GATCGGCCCCTTCATCTTCACGCCACGCAACTTGCGGACCGCGAGGTACTCGAGGATGCGCTCTTTGATCTTCTCGAGGTCGTAGTGATCCTCATCGAGGATCACCCGCGCGCGTGCGAGTTCGTGATTGTCGGCTGACTGCACACCCCACGGCAGGCCTGTCATCCAGTCGAGATACGTGCGGATGATCGAAGTCTCCGCGGAGTCGGGATGCGAGCGTTCGAGACGCTTGATCTGTTTCTCGACTTCTTCGCGGGCTTCCTGCGGGATCGATTTCTCCTCGATCTTTTTTCGATAGTTCTCGACCTCTTCAGCGAGCTCCTCCCCTTCGCCGAGCTCAGACTGAATGGCTTTGAGCTGCTGGCGAAGGAAGTATTCGCGCTGGCTCTTGTTCATCTCGCCCTGCGCGGCCGTCGAGATCTCCTGCTGCATGGTGAGCAGATTGATCTCGCGCGTGAGGAGCTCGTTGACCTTCTTGAGGCGCTCGATCGGATCCATCGTCTCCAGGATCGCCTGCGCTTCTTCGAGCTTGAGGTCGAGGTTCGATGCGGCGAGATCGGTAAGCCGCGCCGGGTCGTCGAGGTTGGCCGCGATCACCATGACCTCGGGCGAGATGTTCTTGCCGAGGGACACCGCGCGGTCGAGGTTCTGCTTCACCGAGCGGAGGAGCGCTTCGACTTCGAGCGGCCGGTCTTTCGTCGCCGGCTCTTCGATGCGCGTGATCTTCGCTTTGAAGAACGGTGCGGTCTGGATGAAGTAATCGACGCGCGCACGGGAGAGTCCCTGCACGAGAATGCGGATGCGCCCGTCGGGGAGCTTGAGCATCCGCATGATGATCGCGACAGTGCCGACGCGATAGAGATCGTCCTCGCCGGGATCTTCGTTCTGGAAGTCCTTCTGCGCGGTCAGCATGATCACGCGGTTCTCGGCGAGCGCCTGATCGACCGCGTTGATCGACTTCTCGCGTGAAACCGAGAGCGGCACGATGATGTAGGGAAAAATCACCAGGTCCTTGAGCGGAAGCACCGGCAGGACGTCGGGGATCTTGATTGCGTCTTCTTTCGCGGTTTCGTTCGCGTCAGTCATTTAGACCTCATTGCAGGACCCGGTTGCTTGCCTGCAACCGCTGTTCCTGCCTCAGTAGACTTACTTCAACTCGTGCAGCTCTTTGACGAATGCATCGACATCTTCGAAACGGCGGTAGACCGATGCGAATCGGACGTACGCGACCGGATCGAGGTCACGAAGCCGCTTCATCACCAACCGGCCGAGCTGCTGGCTCGCGACCTCGCGCTCGCTCCCCTCCTGCATCGCCGCCTCGATAGAGTCGGCGATCCGCTCGAGCTCGTCCTGCGAGACCGGACGTTTGCGGCAGGCAACCTGGAGTCCCTTCATCAGCTTGTCGCGATCGTACGGCTCGCGGCGCTGGTCGCGTTTGACGACCTGGAACGGCGCGACCTCGATCTTTTCATACGACGTAAAGCGCCGGCTGCAGGCGACGCATTCGCGCCGGCGGCGGATGACGTCCCCCTCGCGGCTCTCCCGCGAGTCGACGACACGGTCCTCCGTGTTCCCGCAGAACGGACAACGCATCGATGCGAGCGTATATCACGGCGCGTTGGTGACGTCACGCAGGCGCAGTCCCTGCCGAACGAAGAGTGTCAGGCCGGTCACGATGACCGGGACGGTTCCGACGAGATGGTAGAGGAATGCGGTCGCGACTGAGCTGTCGATGTCGAACGCGTAGAAGTGAGTCAGCACGAGCTGACACACCTTGTGAAATCCGCCCACGCCACCCGGCGTCGGAATTGCGAGACTGAGCGCGCCGACGCCCGTGATGAAGAACGTCGCGTCGTATGGCACCGGTCGCGCGAGGGCGAGAGATGCGATGTAGAACTGCCCGGTCAGGGCCGCCCAGATTCCTGCCGTGCAGAGGATGACCTTCGCGAACGCGGTGCGGTGCTTCACGATCTCGAGCGTCTCGACGAACGTGTCGAAGAAATGCATCCAGGAGTCTCGGAAGCGTTTCGGGACAAAGCGCCCCAGCCATTCGTGCAGGCGGCGAATCGAATCGCTGAAGAAGTAGAGACCCACCATGAAAGTGCCGAGCGCCGCGAGCACCGCGGTCGCCGCGATCGCTCCCGACTTTACGATGAAGAACCACTTCGCGGTCGCCGGGTTCGTGGAGAACTCGGTCCATCGGCGCGCCGCAAAGTAGACGAACAGCACCAGAATCGAGAAGAGGTCGAGGACGCGCTCGGTGAGGATCGTGCCGAGCGCGCCCGATACACGATGATTCGTCCGGCGCGCTATGAGGACCGGCCGAGCGACATCCGCGGCACGGATCGGCAGGACGGTTGACAGCATGTACCCGACCGCATTCGCAAAAAACGTCGCGTAGAAAGGCGGCGGATTGTCGGGATCGAGCAGCGTCCGCCAGCGGACCGTTCGGAAAAACAGCGCCGAGAGGTTCACCGCGAGCGCGAGCGCCACCCAGAAGACGTTGACAGAGCGCAGCATCCGTCCGACAGCCGCAAGGTCCGCATTCCGCAGAAAGAGATAAAGGAAAAGGGCCGTGAGCGCGACGATCCCGGAGATCTGGAGAGTGCGCTTCAATATGGATGCGGTTGTACCACGCGGGATGCTATGGCGTAGTCAATCCTGAGCGAAGCGACCGTCGGCAGAAGGCAGAACACGAATGCAGAACGCAGAACGCAGAATTCAGAATGAAGAAACGCCTTTCTAACTTCTGAATTCTGCGTTCTGCGCTCAGACTTCACTTGTCCTCCTTCGTCGCGCGGACGCGTGGATCTTTCGCTGCGCTCAGAGCGACAAGGAATTTCGAGCTCCCGGTGCCACAATTGATCCTTCGCTTCGCTCAGGATGAGAGGCCCGCTCAAGATCTACACCCATTCCGCGTTCCGGCGACACGACACGGGCGTCGGCCATCCGGAGAGTGCGTCGCGGCTCGATGCGGCGCTGGAGGGGGTGCAGCGCGCGGGCGCACGCGAGCGGGTGCTCTCCGACGTCGTCCATCCCGACACGGGACGGATCATCGCGAAAGTTCACTCGCGCGAGTACGAGCGCGATCTCGAGGATGCCTGCCGCTCAGGCATGCGTCTCTTTCATTCGCTGGACAATCCGATCTCGTCATCGAGTTTCGC
>JAENWF010000239.1 GCA_016650215.1 Thermoanaerobaculia bacterium
AAAAAGTACCGCACCGAGATCGTCGCCTCGACGATGAAAATGCTCGACCGCAAAGGCGACGGCGACGAGGGCGGCGGGTACGCCAGCAGTGGAGCAAGCAAGAGCAGCGGCTCAGCTCCCGCGCGGCCGGGTGAAGAGGACGACGAAGTCCCGTTCTAGAGGCAGTCGCGAAAACAGCGAGGAATCTGGGCGGAGAGAGCGCGAAGCTCCCCCACTCAGATTCCTCGCGCTACTCAGGCCTCAGTCCTCGCTCCCAACACGCCTCCGCATCGTTCCCGTCACCTAACGGTGAACGCCGTCGTTCTGGCGTTCGCTCGCCCCTAGAATCGCATCGGAGGTTTCCAATGCGTCGCGCCTTCCTTGTTCTTGCACTAGTCTCACTCGTGGTTCCGGCTTTCGCTCAGAGCCAGCCGCTCCAGATTCAGATCGACTCGAAGATCCTCAACGAGAAGCGGGTCGCGCTGATCCGACTTCCCCCCTCCTACCGCACCGGCGCTCGCGCGTACCCGGTGGTCTACATGACCGACGGCCCCGACAAGTTCGAGCACACCGCTGCGACAATCGACTTCCTGGCGCGCAACGGCCGGATCCCGGAGCTCATCCTCGTCGGCATCGCGAACACCGACCGCACGCGCGACCTCACGCCAACGAACGTGGCGAAACAGACATTCGAGGGAGAGGCATACAGCGCTCCTACCAGCGGGGGCTCCTCGAAGTTTCTCTCGTTCATCGAGAACGAGCTGATTCCAGCCGTCGAGAAGAGCTATCGCACGCAGCCCTATCGCGTGTTCGCAGGTCACTCGTTCGGCGGGCTCTTCGCGCTCTATGCGTTCATGGAGCGCCCGCAACTCTTCAATGCGTGGATTTCCGTAAGCCCGTCGATGACATGGGATCGCAACTACATCAACCGGAAAGCGCCCGAATTCGTGACGCGCACCCGGGAGGTCAAAGCGAAAATCTTCATCACGTCGGGCGATGAGGGAGCCGCGCTCGATCACGAGATCGAGACGTTTCGCATGCTGATCCGATCGCGTGGCCCGAAAGGGACCGAGATCACGACTTACAAGTTCCCCGATGAGGATCACGGGTCGGTCGTGATGCCGAGCCACTACGCGGGCCTCAAGCGGATCTTCGAAGGATGGCGCTTCCCGATCGAGCGCAGCGACGACACGCGCAAGTTGCACCAGCGTGCGCGCGAACACTTCGCCAAACTATCGAAGCAGGTCGGCTACAAGATCGAGATTCCAGAGCCGACGCTGAACCTCATCGGCTACCTCTTGCTGCAGGTCGACCGCAAGGCTGAGGCGATCGAGGCGTTCAAGGAGAACGCTGCCGTCTACCCGCAGTCCGCCAACGTTTATGACAGTCTCGGCGAGGCATACGAGAAGACCGGTAACCTTCCGCTCGCGAAGGACAACTACGACCGCGCCGCCACTCTCGGCCGCCAGACCAACGACCCGAACGTGGCGATCTTCGAAGCCAATCGCGACCGCGCAACCGCGGCAATCGCGAAAGGGAACGGATAGCGACTCGCCGCCAGCCGCACTAAAATCTGCGGCATGACGGCATCCGCGCAGAGTGTTCTCGCCGAGCTGAAAGCCCTCGGGAAAGAATCGTTTCGAAAAACCTACAGACGCCACGGCGCGGGCGATGACGTCTACGGCGTCAGCACCGCCGATCTGAAAGCGCTGCAGAAGAAAATCAAGGTCGATCAGAAGATCGCAGCCGGCCTCTGGGCGAGCGGAAACTATGACGCGCAAATCCTGGCGGCAATGGTCGCCGATCCGGAGAAGTCGGATCGCGCGACGCTCGATGCCTGGGTCCGCGATCTGGACAACTACCCGATCACCGACGCCTTCGCCGGCTTCGCCGCCGCGACTCCGCACGCGCGCGGGCTGGCGGAGACGTGGATGAAATCGCAGGAGCAGTACGTCTCGAGCGCCGGCTGGCACATCGTCGCGCACCTCGCGATGAAAGACCGCTCGCTGGACGACGATTACTTCGCGGAACGGCTCGAGGTCATTCGTCGCGACATCGCGAAAGCGCCGAACAGGACGCGGCACAGCATGAACGGCGCGCTGATCGCGATCGGCTCGCGCAACCCCGCGCTCGAGAAGAAAGCGCTTGCCGCCGCCCGCGCCATCGGCAGAGTCGAGGTCGATCACGGCGACACCAACTGCACCACACCCGACGCCGCCGAATACATCGCGAAGATCAAGGCCAGGCAGAAATGACCGCGATCCGACGGCTCGCGGACGACCGCGAGGGGCGGCTCTGCGCCGAGCTCATGTCCACTTCCGAGCCATGGCTCACGATCGGCCGGACCTTCGACGAATCGCTCAAACTCGTGCAACACCCTGAGCGAGAGGTCTACGTTGCCTTCGACGGCGAGACCTTCCGCGGCTTCATCATCCTCGTGGTCAACGGCGCCCTCCTCGGCTACCTCCAGATCATCGCCGTGACCCCTGACGCGCGCGGCACCGGCATCGGCTCCGATCTTCTAACCTTTGCCGAGGAGCGTCTTTTCTCCCAGTTCAAAAACGTCTTCCTCTGCGTTTCGTCATTCAACCCACGCGCGCGAGATCTCTACGAGCGCCGCGGCTATCAGGCGATCGGCGAGATCCCTGACTACCTGATCGCCGGCCACTCCGAGCTCCTGATGCGAAAGACGATCGGACCAATGGTGACGCGGAGCGCGTGAGGGTTGACGGCCAACCACGACCGCAAGAGCCTACGTCCACTCTTCGCGTCCGCTTCGTCCGGTGCCCGGATTCCGGGAGCCCTTGCGGCGCTCAGAATCGGGGACGATGACCTCGCGGTGGGGGCGGGTGCGCTCGAACTCGTCGCAGAAGCGGATGGCTTCGTCAATGAGTTTATCGAACGAGCCGACGGGAGCACCCGACTGGGTGCGGATGCGCTCGCAGTGTTCTCTGTACCGCTCGGCGCGCTGCGTCGCCTGCTCGAGTTGCGCGCGGAAGTTCGAGTCCTGTTTCGCGCGCGAGGTGATGAACTTCTGAAGATCGGGCACTCGCTCGACGTGGCTGCAGAAGAGGATCACGTCGTTGCCGGCCATCAGCGCGAGCTCGGTGATCTCTTCGTAGCTGCCGAGGTCGGAGACAGCGTGCATTTCCATGTCGTCGCTGATCGCGACGCCCTTGAACCCGATCTTCTCGAGAAGGTCAGCGGTCAGCTTGCGGCTGAGACTCGCGGGGAGTTCGGGATCGTCGATCTGGGGGTAGGTTCCGTGGCCGATCATGATGGCACCGGCAGACGCGCCGAGGGTCTGAAACGGGACGAGATCGCGCGCGAGCAACTCTTCGAGCGATGCGTCGATCACCGTCGCGCCGTAATGCGGATCAGCCGTTCCCATCCCGATGCCCGGCCAATGCTTGAGGCACGCGGCGACGCCCTGCGCGTGCAGGCCATCGATGAATGCGCCGGCCAGATCGACGACGGTCTGCACATCCCTGCCGAACGTCCGGCGCTCGAGTCCCTTCGGCGCGTTCTCGCTGCGGATGTCGACGACCGGCGCGAGATCGATCTCGATATCGAGATAGCGGAGCGCCATCCCGATCACGCGGCCGAACCACTCCGACATCTCGCGCGGCTTCTCCCCCTCGCAGAACGACTCCGCGCTCGGCAAGCCCGGAACGAGATTCCGGAGGCGGTCGACGCGGCCCCCCTCCTCATCGATCATGATGAGAGGCGGCCGGCTCGCGACCGATTTGATCTCGCGAATCAACTCGCGGAGCTGCTCGGCACTCCCGATGTTTCTGCCGAAAAGAACGATCGCGTACGGCGCGGAATCCGAGAGGATGCGGCGCTCCAGATCGGTGAGTGTCTTTCCCGCGATTCCGATGCCGAGGACTTCTGAGCCCATAGAGTGGGAGATGGTAGCAGCGATTTTCGCGCCAGGGGCGGGCGGTGGACGCTTTACGAGTGCGTCGGCTTGCCGCCGCTTTGGTCACTCCCCGCGCAGTCGCCGCTGCAGCTCGTGCAGGCGATTCAGCGCTTCCAGTGGCGAGAGCGTGTCGACTGCAATCGAGCGCAGCGCGTCAAGGGTTTCCTGCTCGCGCGATGAAAAGAGCGATAGCTGGCTTTTCGGAAGCCCCGGGCCTTTGCGGCGCGTCTCTTCGACGACATCGCGCTCTTTTCGTTCGAGCGTCACGAGAATCTCTCTAGCTCGCTCGACCACGCTCAGCGGGATGCCCGCGAGTTTGGCGACCTGGATGCCGTAGCTCTTGTCGGCGGCGCCGGGGACGACCTTCCGGAGGAAGATGATCTGGTCGTTCCACTCTTTGACCGCGACGTTGAAGTTCGCAACGCGCTGTTTGGTCTTCGCGAGGTCGGTGACCTCGTGATAGTGCGTGGCGAACAGCGTGATCCCGCTGCGCGAGGCGGTGTCGTGCAGATATTCGATGATTGCCCATGCGAGCGAGAGTCCGTCGAAGGTCGCGGTACCGCGTCCGACTTCGTCGAGGATGATGAGTGACCGCTCGGTCGCGTTGTTGAGGATGTTCGCGGTCTCGTGCATCTCGACCATAAACGTCGACTCGCCGCGCGCGAGCTGATCCGACGCGCCGACGCGCGTGAAGATCCGGTCGAAGATGCCGAGACGCGCTTTCGCCGCCGGAACGAAACTTCCGGCCTGATTGAGCAGAACGATCAACGCGACCTGCCGCAGATACGTCGACTTTCCGCCCATGTTCGGACCGGTGATGATCTGAATGCCGTTGCGCGGCTGCTGGATGTCGGTGTCGTTCGGGATGAAGCGCTCGGCCGTGAGCTGCTCGATGACCGGATGCCTCCCCTCCTCCACGCAGATCTCGCTCTCTTCGCTCAACGTTGCGCGGACGAAGCGGTTGCGCACAGCGACCGTCGCGAGGGATGACACCGCATCGACGTCTCCCGCAGCGCGCGCCGTCGCAAGGATGCCGCCGCTCATCGCCGCGATCGCCGTCAGCAGCTCGTCGTAGATCCGCAGCTCGATCGCGATCGACTTCTCTTCTGCGCCGACGATCGTCTCCTCGAGTTCCTTCAGCTCCGGCGTGATGTACCGTTCCGCGTTCACGAGCGTCTGCTTCCGGATGTAGTCCGGCGGCACGCGCCCGAGGTTCGACTTCGAGACCTCGATGTAATAGCCGAAGACGCTGTTGAAGCGGATCTTGAGCGACCCGATGCCGGTGCGCTCTTTCTCCTTCGCCTCGATCTGCATGAGGATCGACTTTGAGTCGAACGCGATCGAGCGGAGTCGGTCGAGCTCCGCGTCGATGCCTTTCTGGATCACGTTCCCGTCGCGAATGCTGATCGGCGGCTCCGGGTCGAGCGTTCCCGCGATCCTGGCGACGACTTCCGCAAGTGGATCGAGTCCATTCGCGAGCAACCGAAGGAGCGGCCCCTGCAGAGGTCCCATGATCGAGCGCAGCTCATCGATCGCAAGCAGCGAGTCGGCGAGCGTCAGGCATTCGCGCGGCGTCGCGCTGCGGAGCGTGATGCGCGACGCGATCCGCTCGAGGTCGGCGACGCGCGAGAGGCGCGCGGTCATCTGCTCGAGGATCGCGCGCGAGCGCGTGAGCTCGTCGACGGCGTCATGCCGGGCGAAGATCGCCTCGCGTGACTTGAGTGGACGGATCAGCCAGCGGCGCAACGTGCGCGCACCCATCGCAGAGCGGGTCGCGTTGATGACGCTCCAGAGCGCGGCGCGGGGACGTCCCGGGTCGCGCGACTCGAGGATCTCGAGATTCGTGAGCGTCGCAGCATCGACCTGCAGAAAGTCGGCGTCGTTATCGACACGGAGCGAGCGGACGTGATCGAGCGTCTTCCTGTGGCTCGCGCTCGCGTAGCGGAGCGCGCCGCCGGCCGCTCCGATTCGCGGGTCATCGCCCTCGAGTCCGAAGCCGCGCAGCGACTGCGTGCTGAAGTGGCGCGACAGGTAGTCGTCCGCACTCTCGAACAGGGACGGCTCGACCGCGGTTGGCGTGAGTCCGAGGGCCGAAATCTCCGCCGCGAATCCGTCGCGGTCGCTCGCGAACACCGCCTCGCGCGGCGAGAAACGGGCGATGTCATCGGCGAGACGGCTGTCACGGATGCTGTCGTAGGTCGTGACGAAAAAATCGCCGGTGGAGACGTCGAGATAGCCGGCGCCGAGGGTGTTCTCGCCAGACAGCGCGAGCAGGTAACAGCTATCCCGCTCGACGATGCTGCTCTCGGTTGCAGTCCCCGGCGTGACGATGCGGACGATCTCGCGGCGGACGAGCCCCTTCGCCGCGGCGGGATCCTCCGCCTGCTCGCAGATCGCGACACGCAATCCAAGCTTGATCAGTTTCGCGATGTACGCGTCGGCCGAGTGATACGGCACGCCGCACATCGGCGCCTCGTGCTCCTGCCCCTTGCCGCGCGCAGTGAGCACGAGATCGAGGAGCGGCGCCGCCTTCTCCGCATCCTCGTAGAACATCTCGTAGAAATCGCCGAGGCGGTAGAAGAGGATCGCGTCGGGGACCTGCCGCTTGATGTCGAAGTACTGCTCGAACATCGGCGTCAGTTTCGCGGGGCGGGTCATTGCGGGGGAGTTTAGCCCGGCTTGCGGATGCGCAACAGCGCACCGTCTTCGGCACGCAGCTCGACGACGATCGCGTCGTCCATCGCTGAACGCGGCCCGCGGTTGCAGAGGATGACCCACCGGCGCTCGGCGGCTCCTTCCCCCGCGCGCGCGAAGGCCACATGGATCACTTCATAGGATGAAAAACGAGCGGGATCGCGATCGCGCAGCGCTGCAAGCGCGCGCTCACCCGCATCGGACGGGCGGATGCGCCCGCTACGGCGAGACGGATCCTCCGCGCCGCGAAGCAGGAGGAAGAGGATCGCGCAGACGGCGATCCACACGAGGTAGAGCGGCCAGAAACGCCGCGGCCGCGCGATCACGCTCCGTATAATAACCGCCTCATGACCCGAAGCGAGATCGCACAGACACTGATTACCCTCGTCCGCAAAGAGAAAGACATCGCTGAGAATCTGCTGACACCGGATACGGTGCTCGCGGATGCGGGCATCGACTCGCTCGACTCGCTCACGATTCTTTTTGCGATCGAGGAGCATTTCAAGATCTCCATCTCCGACACTCGCGCCCGGGCGATCAGGACTTTCGGCGACATGATCGACGCAGTCGCAGAGCTGGTACCGGCCGCGCAGTGAACCGAGTTGCCATCACGGGAATCGGCATCGTCTCGGCGCTCGGGCGGGGAAGCGATGCGACTGTCGACGCGTTACGCGCGGGCCGGAGCGGTGTGCGGCGAATCACTTCATTCGACACCGCCGATCTGAATTGCCAGATCGCGGGAGAAGTGCCGGCATTCGAGCTCGAGGGCCCGCCGCGAGCGCACGACCGGTTCACGCGATTTGCGCTCATGGCGTCGGCGGAGGCGGCCGGGCAGGGAGACTTCCGCGCGATCGGAATCGCACCGGAGCGCGTCGGCGTACTGATCGGCACCGGCCTCGGCGGTTGCGAGACGCTCGACGCGAGCTACCGGCGGATCTATCGCGAGAACGCGACGCGCGTCGCGCCGACCGCAATCGCATCGGCAATGTACAACGCTGCCACGAGCGCTGTCGCGACCACATTCGGCGCGCGCGGCGTGTCGTACGCGGTCGTATCGGCGTGTGCCTCGAGCGCGCACGCGATCGGACTCGCGGCGCAGACGATCCGCGCCGGATCGGCCGACGCGATGTTCGCCGGCGGAGCCGACGCTCCCCTCACCTACGGGATCATTCGCGGGTGGGAGGGGATGCGCGTGCTCGCCGTCGACAACGAGAATCCCGAACGAGCATGCCGTCCATTCAGCGCGGACCGCCGCGGCCTCGTGCTGGCCGAAGGGGCTGCGGTGCTGCTCCTCGAGAACTTCGAGAATGCGCGCCGGCGCGGCCACCCGATCCTGGGCGAGATCGCCGGCTTCGGCTCGACATCTGACGCCGGCCACATCACCGATCCATCGGCTGACGGCGCCGCCCGTGCGATATCGATGGCGATCGCCGATGCGCGCGTTGGTCCCGATGCCGTCGGCTACATCAACGCGCACGGCACTGCGACGATCGCGAACGATGCGACCGAGACGAAGGCGATCAAGGCGGTCTTCGGCGCCTATGCCGTTCCGGTCAGCTCGACGAAGTCGATGCACGGTCATGCGATGGGTGCGAGCGGCGCGATCGAGATCGCAGGGTCGCTCCTCGCGCTCAACGACGGATTTCTTCCGCCGACCATCAACCTCGAGCGCCCGGATCCCGCATGCAATCTTCACCACATCGCGAACGAAGCCGCCGAGAGGCAAGTCGATCTCTTCCTATCCAATTCGTTCGGCTTCGGCGGGATGAACGCCGTGGTGGCCGTCCGTACTGCTGTGGCAGCCAATTTGCTACCGAACGAAGGCTGATATCATCCCCGGCCGCGGAGGCAGCATTGATCGTAGAAAAGAAGCATACGGAGAATTTCACGGTCCTCTACGTCGAGGGGCTCATCAAGCTCGGCGAGAGCGCCGAGTTTTTCTCGTCCGCGCTCGAGAACGTGCTCAAGAACGAAAGCACGAACGTGATCATCGACTTTACGAAGATCGACTACATCGATTCGACCGGCATCGGCGAGCTGGTCGGCTACCTCGGCAAGTTCACCGGACAGAACCGCAAGCTGATCCTCGTGAACCCTTCCGAGCGGATTCAAAAGCTGCTCAAGCTCGCGAAACTCGACACCGTGTTCAAGATCTACAACACGGAAGAGGAAGCGATCGCAGCCGAGAGTCCGAGCTCGTCGCGCGCGTAAGACAAAACGGCTGGGTTCTGCGTGGCGAGAGGCGCCCGACGCCACAAGAGATGCAACAACATACTCCTCACATCACAATCTCCTCGACTTACTCCGCCGCGCTCTGTGTAAACTGTCGCGCGCATGCATTCCCTCGCCAACGTCTATCGTGGCGGTCAAATCGAATCCACTCATACAGGCTCCATCGTCGTCGTCGACTCGAGCGGGCGCCTGCTCGCATTCGCGGGCGATCCGGGGACGGTCATCTGTCTCCGCTCGGCGGCGAAGCCGTTTCAGGCGATCCCGCTGATCGAGTACGGCGGAGTCGCCGAATACGACCTTTCCGGCGAAGACATCGCCTTGATGTGCGGCTCGCATGGCGGCGAGCCGTTTCACGTGGCGAGAGCTGCCGCACTGCTTCGCAAGGGCGAGTTCGACGAGAGCGATCTCCTCTGCGGCACACACTTTCCGTACGACGAGAAGACCGCGAACGATCTGCGCGCCGCCGGTGAGGAGCCCTCGCCCCTGCATAACAACTGCTCCGGCAAACACGCGGGGATGCTGCTCGCGACCGAGGTGATGGATGCGCCGAGCGAGGATTACGTCGCCGCAGGACATCCCCTCCAGGTGCTGTGCCGCCACACGCTGAGCGAATTCTGCGGCGTGGCCGCCGAAGAGATTCCGATCGCGATCGACGGCTGCGGCGTTCCCGCCTACTTTCTGACGCTCCATCGCGCGGCGTGGGCCTATGCGCGTCTCATGGCCACGACGGAAGGGATGCAGACCACCGGCGCGCTCTCGCGATACGAAGAGAGCGCCTCGCACGTCGTAGAGGCGATGACTGCTTTTCCCGAATACGTTGCCGGCCGCTGGAGCATCACGACTCCGCTGATGGACGCGTTTGGCGGCGGGATGCTGGCGAAGGAAGGGGCGGAAGGCTTTTACGCGATGGGCCTCTCGTCGAGCCTTTCGTCCGAATTGACGGAGCGGCTGAGAGTCGATGATCATTCCACGGTTGGGATCGCTTTGAAGATCGACGATGGCTCGATGGGACGAGGGCGCAATCCCGTGATTCTCCGGACCCTGGAGCTCCTCGGCATCGATCTCGCGGCGCGCCCGCAGCTCGCACCGCATCGCGCGTGGCCGGTCACGAGCGTGACCGGCAAGCCGGTCGGCGAGGTGCGGTCCGAGTTCGAGCTTGAGATTCTGTAGTGAGGAAACGAATGATGATGCGCATGTTTGCGTCGATGGTGTTGCTCGCGTTTGCTGGCTGCAAGACGGTCGGCGTCTCGATGACGGCCGGCGGCTACGCGGAGGTCTCGCCGCAGATCGCGAGCGAGATGATGCTCGACAGCCGGAAGGTGATCCTGCTCGACATCCGTCCCGCCCCTGAGTACCGCGGAATCGCCGGCCACATCGCCGGAGCGATCAGCGCGCCCTTCGACACGATCGAGAAACAGCTTCCCGAGCTGCTTCCTTATCAGAACGAGACGGTACTGATCTACGGCGCGAATACGACCGACGGCGCCCTCGCCGCCCGCCTCCTCGCCGTCGCAGGGTTCCGCAACGTCGTACACATCTCCGGCGGGCTCGATCAATGGATTTCGCTCGGCTACCGCACTGTTCACGCCCACTGACCATGAAGACACTCACCCTCACGCTCGCCGCGTTGCTCGCGGCAGTCACTCTCTCCGCCGCGAATCCCGTCGATGAGACCGCGCTGAAAACGTGGGCCACCAAAGCGATGCAACGCTGTCCGAGCGCGACCGCGACGATGGACTTCATCGACCGTCCGGGCGGCCCCTCGAACTTCCGCACCTACCGTGTCGTGCAGAAATCGAGCGACGAGAACTGCGGAGCGCAGAGCTTTCTCCTCTTCTCTCCCACGACCCAGCAGATTTTCTTCGGCTCGGTGATCGCGCTTCCTGACGATCAGCGCGCTCTTGCGACGCGCCTGTCCGAGCACGCGGGGAAACTTCTGAAGCAAACGATCACCGCGAAGCTCTCGCCACTGACGCTCCCGGACGGGGTTCGCCCGGTCGCGCTCGTGCGCCAGACCCCGTACGGTCCGTTTTCCTATAACGGCTATGTCGATGCCTCGGGTAAGTTCCTCCTCATCGGACTGCTCGGCAATCTGAAAGAGAACCCGGCGCTGACGCTTCGCAAGACACTCGGCGTCGATAGCGGCGCGAAGCGCGGCATCGGCGTCTCGAAGACCGAGATCATCGAGATCTCCGACTTCCAGTGCCCCACGTGCGCGCGCGCCCATGAGGCGCTCGAGCCGCTGGTTTCGAAAAGCCTCGGCAAGGTCAGCTACATCCGCCTCGACCTCCCGCTCTTCGAGCATCACCAATGGGCGATGTCGGCCGCCCTTGGCGCGCGCGCGATTCAGCGCGTCGCGCCCGCGAAGTACTGGCAGTACGTCGACCATGTCTTCCGCAACCAGGAGCAGATTGCAAATCTCAACTTCGACAAGTTCCTCAAGGACTTTGTCGAGGACAACGACATTCAGTGGAAGCCGGTCGAGAAGATCTACAAGTCCGCGAGCGAACGGACCGCGCTCCTCGACCAGGTCAGCCGCGCCTTCGCAGCCGGCGTCGTCTCAACGCCGACGATCATCATCAACGGCCAGCGCATGGGCTTCGGCGATTCCGCATTCGCGATCGAAGCGGTGAAGACGGCGCTCGGCGCGCCCTCAGGTTCCGCTGCAACCACGAAGAAGTAGCCAGGATTAACCCTGAGCGCAGCGAAGGGTCTACTGATCTAGCTTGGGACCATCGAGGCAAGAACCTCGAGCATCCCCAGCGCTATCAGTAGATCCTTCGTCGCTTCGCTCCTCAGGATTAGAACCCAACACTCACCTTTGCCGAGTAGCTCCGCTCCTCTGCCTGCGTTGCCTCGACCACGAGCTTCGGGAAGATCAGCGAGATCCGGACGCCGAGGGTGTAGCGGTTGGAGTCGGACTTGTCGGTGAGAAGGATCTCGGGCGTGACGCTCGTCGCGGGAATCGTCCCTTTCGCGTCGCTGCGCATCTTCCCGACGGCGCCGTACGGGGTGACGGGGCCGAAGCCCTTCGAGAGGAAAATCTCTGCGCCGTAGGTGTTGAGCTGGTAGACGTCGACGCCGCGGAGGGTCGAGTAGCTGCCGCGCAGCGCGAGCGTTGGAGTGAGCGCGCCGCCGCGGATGATCGGGATGTCGAGCGAACCGCCCCACACTTCGATTCCGGTGTCGGAGAGTTTCGCGTATGAGCCCGACACGTTCGCCGCGCCGAGTCCCTTCGTCACGACGAGGCGCGGAACGCCGACGTACTTGTCACTCACGCTGAAGTCGCTGCCGACTGCCTTCTGCCAGTACGGCGCAGTGGTGTCGATCTCGACGACCGTCGCGGCGATTCCGATGTCGAACCGCAACAGTCCGCTCGCGCCAGCCGGGTGAACCGGCGAGGCGAAGATGCCCTGCGCGACGAGCATCGAGAACTGGCGGAACTCGGCCTGCGTGATCGCAGGATCGAAGTCGATGTCGCTCTGCGCACGCGCAGGCGCCGCGCCGAGAAGTACAACAAGTGTCAGAAGAGCTGCGAGATGAGCTCGTTGCTGACGAGAAAACCTTCCGGAGTCAGCGCCACCCGATCGTCCGTCCGCCTCAGCCACCCGCCGCGTAATCCCCGTTCGATCCATGCAGCCCCCTCTTGTCCGGAAACTTCTTTGAAATCACGATACAGCATGCCGGAAGTCTGCCGAAGCCCCAGAAAGAGGGACTCGCGCCGCATCTCGTCGACGCCGAGCGTCTCGGAGAAATCCGACGCATCCGGCGCGAGCTCGATATAGCGGTGAATGTCGCGCGTGTTCGCGAAGCGGCGGTCGCCGACCAGCGAATGCGCGCCAAGGCCGAAGCCGTGGTATTCGCCGCGTGTCCAGTAGCGAAGATTGTGGCGGCACTCCTCTCCTCTACGCGCGAAGTTGCTGATCTCGTACTGATGGAGTCCGGCAGCGGCGAGCGGCGCGATCGCGCCGACGTAGAGATCGGAGACGAGATCGTCCTCCGGCAAGGTGACGCGTTTACGCGTGACCTGGACGTGCAGAGGCGACTTCTCCTCGAGGTCGAGCATGTAGAGCGAGAGATGGCCGGCACCAAGGGAGACTGCCGTGTCGAGCGTCTCCCCGAAGGATGCAGCAGTCTGACCGGGCAGGCCGAGAATCAGATCGAGATTCGTGCGGACTCCGCTCGACACGGCGAGCGCGACGCTCTCCCGCGCCTGCTTCGCGCCGTGAATTCGGCCGAGCGGCATCAGCTCTATGTCGTGAAACGACTGAACACCGATGCTGAGCCGGTTGACTCCGAGCGCGCGCCACGCCGCGAGCGATTCCGGGGTGATGTCTTCCGGATTCGCCTCCATCGAAAACTCCGCGTCCCGATCGATCTCGAACCGCTCCCCCAGCGCGCTCACCACCCGCGCGAGATTCGCGATCGACGTGCGCGAAGGCGTCCCTCCTCCGAAGTAAATGGACTCTGTGTGGCCGCGGGCGTCCTCACCCGCCGCAATCTCCCGCACGAGCGCTTCGGTGTACCGATCCTGCGCGGACAGGTCCGTACTGATCGCAAACGCGCAGTACGTGCAGTGCGTGCGGCAGAACGGCAGATGGACGTAGACCCCTACAGACATAGAATTTACGGGCGGAGGGCCCTGTTCCATCCCTTCAACTCGGCATCCCAAAATCGAATTGCATCCTTCATAATCTTCCCAATGTCAGAAGCTGAACCGCAGGAAACACACGCGAGAAGGCCACGCCTTCTCTGGACACTTCTCGGCGCGATGGTGCTCGTGGGCCTTCTGCCACTAGTCATCTCGCACTACTTCCTCATCGGAATCAACCGCGACTCGCTCGAGACGCTCGAGAAAAAATACCTCACCCGGTCGGCGGTAGGGATCGCGAAAGATATCGAGAACCTGCTGCTGTCGAACACGCAGCAGCTCAACGAGATCGCCGGAAGCGTCCGGCTCATGCAGAAGGCGCTGCCGCCCGCCATGGACGCTTTCGCGTACGCGGCGCAGACCGGCTGGCTGGCCGAGTACACGACTGGCGACAGCGATCTGCTCGCGCTTCGGGTCGTCGACCCCGAGGGTAAAGGGGCGGAGGCAAAGCCGGCGGGAATCGAGCCGGAGATCCTCGAGGACATGGACACCGCGCGGCAGGTCGCGCTCTCCGGACAGCCGTACACCGGCACGCTGCGCGAGGTCTCCGTGGTCAATCAGCCGGCGGTCGTGATCGGCGTTCCGATCGCAGACGACAAGAAGGTTCTCGGCGCGGTGGTCGGGCTCGTGAGTCTTCGCCGCATCTCCCAGCGGATCGGCGAAGAAGGCAAAGGCGATGTCGCCGCGTTTCTCGTCGACCGCAATGGCAAGGTGCTGATCCACAGCGAGCCTTCAATCAACGTACTGCACCCGAACTACTCCTATCTCCGCATCGTGCAGGAGTTCGCGAAGGCGCCGGTACGTCTGACCGAGTCGTACGAGGACAAGAAGGGTCCGCGCCCGATCAAGCTCCTCGGCACGGTCGCGCCTGTCGGCCGACCCGAGTGGGGCGTTGTCGTGCAGAAGCCGGAAGCCTCCGCGTTCGTCTCGGTCACGAAGATGGTGAAGGCGACCGCGCAGTGGGGGTCGATCGCGCTGATCCTCGCGATCGCGGTGTCGGTTGTCTTCGCCTCCGGCATCGCGCGGCCAATCCGGATGCTTGCAGAACGGACCGCGGAGATCGCTAACGGCAACTACGCGCAGCGCGTCGAGCTGAAGACGCACAACGAGATCGGCGAGCTGGCGACGAACTTCAACGTGATGTCGTCCGCGATCGAGCGATCGATCGACCAGCTCAAGAAGGCCGCGCACGAAAATCACCTGCTTTTCATGAACTCGATCCGGATGCTCGCTGCCGCGATCGACGCGAAAGATCCCTACACACGCGGTCACTCCGAGCGCGTCGCGCGCTACTCGATTGCGATCGGCAAGAACATCCCGCTCCCCGAGCGCGAGATGAAGAACCTCCGAATCAGTGCGCTGCTGCACGATGTCGGCAAGATCGGCATCGACGACCGCATCCTTCGAAAACCGGGGGCACTGAGCGACGACGAGTTTGAGGTGATGAAGGGGCATCCGGCGAAGGGAGCCGCGATCATGAGCGGCGTCGCTCAGCTCATCGACTGCATCCCGGGGATGAAGTATCACCACGAGAAGTGGAGCGGCGGCGGCTATCCGGAAGGCCTCGAAGGTGAGGCGATTCCGATGCAGGCGCGCATCGTCGCGATCGCCGACACGTTCGACGCAATGACGACGAATCGTCCGTACCAGAAGGCGATGGAGATCAATTACGTCGTCGACAAGATCAAGACCTTCGCAGGAACGCGCTTCGACCCGAGGGTCATCGACGCATTCGTGCAGGCAGTCAAACGGGGCGATATCCAGATCGAAGAACAAGTGAGGGGCGCCGCCTGACCGCCACTCTCCTGCTGGTTCTCCTCTCCTCGATCCTCGCGGCCACGAACAACGCATGCGACCGAACAACCTGGTATCTGCTGAACGGCCAGTATGCACGCGCGCTGCAGCAGCTCGAGGGCGCGCGCAGCGCGGGGGAAACGACCGCAGAGCAGGAGAATCTGCGCGGACTCGCCCTCATGCTGTCGGGCGATGCGCGGAAGGCGCTCCCGTCGTTCGAGCGGGCCTTGACGCTCGATCCTGCACTCGCCGCCGCAAAGTACAACCGTGCGATCGCGTGGATGAAGGTCGGCGAGCATGCGAAGGCCTCTGCCGCACTCGCCGCGATTGCGGAAGATGGTGAGAGCCCGCTGCAGGCTCTCGCCGCGTACCACAACGCGCTTGCGCTCGACTCGCTCAAGCGTCCGGCGGACGCGGAGTTCTGGCTTCAGCGCGCGCTCGTCTCCGATCCGAAGCTCGACGCCTCGCACCTCTACCTCGGCATGCTGCGCGAGCGTCGCGGCGACATGGAGTCGGCGGCGCGCTCGTATCTCGAGTATCTCAAGCGCAATCCGGAGTCGATCGTTGCAATGCTGCGTCTCGGCATCGTCGCGCATCGCGCGGGTCGTGGCGACGTTGCGCGCACCTATCTGCAGCGCGTCGTCGACAAGTCACCGCGATCGCCCGAGGCGGTCGAAGCGCGCATGTATCTCGTGATGTGGGACTGAGATGGCGTTCCGCAGAATCCTTCGCGAGCTCGTGAGCTCGACGCACGGCGCTCTCGGCGCGCTCTTCGTCGACTGGGACGGTGAGACTGTCGAGGTCGTCACCGAGAGGCCGCTCGATGCCGATGATCACGACCTCCGAGTCATCGGCGCCTATCAGGGCATTTTCCTCACGCGGCTCCGCGAGCTGACACAGAAACTCGCCGTCGGCGAACCGCATCGGTTCAAGATCGAGTTCGAGAAGAGCGTGATCATGAGCTGCGACGTGAGGGATGGGTACTACCTCGTGCTGGTCGTCGACCACGAAGCGGTCGAAGGCCTCGCCTGGCACCGCCTCAGCGTCTGCCGCGACGCAATGATCGCGGAGATGTGAGTTCGCGCCCGCGGAATACTTGAAGTTTGTGTGGCGGCGGGCGCCTCGCCCGCCGGCCAGGACGGGGCGGGGGCGCAAAGAGCGGCGGGCGAGGGCGCCCACCGCCACACAGAGTCACGTCGCCTCACATCAATCGAGCGATTCCAGACTCGTCAAGATCGACTCAATACGGTTTCGGATCTCGCTGCGCTCGTCCACGAGCCGCTCGTGCTCTTCCGACGTTCCTTCCGCCTGCTCGAGTTTCGAGCGCAGTTCATCGCGCTCGCGGCGCAACTGCTGGATCGTCTGCACGGCTCTCTCGACCCGCTCGCTGAGGCGCGCGAGGATCTCTCCCTCCTCGGTTCCTGCAAGTGAGAGCTGTCCTTCGGTCTTCGTTTTCTTCACGATTTCTCCTGGGTGATGAGTTTGACGGGCAGCAGTCCGGCGACGCGCGCCGCGAGACGCTGGTGCGCCTCACCGACCTCTTCCTGCGTCAGCGATCTGTCGAATGCCTGATACCACATGCCGAGGGTCGTCTTGATGACGTTCTGCTCCCCTTCCGGGGTGAAACGGTCGCGCAGTCCGACCTCGTGCAGCAGCGGAACCTCGAGCGAGCGGATCGTCTCGATCACTTTCTGATACGACAGGTCTGGCGCGTGCGTCATCGCGAGGATCATCGGCACGCCGGGAAAGCGTGCGACCTGTGACATCTTCCACTCCTCACGAGACGCGAGGAGCGCTTCGATATCCAGCTCCATCGCCGCGACATCTCCTTTGATCCCGAACCTCGTGAGGATCTCGGGCGCAACGAACCCGAGGGTCGCGATCAGGTGCTCGCCGCGACGTGCAACCGCGCGCTTCCCTTTGCGCAGCCACTCCGCATCCGCAATGTCGAACGAGAGTGCCACGTGCATCTTGGCGGCAATCTGCTCGACTGTCCCCTTGATGTCGTAGAAGTCGACCGCTCGCTTCGAGTCGCCCCAGTGCGTTCCGATCGAGCCGTACATGACCGCTGCGACGCGCCGCTGCTCGCGCACCGCCTTGTCTGCGCGGTGATAGGTGCGACCGACTTCGAAGAGCGCGCCATCGCGTGTTCCATACGAGCGGTTGTAGACCACGTTCTCGAGCATTCCCGGGATCAAAGACAGGCGCATCGCACCGACGTTGTCCGACAGCGCATTCGTCAGCGCGATCTGCTGCTCCGACGAAAAGAGCTGGTTGTAGTTCGTGTGAATGAACGAGTAGTTGAGCACTTCAGTCAGGCCGCTGCCGCGCAGCACTTCCCGGATCTCGTCCTCCATGTCGCCGAGGATATTCGGGCGCGCATCGCCGGTCGTCACGCGCGGAAGCGATGCGGGGATCTTGTCGAGCCCGTAGAAGCGGAGGACTTCCTCGATGAGATCCATCTCCTCGAAGATGTCGCCGCGGTACGTCGGAACGATGACGTCGATGCCGTCGCTCGCCTGCTTCGCATCGAAGCCGAGGCGGCGGAAGAGTCCGAGCGCGTACGCCGCCCCGACGACGCCGGCCGAAGCCGCGTGGAGCCGTTCGGTGCGAAGGCGAATCGTCTTCGGCCGCTCGATCGCCGCGATGACATCGATGGGCGGCTCCTGCACTCCCCCACCCGTCTCGACCATCAGATCGGCCGCGGCGCGCGCCGCGAGAATCGTGTCGTTGGGATCGACGCGGCGCTCGAAGCGGTACGACGCGTCGGTCTTGATTCCGAGGCGTCGCGCGGTTCTGCGAATCACCGACGGATTGAACCAGGCGCATTCGAGCAGAACGTTCTTCGTCGACGCGCCGATCTCGCTCTCGGAACCTCCGATGATGCCGCCGAGTGCGACCGCGCGCTGCGCGTCGGCAATGACAACCGTCTCCGGATCGATCGCCCGCGTCTCGCCGTCGAGCGATCGCATCGATTCCTTCTTCTGCCCCGCGCGAACGACGATCGTCGCCCCCGCCAGCTTGTCGAGATCGAACGCGTGCAGCGGATGTCCGAGCGCCATCATCACGTAGTTCGTCGCATCGACGATGTTGTTGATCGGACGGAGCCCGACCGCCTCCAGACGCCGGCGGACCTTGTCCAGCGAGGGCTTGACCGTGAGGTTGCGGATCACCAGGCCCGTGTAGCGCGCGCACATTTCGGGCGCATCGATGCGGATCGTGATTTTCGTCGCACCGGGAACGGCGGATGATGGCGCGAGCGGCGCCGTAATGCACTCTCGGCCCAGTGCTGCCGCCAGCTCGCGCGCCATCCCGAGATGCGACATCGCATCGACGCGATTCGTCGTGATCTCGAGATCGAAGACCGTATCGCCGCCATGCGACTCCATCGACTCCACCGCGTGGCCGATCGACGTGAATCGCTCCGACAGATCGGAATCCGACAGGCCGGAGAGATCGACGTAATCAGAAAGCCATTCGCGCGAGAGCTTCATCGGCGCGCGATTGTAGCAGCGCGATCAATCCTCACGCCTTCGAGAACCTGAAGGGGGCGAAAGGCCGCCGGCTGTGGACGACGGACGTCAGCGGAATGACACGCGGTTTAGAACACCTTCCGCGGCATCGTGCGGGTTCTGCTTCTTGCTCAACACTTCGTCGAGCAGCCGGTCGTAGGCCTCGCGCGTGATCGTGCCGCCGATGACTCTTCCCATGAACTTCTCTTTCATGTGCGTCTCGACCCGGATCCTGACGCGCTCGCGGTTTCTTCGAATGAGCTCGCCCGAAGCCTCGAGGTACGCGTGGTGTCGCACGATTGCGGCGTCGAGATCCGCAATCCCTTCGCGCTTCGGTGCGACGGTCTTCACGATCGGAGGCACCCAGTCGCCGTGCTCTTCGACGAGCGACATCATCATCGTCACCTCGGTGACGGTCTTGTCGGCGCCCGGACGGTCGGCTTTGTTCACGACGAAGATGTCGCCGATCTCCATGATGCCGGCTTTGATTGCTTGAATGTCGTCTCCCATCCCCGGCACGAGCACGACGACGTTCGTCTGCACGGTGCGGACGACTTCGATCTCGTCCTGGCCGACGCCGACGGTCTCGACGAGAACCACATCGAAGCCCGACGCGTCGAGCAGATCGACGACATCGTTGGTTGCCTTTGCGAGCCCACCGAGAAATCCGCGCGTCGCCATCGAGCGGATGAAAACGCCGCGGTCCGTATGAAGCTCGGCCATCCGGATGCGGTCGCCGAGGATCGCGCCACCGGTGAATGGCGACGTCGGATCGACCGCGATGATCCCGACGCGCTTCCCTTTCTCGCGATAGAAGCGCGCCATCCCCGCGACCAGCGTCGACTTTCCCGCCCCAGGCGATCCCGTGACGCCAATGATGCGCGCGCGTCCGGTCGATGGATAAATCTCGGCGAGCAGGCGGTCGATCCCTGCGTCATCCTGCTCGACGAGCGTGATGGCTTTCGCGAGCGCGCGATACCTGCCGGCCAGAATGCCGTCGGCCAGTGCGCCGAGGTCCGTCATCCCTGCGCGGCAGCGCCCTCGGCGAGAATCGTTCGCGCGATCACGAGGCGCTGAATCTCGCTCGTCCCTTCGCCGATGGTGCAGAGCTTCACGTCGCGGTAGTACTTCTCCGCCGGAAAGTCCTTGATGAATCCGTAGCCGCCGAAGATCTGCACGCCCTTCTCGGTCGCGCGCACGGCGACTTCCGAAGCGAAGAGCTTCGCCATCGCGGAGAACTGCGTAATGCGCTCGCCCGCGTCCTTGAACGTCGCGGCGCGGTAACAAAGCAGGCGTGCGGCGTCGATCTCGGTCGCCATGTCGGCGAGCATGAACTGGATTGCCTGGAACTCCGAGATCGGCTTGCCGAAGGCGATGCGCTGCTTCGCGTACTCGCGTGCCGCCTCATATGCGCCGCGTGCGACGCCGAGAGAGAGCGCGCCAATCGAGATGCGGCCGCCATCGAGAATCTTCATCGCATCGATGAACCCGTAACCGATCTTGCCGAGAACGTTCGATGCCGGGACACGGCAGTCTTCCATCACCAGCTCCGCAGTGTCGGAGACGCGCATGCCGAGCTTGTTCTCTTTCTTGCCGGGACGGATCCCTTTGCGATCCATCTCGACCGCGAATGCGGTAATGCCGTGCTTCTGGTCGTTGCGGTCGGTGACCGCGAGGACCGTCGAAATGTCGGCGTATGTCGCGTTCGTGATGAAGTTCTTCGTGCCGTTGAGCACCCAGTCGTTGCCGTCCTTCACGGCGACGGTACGCATGCCGGACGCATCGCTGCCCGAACCGGGCTCGGTCAGGCCCCAGGCGCCGAGCCATTCTCCGCTCGTCAGTTTCGGCAGCCACTTCTTCTTCTGCTCGGCGTTGCCGGCGAGATAGATGTGACCTGTGCCGAGGGAGTTATGCGCGGCGACGCTGAGCGCGAAGCCGCTGTCGACGACGCCAAGCTCTTCGATGATGTTGATGTAGTCGATGTAGGAGAGTCCCGCGCCGCCGTACTCCTCCGGGAAGATCGCGCCGAGCATCCCGAGCTCGCCCGCTTTCTTGAACGTGTCGACCGGGAAGTGCTGTGCCTCGTCCCATTTCATCACGTGCGGCTTGATCTCGCTTTCGGCGAACTCTCTCACCATCTGCTTGATCTGTTTCTGCTCGTCAGTGAGACGAAAGTCCATGCGCGCGCTCTCCTCGAATGGGAAGGTTTTTGCGGCCGTGGCGGCCGACGCGCATTGTAGTGCAGGTTAGAATCCGCTTATGTCCGGAATCCGTCTGCTGGTCAGCGAGCATAGGCTCGAGATTCAGTTCTGAAATGAGCGATTACACCGCGACCGTACGCTGGTCACGCGACGGAGCACGATTCACCGACAACCGCTACAGCCGCGTACATCGGTGGTCGTTCGACGGCGGCATCGACGTCAGGGCGTCGGCATCACCCCTCGTAGTCCCCCTGCCGCTCTCGAGCGCCGAGGCCGTCGACCCGGAAGAGGCATATGTCGCAGCACTCTCGAGCTGTCACATGCTCTTCTTTCTCTCCCTCGCGGCGAAGCAGGGACTGGTCGTAGACGCCTACTTCGACCAGGCGAGGGGCCGCATGGAGAAGGATCCTTCGGGGAAACTGGCGATGACACGCATCGTCCTCCGTCCGGAAGTTCGTTTCGATGGAAACGCGCCCGACGCGAGAACGATCGCCGATCTGCATCATCGGGCGCACGAGGAGTGCTTCCTCGCGCGCTCGGTGAAGACCGAGATCATCGTGGAACCGGAGTCTCCGGCAGCCTGATGCCCGGGGGCGCGGTAGAATCGCAGAAGTCATGAACCGATCGATCGCTGCGCTCCTGCTCGCCATTGCCGTCGCTGTGCCCGCCCTCGCAGAGCGGCCGAAGACGACGCCGGCGAATGGTTTCCGCGCCGAGTTCCTCGCAAATTTCGACGACGTTCAGTCGAAAATCGTTTCGCTCGCCCAGGCTGTCCCGCCGAAGGTCTACGCGTGGCGCCCTGCGAAGGGCGTCCGATCGACGAGCGAGGTCTTCATGCACGTCGCCGGCGGGAACTACTTTCTCGCGACCTTCCTCGGCGTGCAACCGCCGAAGGGAACGCCTCAGGACCTCGAGAAAATCATCGACAAGCAGAAGGTCCTCGCCGAGCTCAAACGCTCCTTCGATCACGTCCGCG
>JAENWF010000240.1 GCA_016650215.1 Thermoanaerobaculia bacterium
ACATGAACAGCGTGGACACGGGATGGGTGACGGATGAGGATGCGGCCGCGATCGCGGCGCGAAAGACAATCGAGCAGCGCTTCCATCCGCCGCTCGACATCGTCGACGGCGCCGCGCGCATCGTCGACCCGATCATCTCCGGCATCAACACCGGCCAGCACATCTGGGGGCAGTTCCTCAAGGACTACAAGCCCACGGACTGGTAGCTCATTCACGCGCTCACAGGCTGTTGCCATCAACTCGAGGCTTTCGCACACTACTAATAGATAGCCCACCACGCCGCCAATCACGCCCCACAGGAGACACCCATGAGAAAATCTCTGCTCACCTGCGTCATCGCGCTGCTGTTCGCTGTCGGATGCACACAACAGACTGCGACGCCGCGGGCGGCGAACGACATGCCTCCCCATCAAGAGCATCAGACGGCAACCGCGCAGGTTTCGCCGTCCGGTCCGAACTGGGCGAAGGAGGCCCTCGCGCGATCGCCGCGTCATCACGAGTGGGTGAATGTGAAGTCGGGCGACCGGACGGTATCGGCGTTCGTCGTCTACCCCGAGGTGAAGAAGCGAGCGACGGCGGTGGTCGTCATCCATGAAATCTACGGGATGAGCGACTGGGTGCAACTGCTGACCGACGAATTGGCGGCAGCCGGTTACGTCGCCATCGCGCCAGATCTGCTGTCCGGGATGGGACCCAACGCTGGCGGCACCTCGTCATTCACCGAGAGCAATGCGGTCGGCAAAGCCATCCGCGATCTGCCGGCGGATCAGATCACCGCGGATCTCAACGTGATCGCGGACTACGCGGCGAAGCTGCCGGCTTCGAACGGCAAGGTTGCCGCGGCCGGATTCTGCTGGGGAGGAACGCAGACGTTCCGGCTCGCGACCAGCCGCCCGTCGCTGGCCGCCGCGTTCGTGTTTTACGGCAGCGGCCCGGACTCTGCGGAAGCCATCTCGGCGATCCGAGCGCCGGTGTACGGTTTCTACGCAGGCAACGACGCGCGAATCGGTGCGACATTACCGAAGACGCAGGAACTGATGAGCGCCGCAGGGAAGACGTTCGACATCGTCACGTACGAGGGTGCCGGCCACGGCTTCATGCGGGCCGGAGACGCTCCCCCGCCAGCGCCGGACGCGGACGAGAAAACTCGCGACGCGTATGTCGCAAACCGAAAAGCACGCGATGAAGCGTGGAAGAGATGGACGACGATTCTCGCGGGACTGTAGCCGCGGAAGCCGCGGTACTGAAATGGCAGACACCCTCTGCGGGCAGTTGAGTCCAACCGTCACGTATCATGGCTCCCGTTTGACGGATGGTTGAGCGTAATGGAGAGGTCCACCGTTTCCTTCACGACGAGATCGCTTCGGAAGAGGCGCTCGATGTCGTCGTACTTCTGTACCGTCATCGCGCACAGAGCTGGAGCGCGGAGGAGATCCGCGATCGCCTGCGCCTGGCCAACGACGCGTCCGCATCGATGGCTTCAATTGCGACGAAGCGGATCGAGTTGCGTCTGGCACACCTTCAACAGAAACGAATGGCTCGCGTCGGTCCGGGCAACACTTTTCGCTATGAGCCAGGCGACGCGCAGATCGACCGCAGGGTTGCGGGCCTCGCGGCAATGAACGACACCGATCTAGCGGCCGCAGCGGGGATGATTTACCTCAGACCACGGAGCGGGCCGGATGCGTTCGCCGACGCATTCGGGCCGGGAAAACGATGAAGCCGGCACGATGACGTTGATCAACCTCATCTATGTCCTTTGCCTGGCCGTGAGCGGAGTGTGCGTGTTCTTTCTGCTCCGTGGCTGGCGCGAATCGCGCGTCCGGCTCCTGCTGTGGAGCGCGATCGGCTTCACGGGGATCGCTCTGAACAATCTGCTGCTTGTCATCGACACGCAGATCGCTGCGGACCTTTCGGTGTGGCGCGGCGCGCCCGCGCTGATCGGCATCACGATCTTCATCTGGGGTCTCGTCGAGGAGCGTGGACGGTGACCAACGAAGTGATGCGGGCGTGGATGTCCGGGGCGATCGCGATGGGCTATCTGGTCGTGGCCTTTTTCTTTCTGCGCTTCTGGCGGGAAACGCGAGAACGCCTCTTCCTCTTTTTCACGGGCGGCTTCCTGATCCTGGTGCTCCATCGAGCATTCTTCGGTCTGACTTACGGCCGGGCCGATCTCGAGACGATCACGTTCGGGCTTCGTCTGGCGGGATTTCTCGTCATCCTGATCGGCATCCTCGACCGGCGCTTCCGGCGCGACAGGCCCGATTCCCGCGATCTGTGATCGATCGCCCTCCCGCGATCGCGGTTGCTAACCGTGCCCACCTACCTCGCCGCTGTAGACGTTGAACCGCTCTTCGCGCACGAACCCAAGAAGGGTGACGTTGAAGCGGCGCGCGAGATCGACGGCCAGAGACGACGGACCGCCTACGAAAGCCACGCGCGGAATCCCGGCAACGATTGCTTTCTGCACGATCTCGAAGCTCCCTCGGCTGCTCACCATCAGGATCGCGTCACGCATCGGCGCCGGATCCTCACGCACAAACGAGCCGATCACTTTATCGACGGCGTTGTGGCGGCCGATGTCTTCACGCACGCGGAGCAATACTCCGCTCCGATCGACAAGTGCCGCACCATGAACGCCACCTGTCTCGTGAAACGCGTTCTGCGCACCGTGCAGAATCGCGGGGAGGGAACGAACGACTTCCTCTGCGATCGGTTCGGACGCCGGCAGGGGACACGTTGCGATCTGCAACGCATCGATCGAGGTCTTGCCGCATACGCCGCAGCTCGAGGTCGTGTAGAAATGACGATCGAGCTTCGACAAATCGATGTGCGATCCAGGTGTGAGACCGACGCGCACCTTGTTCGGTGAGCCCCAGTGTCGAACGCTCTCGATCTCGCCAGAATCTCTGATCAACCCCTCGGTAAAGAGAAACCCAACGCCGAGATCGAGATCGTCGCCGGGCGTTCGCATCGTCACCGAGATCGTCTTCTCGCGCAACTCGCCGTCGTGCAGCCACGCCACGGAAATCTCCAGCGGCTCTTCCACCGCGACGCCGTCCGGAGACGTCACGCGCGATGCTTCCGTAACGCGCGTGACGACGACGGATGTGGTCTTCATTCACGCAGTCTACTCAGAGGCTGTGAAGAAATCCGGCCTCTGTGTGGCGCCGTCGACCCGCGACGGCGCTCTGCGGCCATCGGGAACATGGATCGCCAATGACGAGGGCGCCGCCGCGGGTCGGCGGCGCCACACAGAACCGCCGCGTTTCGCTTCGCTCGGGGCTGTGCGAACCGACGAAGGAAACATCGAACTCGACTGCGGCCAAAGAGTGTTCCTCGAGGAGTCACCCGATATCGCTCCGTGGAAGAAGCAGACGCTGCTCTGCCTCGCGGTTAGCCGCAGAGCTCTGCGGACGGCTAATGATGCAGCGTCCCCCGGGTCAGCCTGAAGCATCTCGCGATCTTGAGTCCGCCGGCAATCAGCACGACGGCGGTCGAAACCGGCCCCTACTTCCTCCCACCCGCCGCGGCTGCATCCGCTGACGCGAACCCCGGTGTCGTTGCTCCTTGACCCGGATCGAAGTTTGGGCATCTGATTCGTGACGTATCGGAGAGAGCTGATGACATTGCCAAAGCAGATGACGATCGATGGGAACGAAGCTGCCGCGTCCGTCGCGTACCGCATCAACGAAGTCGCCGCGATCTATCCCATCACCCCCTCGTCCACCATGGGCGAGCTCGCCGACGAGTGGGCCTCTCAGGGCGATCTCAACATCTGGGGTCGTCCACTCACAGTCGTCGAAATGCAGTCCGAGGCAGGAGCCGCGGGAACCGTCCATGGCGCGCTGCAGGCCGGTGCCCTCGCGACGACATTCACCGCATCGCAGGGCCTGCTGCTGATGATCCCGAACATGTACAAGATTGCGGGCGAGCTGACCGCGTTCTGCATGCACGTCGCAGCGCGGACGATTGCGACGCACGCATTGTCGATCTTCGGCGACCACTCGGATGTCATGGGCTGCAGGCAGATCGGCTTCGGCCTCGTTTCGTCGACGTCGGTTCAGGAGGCACACGACTTCGCACTGATCGCACAGGTTGCTTCATTCCGCAGTCGCATCCCGTTTCTCCACTTCTTTGACGGATTCCGCACTTCACACGAGGTCGCGAAGATCGACGTGCTGTCGGATGACGACCTCCGCGCGCTCTTCCCCGAGGAGCTCGTCAGGCAGCATCGCGACAGGGCGCTGACTCCCGATCGCCCGGTGCTTCGCGGCTCCGCGCAGAATCCCGACACGTTCTTCCAGGCGCGCGAGGCGTCGAACCCGTTCTACGACGCCTGCCCCGGCTACGTGGCCGAGGCGATGGCGGCGTTCGCAGAACGCACAGGCCGCAAGTACGGCCTCTTCGATTACTTCGGACATCCCGAGGCGGAGCGGGTGATCATCCTGATGGGCTCCGGCGTCGAGACGGTGCGGGAAACGGTCGAGCATTTCGTTGCGAAGGGCGAGAAGGTCGGAGTGATTGCTGTGCGTCTCTACCGGCCATTCTCCGTAGAGCACTTCATCGGAACGCTGCCGAAGAGCGTCAAGTCCATCGC
>JAENWF010000241.1 GCA_016650215.1 Thermoanaerobaculia bacterium
CGCCGTTCCATGCTGGTCGTCATGGAAGACCGGGATGTTCATTTCTTTCTTCAGCCGTTCTTCGATCTCGAAGCATGCAGGCGATGCGATGTCCTCGAGATTGATCCCACCGAAGGTCGGCTCGAGGAGCTTCACGCAACGGATGAACTCTTCGGTGTCGTGCGTGTCGACTTCGATGTCGAAGACGTCGATGTCAGCGAAGCGCTTGAAGAGGACGCCTTTGCCTTCCATGACGGGCTTGCCTGCTGCGGCTCCGATGTCGCCGAGGCCGAGAACCGCAGTGCCGTTCGAGATCACGGCGACGAGATTGCCCTTCGCGGTGTACTTGTAGATGGCGTCTGGATTGGCCGCGATCTCGAGGCACGGCTTCGCTACACCGGGTGTGTATGCGAGGGACAGATCACGCTGCGTTGCCGTCGGCTTGCTCGGGACTACCTCGATCTTTCCGGGGCGTCCCTGCGAGTGGTAGTCGAGCGCGTCGTCGCGGTTCTCAGGCATCGTTCCTCCGGCGCTGCATCGTATAGCGAGCAGTGGCCAGTGGCCAGAGGCCAGAGGTCAGAGGTCAGAGGTCAGTGGGTCAGTGGCCAGAGGTCAGTGGGTCAATGGGTCAGCTCGCCTTGCGGGTTCGTGCGGTCACGTCGTTGCGGACGGACTCGACGCGAACCTTTGCGGCGGGACGGTTTCGGTTCTGCCAGTTCTCCCACGCGATCGAGACCGCGGGGACGACGAAGAGCGTGGAGAACGTGCCGGAAACGACGCCGATAAGCAGGATCCACGCGAAATCGCGGATCACTTCGCCGCCGAAGATCAGCAGCGCGAGGAGGACGAGGAAGACTGAGCCGGCGGTGAGCACGGTGCGGGAGAGCGTGTCGTTGATCGCCTTGTTGAGGTGTTCCCCGACCGAGCGCTGCGTCTTCGACTTCCGCCTGTTCTCACGGACGCGGTCGTACATGACCACGTTGTCGTTGATCGAGTAGCCGACGATGGTCAGCAGTGCGGCCACGACGTTGAGAGAGAACTCGAGGCGCATCATCACGAGGAAGGACAACGCGATGAGAACGTCGTGAACGATGCAGGCGAGACCGGCGACTCCGAATACCAGACCCTGCTCGAATCGGACAGCGATGTAGATCGCCATCGCGAGCGACGAGAGCACAATCGCCCACATCGCCTTGCGCTGGAGCTCGGAACCGACCTGAGGGCCGACAGTCTCCTGGTTGAGCAGGTTGAAACGGCCGAGGAACGCGCGCTCGTTGATGACCTTCGCCACGCCCGTGGTAACGCCCGGAACCGCCGTGACCTGATTCATGTTCGTGAAGATGCCGATGTCGGAGCGCTTCGCGATGATGCGATCCGCAAGCTGGTCGTAGTGCTGAACAGCCGCCGGGTTAGAGCCGCGCGAATCGGGATCGGCCTGCATCATGAGGCTCGCGAGACGATCGCTGCCGAGGTAATTGAGATCGTGCTTCGAGGCCGACTCGGGGTTGAGCCGCCTGGTGAGCTCATCGACCACCTGCCCCGCGTAATCGCCCTCGACGCCCTTCTGCGGCAACCGGATCAGCACCGAATTCTCGGCGGCCGGGCCGTACTGCTGAATCGTCGCGTCGGGAAGGATCGACCGCAGCTGCTGAAGCGGAAGCTGTTCACGGAACTTGAGGATGATGTTCGCGCCGCCGGCGAAGTCGATGCCGAGCGGCAGCCCCTTCGTGATGTACGTGAAGATGCCTGCCGCGATGACGACGAGCGACAGAATCAGAGCGCGGATGCGCCATTTGGCGAAGTCGTAAGTTGAATTGACGAAAATCTGCATGGTGTCCTCAGATGCTGATGGCTTGCGGGCGATCGGTCGGTTTGTAAATCACGTCGAAGATGATCCGCGACACGAAGAATGCGGTGAACACCGACGCGGCGAGACCGATCAGCAGCGTGACTGCGAAGCCCTTGATCGGGCCGGTTCCGAACTGGAAGAGAAACAAAGCCGAGATGATGGTTGTCAGGTGCGTGTCGATGACCGTTCCGAACGCGCGGGCGAAGCCGTTGTCGATTGACGCGCGGACCGTGCGGCCCTCGCGGAGCTCTTCCCGGATGCGCTCGAAGACGAGCACGTTCGAGTCGACCGCCATGCCGAGCGTCAGGATGATGCCGGCGATGCCGGGCAGCGTCAGCGTCGCCTTGAAGAAGGCGAGCATGCCGAGAAGGATCACGAGATTCAGGAGAAGAGCGAGGACGGCGTTGATGCCTGCGCCGCGGTAGTAGAGAACGACCGCCGCCATCAGCAGCACAACACCGATGACGGATGCGAGCACGCCCTGCCGGATCGAGTCGCGTCCGAGCGAGGGTCCGACAGTGCGCTCTTCGAGCGTCGTCATCGACGCCGGCAGCGAGCCGCTGCGGAGGATGAGCGCGAGATCGCTCGCCTGCTGCTGCGTGAACGTCCCTTCGATCACGCCGTCGTCGCTGATCTCGCTGTTGATGACCGGAGCCGACACGACTTTGTTGTCGAGCACGATCGCGAGCTGGCGGCGAATGTTGCTCCGCGTGATGTCGCTGAACTTCGGCGCCCCTTCGGGCGTCAGCGAGAAGCCGATGACCGGCTCGCCGAGACGACCTTTCTGCACGCGCGCCGTCTTGAGGTCGCGGCCGGAGACCGGCACGCTCTTGCGGACGGCGTAGTACTGGGTGCCGGAGACGCGGCCGAGATCGTCCTCGCGGTTACCCGGGAGAATGTCGACTTCGCTCCTCAGATTGACCGGCAGTGAGTTGAAGACCGCCTGCGCGTCGGAGCCGACGGCAGACTGTCCCGCGCCGATCTCTTCGACGATGCGGAACTGAAGCTGCGCGGTCGTCTTGATGATGTCTTTCACGCGCGCCGGATCGTCGACACCCGGAAGCTGGATGACGATGCGGTCCTCGCCCTGCGGGGCGATGATCGGCTCGGTCACGCCGAGGGCGTTGACGCGGTTGTCGATTGTCTCGAGCGCCTGATTGATCGTGTCTTTGCGGAGCTGCGTGATCGAGCCGGACTTCATCCGGAACTGGAGCGATCCGTCCGCGTTCTTGCTCAACTCATAGGAGGGGAGAAAGTCGGCCGCGATCTTTTCGTATTCTCCGCTCGAAACACCGGCGGGGAGCGTCGCTGCAAAGGAGCCCTCGGCCGTGCGGCGAACGACAGGCGCCGGCAGCGACTTTTTGGCCGCGTTGCTCTTGAGCGACTCCATCGCCTGATCGGTCTCGATCTTCATCGCGTCGCCGACGTTCACGCGCAGAACCAGATGCGTGCCGCCCTTGAGGTCGAGTCCGCGCTTGATCGGCTCGGGGTTGTTCTTCGTCGGGATGATCGCCGCGGTGAAGATCACCAGCACGGCGACGATCAGCGCCACTTTCCAGATTCCACTTCTGTTCAAGATTTCCTCCGGGACTCGCTGCGCTCTACTGGGCTTCGCCGGAAACGATTGTGGCGATGGCAGAACGCGCGACTTTGATCTTCACATTCTCAGCAATCCTGAGATACACAGCTTCGGCCTCAACACTCTGTACCGTCCCGTAAATGCCCCCGGAGGTCACGATGTGATCCCCTTTTTTGAGCGAGCTCAGCATCTCCTGGGTTTTCTTCCGTTGCTTGTTGGCGGGCGCGAGGACGATGAAATAGAACACCAGACCGATCGCGGCGATCGGCAGGATATTAGCGACCAGAGCGGCAGTACCGCCGCTGGCCTGGAGCAGAGCAATCATGTTCGACATTCGTGGTTTCGCCTCTCGTTATCCGCCGGCCCGGGCTATTCGCCACTCGCCAGTCGCGAAAGGAATGTTTCGCGGAAAGACCCGAAGGAATTGGACGCAATAGACTGCCGGATCGCCCGCATCAAGTCAAGGTAGAAGGAGAGGTTGTGGATCGTGTTGTAGACGGACGCGGCAATTTCACCGGTCATGAAAAGGTGACGAAGATAGGCGCGAGACACGGTGCGGCAGGTCATGCAGGAACAGTCGGGATCGACCGGACCCTGGTCGGCCATGAACTTCGCGTTCTTGATCGACAGCTTCCCGCGACTCGTGAAGAGCGTTCCATTGCGCGCATTTCGCGTCGGCATCACGCAGTCGAACATGTCGATCCCGGCCGCGACGCCCTCGACCAGATCTTCCGGCGTTCCAACGCCCATGAGGTAGCGCGGCTTCGCCGCGGGCATGAGCGGCGCGACGAAACGCATCGTGTCGAGCATCTCCTGCTTCGGCTCCCCGACCGACAACCCGCCGATCGCCACTCCGTCGAAATCGAGCGAGGCGATCTCATCGACACTTCGCTTTCGGAGATCGTGATGGATGCCACCCTGGATGATGCCGAAAAGGGCAGGGTCGGTTGCCCCCGCAACTCGCTTACGCTCGGAATGACTGTCGAGCGAGCGTTTGGCCCATCGGTGCGTGAGCTCCATCGATTTCTCGACTTCCTCGCGTGAGGACCCGTACGCGGGGCACTCATCGAACGCCATCGCGATGTCGACGCCCATGCGCGTCTGGATCTCGATCGAGCGCTCTGGCGAGAGAAAGTGCGCGGAGCCGTCGATATGGCTGCGGAACTCGACGCCTTCTTCTCGAATCTTCCGGATCGACGAGAGCGAGAAGACCTGAAACCCTCCGGAGTCGGAGAGAACCGCTCCCCTCCAGTTCATGAAGCGGTGAACTCCACCGAGCTGCTCGAGCAGATCGATACCCGGGCGCAGCATCAGATGGTAGGTATTGTTGAGGATGATTTCGGGACCGAGCGCCTCGAGCTGCTCGGTGGTGAGACTCTTGACCGATGCGAGCGTGCCGACCGGCATGAAGACCGGCGTCTGAATCGTGCCGTGAGCCGTGCTCATCTCACCGCGGCGCGCGGCGCCATCGGTGTGCAGCAGGCGAAACGCGAAGCTCACTGAATCTTCATCTGTTCGATGCGAACGTTCGGCGGGAGGCGAAGACTGAAGCGCGCCTGCTCGACCGGCTGATTGATCTTCACGTTCATGAACTCGTAGCGGGTGATGTCGCCGTCGCCTTCGACGTACTCGAACTTCGAGGTGATGTACGTGTCTTTGGCGATCCAGATCTTGATTCGCTTGACGCGGCGCGCGACGGCGCGGTTCTTCGGCGTGAGATCGAGGACCCACATCGGGTTCGTGGCGGTGTCGGTGAAGGTGAAATCGAAGAAGCGGGCGAGCTCGTCGATCGCGCCCGAGGCTCCCATGTACTTGAAGATGCGGTCCTCGAAGCGGCGGACATCGATCTGCTCGGCCTTGCTCAGGTCAGGGTAGTAGGTAGTCAGCTTGCCGCCGGCGATGAGCATCTGCACGCGCCTCGGGGCGTCGTATGACCAGAGGACGTTGTTCGGCTTCGAGAAGACGAACGTTCCGCTCGACACTTCAGGCTTCGACAGAAGCGCGAGCTCCTTCTCCTGCTTGAAGTTCGCCTGCAGCGTCTGGGTCTTCTTCTGCTGCTCCTGCACCTTGCGAATGACGGACTGGAGCGTAACGGGAGCCGCTTTCTTCGCCGCGGCGAGCGGTGTGCTGACGGTCAGAGCGCAAAGCGCCGCCGCGATGAAAAACCTCTTGGACATGCGCCGCTCAACGCCTGAGCAGGAGGTGAAATTTCGGAGTTATTGGGGACTGAGGACTCAGTGCTGAGTGCTGAGTGCTGAGTGCTGAGTGACGAGTGGGTCCTACCTTCTCCTCCTCAGCCCTCTCCTCAGAGATGCTAGAGTTATTCAGTCCTGAGTTATACTGATGCAACACCGGAGGTTAGCCATGAAACGAGTTGCTGGGTGGGGAGTGGCGCTGATTCTGTCGGCGCATGCGGCCTTTGCGGGTGTCAGGTACGAGTTCATCCATTCGAGCCGTTCGGACTCGGATCGTCAGCCGGCCAGCGATTTTACGGCGACTGCGGTCATCGACGGTCCGCGTTCGCGGGTCGACTTTACAGCCGGCACCGCCTATCCGCCGGGCACCTACGTCATCTCGACCGACGGCGCGCGCAAGCTCTCGTTCGTGGATCCAACGCAGAAGCTTTATACCGAAGTCAACACACTGAGCATCGCAAGCGCGATCGGCACGAGCAACATCATCATCGACAACATCGTCGCGACGGTCACGAAGCTCGACGACACGATCCGCGTCGCCGGGATCACCGGAGAGCATTACCGTCTCACGATGACCTACGACATCACGGTCAACTTCCGCAACATGCCTCTCAAGCAGCGGGTGAGGGCCGAGATCGACAAGTGGACGACTCCGCTCTTCGGAGACTCAGCCGAGGCCGCGTTCACGAACTCGTTCGTGCAGACAGGTAATGTGAAGATCGACGAGCTGATCGCGGCGGAAACGACGAAGATCAAGGGGTTCCCGCTGAAGCAGACCGTCAGGATCTCCAAGACCAACCTGACCGTGCCGCGGACGGCGAAATCCGAGCTCAAAGTGCCGACGGTTCGCACCTCGACGCGAGAGATGACCGTCACTTCGATCGGAGAAGTGAAGGCCGATCAATCGATTTTCCGGATTCCCGCGGAGTACCGGAAGAACGACTTCGCGGCCCAGGTGGAGAAGACGCAGACTCAGGTTCTGAGCGTCGAACCGGCGAGCAACTGAAGCGCCGGTCAGTCCATGCGGATCGCATGCTACGATCCGAAAATCGTTCCCGGTGAAGCCCTCGCGGCTACTCTCTCGGCCCTGACGGCGACTCGATGATCAAGAAACGAAGACAGCACCAGCGGCGTGTGAGGAGACCACGGGTGTACGCGGCGGCGGCAGTGCCGATTGCCGTACTCGTCCTTCTCGCAGCATGGACCGCTGAGCCATCCGCCGCTCCGGCGATGACGGCCGCGATCACCACGCCCGACCTGCGTTACCAGGAACTCGCCGCAGCGGCCCCCGACGATCTTCCGGAGCATTCGGTTGTCCTAACGTTCGAGGCCGCCGACACGCTCGACGCGGTTCTCACGGCGGGCGGGGTGTCGCGATCCGACAGCGCTTTGCTGACACAGGAGTTCGCCCGCTCGATCGATGTACGCCGCCTCCGTCCCGGCCATCTTCTCCGTTTTCATCACGACGCGAGCGGGACTATCGACGCGGTGCAGATGAAGGTCCAGGCCTGGGGCGACATCGATGCGATCCGCAACGACGGCACGTTCCGGGTGACAGCGCGTCCCGCAAAGCAGAGCGGAGTGACGTCGACCGTCGCAGCGACGATCGAATCCTCGCTTTACGAAGCGATCCGCGGCGCCGGCGAAGGGCCGCAGCTCGTTGCGCAGCTCGTCGACATTTTCCAGTGGGACATCGACTTCTTCGCGCTCCAGCGCGGCGACTCATTCAGCCTCGTCGTGGAGAAACGCTACTCAGGATCGGAGCCGGTCGGCTACGGTCCCGTGCTCGCTGCGCAATTCACGCGGAGTGAAGAAACATACGAAGCCTTCCGTCACGAGGCGTCCGACGGCACCGCTGGCTATTACGCACGAAGCGCCACTCCGCTGCGGAAACAGTTCCTCCGCGCGCCGCTCCAGTTCAGCCGCATCACCTCGGGTTTCTCAAAAAGGCGTCTTCATCCCGTTCTGAACTATTTCCGCCCGCACTACGGCGTCGACTACGGGGCCCCCTCCGGCACTCCCGTCCTGACGACTGCTGACGGAGTCGTCGTCGAAGCGCGCCGCAAGGGAGGCGAGGGGAACATGGTCCGCGTCCGCCACTCCTCCCGCATCGAGACTTCGTACCTCCACCTCTCGCGATTTGCGAAGGGAATCAAACCAGGGACGAAGGTCGTGCAGGGCGAGGTCGTCGGTTACGTCGGAATGACGGGACTCGCGACCGGACCGCATCTCGACTATCGTGTGCGTGACGGCGGCAAGTGGCTCGACCCGCTGAAATTGAAATCGATAACACCCGATCCGCTGCGCGGCGATTCGCTGCGCCGCTACCGGCACGACGTCGCCTCGCTGTCGCCGCGGCTCTCCGCGGCTCCTGCTCAGCTCACCGCCGACGCGTCGAAGCGGCGGGCACTCTTCTAGCAATTCGGGACCCGGAAAGACCATGAATAAAGTAACCGTCCGCGCGCCCGTGCGCGCCGACCTCGCTGGCGGCACTCTCGATCTCTGGCCGCTCTACCTCTTCCATCCGGGCTCGCGCACAGTCAACGTCGCGATCTCTTTCTATGCGGAGTCGGAAGTCGTGCGCGCCGGCGACGGTGCGATCGAAATGTTCCTCACCGACCAGCAGTACCGGCAGCGGTACGAGTCGATGCAGGAGCTCTCCGCCGATCCGAAAGCCGCGCTGATCTACCGCGCCGTCGAGCACTTTCACCTGAGCGGTATCAGCATCACGACACGCACTGACGCACCACGCGGGTCCGGTCTCGGCGGTTCGTCCGCGCTCAGCATCACGCTCGTGCGTGCGCTCTCCGAGATCGCCGGTGCTCCGGTCGAAGGCGAGGCTCTCATCGCGCTTGTCCGCGATCTCGAGACCCGCCTCCTCGGCGTCCCCGCCGGGATTCAGGACTATTACCCGCCGGTCTACGGCGGGCTCGCGTCGCTGCATCTGCTGCCCGGTGCTCCCGTCAGACATCCGATCGCCACGCCGGTCGCCGATCTCGCGCAGCACATGCTGCTGCATTACACCGGCGTCTCGCACTTTTCCGGAACGAACAACTGGGAGCTCTACAAGCGCCAGATCGACGGGAAGAAGAAAGTCCAGAAGGGGCTGTCGAAGATCGCAGCGACCTCCATCGAGATGGAGAAAGCGCTCGAGGCGGGCGACTTCAAGACTGCAGGAGCGGTACTCGGCACTGAATGGCGGCATCGCAAGGAACTGATCGAGGGCATCTCGACGCCGGAGATCGATGCCGCCGTCGAGGCAGCTCTCGGCGCGGGAGCGTGGGGCGGCAAGGTCTGCGGCGCAGGAGGCGGCGGCTGCATTGTTTTCCTGTTCCCGCCGGAGAACCGCGCAGCGATCGTCGAGGCTCTTGCCTCGGTTCCGGGACGCGTGCTCGATGTCGCTCCCGTTTCAAATGGGCTCTCGATTCAGCGCGACGAGAACGCGAAGCCGATGGCCGATCTACCTCGCGGGCGTATGTCGTCGCGCGTGAGCGCCGACATCGAGCAGCGTTTCTCGTACGCCGGCAGCGGTGACTATCGTCCATACCTGATGGCCGAGGCGATCGTGACGCGCGTCGACTCGCGCAGCGGCACGCACCATGCCGTCACGCGCGCGTACGCCGCGCCGGTCCTCAAGAATAGCGAGAGCGCGGTGTGGCTCGATGCGAAGCGTGTCGATCCCGACAAACTCGATCTTCGGGCAGTGCCCGATCCCGAGCGCGGCCTCGATCGATCCGTCCCGGTCGAGACGCTCGCGATGACCGCTGCAGGCTCGGAGGGCTCGTTCCGCGAGTTCCTCGAATCGTCCGAACGGCTGCGCATCTATCAGAACGGCGCGTTCGGTCTTTACTCGGAGCCCAACGAATCGCGCGAGTCGTTTATCGCGCGCTGCATCGAAGAAGCGCAGCGACGCGTCGACGATCAGACCGAGCGGCTGGAGAGTACCTTCCGCCGGCGTCTCGATCAGCTCCGCGAACGCTCCGAGCGCGAGGACCGCCAACGCGACTCAGACGAAGCGATTCCGCTCGAGCACGCGCAGGACGTGAACGTCTCATGGGGACAGGAGCTTTACAACATTACGAGCGGCCGCACGTCGACGGCGACCGAGGCGCCGCAGTCGGTGCGCGAAGTCGACTATCGCGACCACATCTCTCTCATCCAGAAGTCGTGGGACCGGGAGCTGCAGGCGCTTCGTGACGACCTGATCGGCAAAGCGAACGAGATCGAAGAGCTTTCCGTCGCCCCCGCACCGAAGAACATCGAGATCACGAAATTCGTGATCGTCTGGATGTGATTCGCGGGGAGGGGACGAGTGACGCGTCACGAGTGACGAGGAAAGGCGGATTCCACCCGTCACTCGTCACGCGTCACTTTTCGAGTAGTGATACCATCCGCGGTCTCCTCGGGCAGTAGCGCAGCCTGGTAGCGTACCTGAATGGGGTTCAGGTGGTCGGGGGTTCAAATCCCCCCTGCCCGACCAAATCAACCCCACCCCTTCGTCTCCCTTCGAACCCAAGTGCCCTGGCCTCGCGACGCGTGGTTGTCGGGAGCCGCCGCAGTCATTGCAGGAGTCGCGATCGTGCTCGCGGCGTGCGCGCGCGGCGCGATCGAATCCCGTGACGGAGTGAGGGCGGCAAGCATGAATAGCCAATCACTGATCCGTCATCCTGAGCTGGGGAACGACACGGTGCGTCGGTGGAGAGGTGATGACGTCGAGCGCTATGTGGATGGCGCCGGAGGCGCCAAAGAGGGTAGCCGGTGGCAAGCTTAAGCGGCGCCGCCACCGGAATCGAGGCGTGCTCCCTTTTGGATGTGCAACCCGATCCGGTCATTAGAAGCCGCGTAGACGGCGAAGGGTCTCAGGATGCGCAACTCATATCGAGCGCGGTTCTTCGCATTTTGAGATCCTTCGCCGCTACGCCGGCTCAGAATGACGGAGACTAGCTGCACTAGTGTCGTGGTGCCCTTGGCGACGCCCCGCGTGATCCGCAATTTGAGCGACTGATGCACATTCGCGCAGGGGCTCGTCCTTGGCACGGCGTACGCCTCATGTGCGTCCGCCGCGATCCTGGGGAGAGGGCCCGGAATCACTGCTCCTGGCGGGGCGCGGGTTTTCCGGCCACGCCCAGTGTTTTCACTTCGCGGGAACTGCTTCGACCGGGGGCGGGGGCGGGTACTGCAACGCGTAATCGCGCAGCTGCACCATCGATACCCAGATCGTCAGGAAGAACACGGCCGCGACCGCCACGCCTCGGTGGTCCGTCATCGACTCGATGAGCGACGGCAACACGACGCACAACGCGAACACGAGCGGCGTGTAGATCACCGTGATGGCGCAGTTGCGGTGCGCAAGCCAGAACGATTCCTCTTCCATTCCGAAGCAGATGTCGTTTCCTTCGGCGGGATAGGACGGCTGTGTCGTTTCCGGCGCGAGCCAGTAACCAGCAGGGTCGAGAGTCAGGCCGGAAGCGATTTCGTGGATGTCCACCGCGACTCAGTGTAAAACGTCATGCGTCGATGCAGGTCACGCACGCGCCCAAGCGGCATCTCAGCGCATCCGAGCTCCTGGATGAGACGAGCGCCTGCCCTGTCTGCAGGAGCGGAGAGCCGCGGCGCTCTCTGTTTCGCGTTCAAGCAGATCCTGATGTGCACATGCTTCGTTGCGGACATTGTTGTGCGGCGTCCGCGTCATACATGCCGCGGCTCGACGTTCTGGAGAGTTACTACGCCAGCTATTACGACGGCCACGAACGCGACATAACGTTCTCCGCACCGCTTCGCTTCGCCAGACATCTCATCCGCGGGCTGCCTTCCGTCTCGTTCGGCGAAGCGGTCCGCGTCCTCGACTACGGCGGCGGCAACGGCAGTCTCGCCAAGGCCGTGGCCTCGCGACTGATCGCACTTGGCCGCGCACGCTCCGCGGATGTTCGAGTGGTCGACTTCACGCCGCGAGGCCCGTCCGAGGGCGATGGGCTCCGCGTGGAGTATCAGGCGCCCGATGTGCCGATCGAGGGCGAGTACGATCTCGTGCTGGCGAGTGCGATTCTCGAGCACATCCCTTCGCTGCGGCCCGTGCTGCAGACGTTGCACTCCGCGATCGCGCCGGGCGGGTTTTTCTACGCGCGAACGCCGTATGTGCTCCCTCTCACGCGCTTCTTTCCGCGTCTCGACCTTGCCTATCCCGCGCACGTGCACGACATGGGAAGTGAGTTCTGGAATCGTTTCCGCGAGACTTTCGCGTGGGATGTGCGCGTGATCGTTTCGGGCCCTTCGGTCATCGCGGGAAGCCTCGCTGATCCGGTGCGCACGCTTGCCGCGGCGATGCTGAAAGCGCCCGCTCATCTCGAGAACTGGCTTTCGCCGCGTTCGCGCGTGCGACGCACGTGGAACCTTGTGGGCGGATGGGAAGTCCTGCTGCAAAAAAGAGGGCCGGCGGAGCCGGGCCTCTGAGGATCTGACTCGGAAACGATTACTGCTGGACGGGGAAGGCCCCGGCGCGCTCGACTCGTAGTCCAGGTGGCCCTTTCAAACCCATGTGCCATGGCCTCGCGATGCGGCCGGACGCGCGTGTTATTCTCCAGATCGGGGTGAACTTCCCCCTTCCGAGGTTCCCGCCATGGAACAACAGACGCCGCCAGCAGCTCCAACTATTCGGATCACCCTCGACGATCAGACCGCGCAGGGTGACTACGTGAATTTCGCGAACATCATTCATTCGCCGAGCGAGTTCGTGATCGACCTCGGGCGCATGGTTCCGGGGCGAACGGACGTGAAGGTCTACAGCCGCGTGATCATGACGCCGATGCACGCAAAGCAGCTTCTCGAGGCTCTCGCACAGAACATTTCGCTCTTCGAACAGAAGTTTGGAGAGATCCGCATCGACGCCGCCACACAGTTCGCGGTCGAGCCCGAATCGTCGAACTGACTCGTGTCCCGAATCAAGATCATCGGCGCCGGACTCGCTGGGTCCGAATGCGCGTACGCGCTCGCCCAGCGCGGCCACACGGTCGATCTCTTCGAGATGCGGCCGGTGAAGATGACTGCCGCGCATCAGACTTCGAACCTCGCGGAGCTCGTCTGCTCGAACTCGTTGCGGTCATCGGCTCCGTCGAACGCCGTCGGACTGCTCAAGCGCGAGATGGCGCTGCTGCAATCGATGGTGATCCGCTGCGCTGAGACCGCGCGCGTACCGGCGGGCGACGCGTTCGCAGTCGATCGCGAGCGTTTCGCGCAGGCCGTGACCGAAACCATCGGTGCCCAGGAGGGAGTCACGCTGCGGCGCGAAGAGGTCACGACGCTCGACCGGGCAGACTATGACTTTCTCGTCGTCGCGACTGGCCCGCTCACCTCCCAGCCGCTCTTCGACGCGATCAACGAGTTTCTCGGACGCGACGGTCTCTATTTCTACGACGCCATCGCGCCGATCGTCGCCGCCGACTCGCTCGACATGTCGAAGCTCTACTGGAAGTCGCGCTACGGCAAAGGCTCCGGCATCGACTATCTCAACGCGGCGATGAGCAGGGAGCAGTACGAGGCCTTCATCGCGGCGCTGCTATCCGCCGAGCTCTATCCGCTCCACGACTTCGAGAACGCGGCGCACTTCGAGGGCTGCCTTCCGATCGAAGAGATCGCGAGCCGCGGCATCGAAACCCTTCGCTTCGGCCCGATGAAGCCGGTCGGGCTCGAGCATCCCGAGACCGGCGAACGGCCGCACGCGGTCGTTCAGCTTCGCAAAGAGGATCTCTCCGATGAGTACTTCAACCTCGTCGGCTTCCAGACGAAGATGAAAGCGGGCGAGCAGAAACGGGTGCTTCAGATGATCCCCGGGCTCGAGAA
>JAENWF010000242.1 GCA_016650215.1 Thermoanaerobaculia bacterium
CACACAGAGGCCGGATTTCTCACAGCCTCTGAGCGTAGCGAAGGTCAGAGGATGACGAGCGCCATGCGCTACAATCGCACCAGCGAATGATCATCACCGTCGCGAATCAGAAAGGCGGAGTCGGCAAGACCACCACCACCATCAACCTCGCCGCCGCCGTCGCCAACAAGAACCTCAAGACGCTCCTCATCGACCTCGATCCTCAGGCTAATTCCACGATGAGCTACGTCGATCCGCGATCGGTCACGCGGTCGATGTACGACGTGCTCGTGAGCGAGGAGATGCCGCTCAACGACGTAATCGTTCCGACGTCGGTTCCGAATCTCTTCGTCGCACCGTCGCGGATCGCACTCGCCAAGCTCGAGTCGAAGCTGATCGGCGAGCTCGACGGGCCCTTTCGTCTCAAGGACAAGATGAAGGAGACGGCGAATCAGTACGACTATATCTTCATCGACACGCCGCCGACCCTCGGCATGATCACGGTCAACGCGCTCGTCGCTTCGACTCACGTGCTGGTGCCGATTCAATCATCGTACTTTGCACTCGAAGGGACCGATGATCTCCTCGAGACGATCGAGAAGATCAAGGCGCGCCCGAATCCGAACCTGCAGTTACTCGGCGTCGTCATCACCATGCACGACAAGCGGACCACGCTCGCCAAGGACATCCACGACCAGATCGGGAACGTGTTTGGCGATCGGCTCTTCAACACCGTCATCACCAAATCGATCCGGCTCGAGGAGAGTCCTGCGTACAAGGAATCGATCTTCACGTTTGCCCCACGGTCGAGCGGCGCGATGGAGTACTACTCGCTGTCGGAAGAGATCCTCTCGCGGGTCTGAGACAAGGAACCAGCCATGGCACTGAAGCGAGGACTACCCGACCGGCACGGCATGCGTCATGACTCGCATTACGTCGAGGAGCTCACCAGGCGCTCGGGGCGGCACATCGGCTCGATGATTTCGCTCGAGATGATCGAGCCGAACGCCGAGCAACCGCGCACGAGTCTCGGCAATATCGAAGAGCTCGCGGTGTCGATCCGCGAGAAGGGAGTGCTCGAGCCGATTCTCGTGCGATCGATCGCGCCGAACCGCTACCAGATCATCTCGGGCGAGCGCCGCTTCCGGGCCGCGACGCTCGCGGGACTCGATGAGATTCCAGCGATCGAGCTCGACGTCGACGATCAGGAAACCCTCGAGATCGCGCTGATCGAGAACATCCAGCGCAAGGATCTGACGGCGTTTGAAGAAGCGGAAGGGTTGTACGTGCTGCAGCAGAAGTTCGGCTACACGCACGAGCGAATCTCCCAGGTCATAGGCAAGTCCAGGACAACCGTGACCGAGACGCTGCTGATCAACGAAATCCCCGACCGGCTTCGCGCGATGTGCCGCGAGGCGGGGATCGCGAACAAATCACTGCTCGTGCAGGTGGCGCGCGCCGGAAGCGAAGAGGCGATGGAGCAGGTCGTCCGGAGAATTGCGGCAGGGGAGGTCTCGCGCGACGACGTCCGCAAGCAGACCGCCTCGCGATCGGAGCCGAAGAAGCCAGGCCGGCCGAAGAACTTCGTCTTTCAGCTGAAGGACAAATCGCTCCCCTTCACGTTCAACATGACGTTCAAGAAAGCGAACGTCGAGAAGGACGAGATTCTCGACGCCATTCGCAAGCTGCTCAAGCGCCTCGAGGCCGAGTAGCGGATTTCTCGCCGTCTGCGCGCGGCTTGAAATAGCTAGCGGATTAAGGGACTGAGGACTGGCGTGGGAGACGTCGAGGATGGGGGCTGCGGAGTCAGCGCCACCGCAGTTCTCATCTTCTCAGCCCGTCGTATTTAACATAATCTATCTTACGGGACTCTGAGGAAAACCAGTTCTCCACCCTCAGCCAGCTAGAATCCGAGCCGCGTGAAGATCCTGACCCGCTACATCCTGAAAGAGATGATTGGACCCACTCTGCTCGGGTTCACCTTCTATACCTCGATCATTCTCATGCAGCAGCTCTTCACCATGGCCGGGATGATCATCACCCGTTCGCTCACGATCGGGACTGTCGGAAAGCTCCTGGCGCTCTCGCTTCCGCACATCGTCGTGCTGACGGTTCCGATGTCGCTGCTGTTCGGCGTCCTCATCGCGGTGGGACGCCTCTCGTCCGACTCGGAGATCATCGCGATGCGGGCGCTCGGCATCTCGACGCGCACGATCTACCTGCCGGTGTTCGTCTTCAGCTTCGCGATCTTCCTTCTCAACCTCTACCTGATCAACGTGGTGATGCCGAAGGGCAACACACGATTCAAAGCGATCCAGGCCGAGGTGCTGACTTCGTCCGTGCAGAAAGAGATCAGGCCTCGCGTCGTTTATGACGAATACGAAAACCTGATGATCTACGTGAACGACACGGACCCGGCGACGGGTCAGTGGAAGGGCGTGTTCGTCGCTGACAGCCGCACAGAGGATCCCGAGGCTGGCACGACTCCCAGCGACATCGTCAATGCCGCGGCGGCGCGCGAGAACGAAGATCCCAACGCATCCAGCCTGGTCCAGCCGACGGGCCAGAGAATCATCATCGCTGACTCCGGCTCGATCTCGGTCGTGCAGCCCTCCAAACAGGTCTGGATGAACCTCCGGCGTGCGCAGTCACATCTCTGGGATCCGCGCCGCCCCGAGCGATATGACCTCAATCGCAACGAGACGCAACGCCTGATGGTCGCCGACAGCACGCTCTCCGAGTACAACTCGGCGAAGCTGTCGCGTTCGCTCCGCGAGATGAATCTCGGCGAGCTCGTCACGCAGGCGAGGATGAGCAGCCGATACCGCGACCGAACTTACAATCTCGCGCGCGTCGAGATCCACAAGAAGTTCTCGATTCCGTTCGCCTGCCTGGTGTTCGGAATCCTCGGGCTACCGCTCGGCATCACGAATCGCCGAGGCGGCAGAAGCTCAGGCTTTTCTTTAAGTATTGGGATCATCCTTCTCTACTACGTGATGATCAACAATGGCGAGCATCTCGCGGGCACCGGCGCGGTTCCCCCCGGCATCGCGATGTGGACTCCGAATATCATCCTCCTCGCCCTCGGCATCTACCTTCTGCGACGTGCGAACCGCGACGCGGGCGCTCAACGGACGGGAGGAAACCCGATTCGAAAGCTGATCGGGGTGGTCCAGAACCTGTTGGTCAATCGCCGCTCGACGGCCGAATCGACGGAGGAAGGATCGTCGGTTCTGAGCCGGCTCGACATCACCTTCCCGAACATCCTCGACCGTTACATCCTCAAGCAGTTCCTCAAGATTCTCGGACTCGTGCTGGTCTCGGTGATGTCGCTCTTCGTGATCGTCGACTACACCGAGATCTCCGGTGACATCCGGGCGAACGAGATCCCGTTTCATACGGTGTTCGCGTACTACCGATTCCTCATCTTCGAGATCCTGAACTGGACGCTGCCGATCTCGGTTCTGGTTGCGACGCTCGTCACCTTCGGAGTTCTGTCGAAGAACAACGAAGTGACGGCGATCAAGTCGGGAGGTGTCTCGTTGTATCGCATTGCACTCCCGATCGTTGCGGTGGCTGGACTCATCAGCGCGTTCTCGTATCTCGTCCAGGATTTCGTTCTGCCGTACTCGACGCAGCGCTCGGAGACTCTGCGCAGAGTGATCGAAGGGAAAAAGCCGCTCGCTTCTTCGTCGGGCCAGCAGCGGCTCTGGTTCTTCGGCCGCGGGCGTTACCTGATCAACTTTCTCTCGTATGACCGCGACCGCCAGGCACTCTCGCAGGTGCAGGTGTTCGAGTTCCACCCGACGCAGTTCCGCCTCGCGCGTCGGGTCTTCGCGCAAAGCGCGAAGTGGGACGGCCGCGCGTGGTCGTTCAACAATGGCTGGATTCGCTCTTTCAACGATGCCGGGCAGGCCAGCTTTACTCCGATCACCAAGCCGGTGGCGCTCCAGTATTCGGAGACGCCGGACGATTTCGAGACAGAAGCAAAGTCACCGGCGCAGATGACGTTCGCGCAACTGCGTCGTTACGTCGATACGATCCGCGCGACGGGATACGCGGCCGACGAGCTATCGGTAAAGCTCTATTCGAAGACGTCGTGGCCATTCATCAGTCTCGTGATGGCACTGATCGCTCTCCCCTTCGCGTTCCGCGCCGGCAAGCGCGGCGCACTTTACGGCATCGGAATCGCGCTGGTCCTCGGCATCACGTACTGGATGATCTTCGCCGTCTTTACGAAGTTCGGCGAGGTGGGAAATCTGCCCCCCATGCTCTCGGCCTGGAGTGCGAACATCCTCTTCGCGATCGCGGCCGTGTACATGTTCCTGCACGTGGAGACCTAGCGGGTTCGATCCGATCGTTACGAGTGACGAGTGACGCGTGACGAAGTAGCCACACCGCGCAACGTCTGCGCGGCAAAACGGAGAGACCAGGCGCGTTGCGCCGATCGAAGCCGCTGCGGATGACGGTTGAGAAGCACGCCCCGCAAGGCGCAGCAACCTACGCAGCGGGCCGTGCCCGCTAGATCGCGTTCACGATCTCTTCTGACAGCCCCTTCCACTTGCGGAGGTACTCGCGGCGGTCGGTGTTGTACTTGGCGACGAGGGCACGGTACTCATCCATCCTCCCCTGCCGCTCGTACATCTTGCGCGGCTGGAGGTAGTCAAGGTCATCCATCCCCGGAAGCGAGCTGGCGACCAGGTAGCCGAAGTCGGGATCCTTTTCCCACCTGGCTGTTCCCTCGGCTATCGCCTTGACGATGGCCGAAGAGTGCTGGATCTTTACCTTCTTTGAGCGATCGTCCTTCTCGTCGCCCCCGATGCGACCGGTGTTCATCAGGTAGACATCCATCGGGCTGTTCTTCATCAGCTCGAGCATTCGGTTGCCCTGATGGGCGTGGAGCATCGGAAAAAAGGGGTTCGTCCCCGGCACACGCAACGATTTGCCAGCCTCGGAGGCGCCTCCCGCGCTGGTTCCCTTCGTCTCCCCAAGCATGAAATACGCGGCAGCGAGCGGTCCCTCGAGCTTCGCAACGGCCGGGATGAGGTTCTCGTTGCGGTTGAGGATGAGAAGGAAATCGACTTTGGTGACTTCGCTCGCATCGGCGGCGCCGGCAATGTCCTGCATCCGGATCACTGCCCGGCCGTTCTGCGTGTACGAGGTGTCGAAGTAGTCAACCTTGCCACCGTCCTGCTGGGAGACGTTCTCGAGCCACGCATGAGTCGAGGCGCACGCGTCGTAGATCGTCGGCTCGTCCTGGCGATTCAGACCGAACGTCTTGGCGAAGCAGCCGTTCTCGGTCGCGTACACCTTGCCGCCGGGCATCAGCGCGCAGAAATCGTCCTGTACCGGCGATGAGTCGTTCTGCTTGGTGAAGGTCGTCGTCGTCTTTCCAGTGCCGGAGAGTCCGACGATGAGGCCGACCCGCTTCTTTCCTCCGACCGGAATGATCTTGCAGCCGGCGTGGAGCGCCAGGCCGCCGCGCTCGTAAACGATCTTGTTCCACATCCGCAATCCGCCCTTCTTCGATTCGCCGAAGTAGTCGGAGTTGAATACCCGGGTGATGTTCTGTTCGAGATCGACCGCGATGAGCCGCTCGTCGGGATAGCCATCTGCCTTCAGATTCGGGGTGTAGATCACGGTCACTTCCGGCACGAACGATTGCAGTTCCTCAGACGTAGCGGCGTAGTAGAGGATGCTCTGCATGGCGGCGATGTTCGCGTTCGCTTTTTCGATAATGAGACGCGCGGCAGTCCGGAAATGCGGGTCGTTCCCGATGTAGCCTTCAACGACGAGCATGTCGCGCGTCCGGATGTAGTCATCCTGAAGCTTCGCGACCCGCTCGTACTCGGCGCGCGTGATCGTCTGATCCGAATGCTCGTGCGGGCTATCGGTCGCGACGAAGGTCGACAGCTTCGACCGCGAGACCACACGTGTCGCGACGTTCAGATTGCCGAACTCGGTCGGGCGAACGTTCGGCATCTCAGCAGCGAAGCGCCGCAGCTCCTCCGGTGAGGGGTTCCACACGACCGACTTTGCTTCGACCGGCAGCGTCCTCGGCGTCCGAGACGAACGGTTGGAACGTGAGACTGCATCCAGCGTGACTGGATTCTTAACGGGGAGCACGTCGCTCATCGGGACCTCTTTCGGCGCGAATTGATTCGCAAATTCTAAGGCAGAATGCGCAACGCATGAGCTGGAAGGAAGCGCTCCGGGCGGTGGCTGCCGATCTCGAGCAGACGATCGACGGTAACCGCCTCACCCTCCCCTTCCCTGACCGGCGCCGCGCACTGATCGTCCCCTACCGCGGCATTGGGCGTGCCAACGAGCTTCTCCTGCGCGGGCGCGTGATCGCGGACAGGAAGATCACCCGCGGCCGCGAGGCGGAACCTCTCTGGCGGAATCTCGTCAATGCGTACCGCAGATTTCAAAGCGACGAGCTGGCGGGAGTTCCGATCCGCGCCTCTTACCGTGACGCGGTCGTCGAGAGTGTTACCGACGAAGAGGGACACTTTCAGATTCGATTGCAGCCCGAGCTGATGGACGAATCGAAGATGTGGCACGAGGTGCAGCTCAGCGGCGCGGGATCGACAGCGACAGCTCAAGCGCTCATCCCGCCCGCACACGCCGAGTTCGGCATCATCAGCGACATCGACGACACGATCGTCGAGACAGGTGCGACGAGCCTGCGAACGATGATGCAGACGGTCCTCCTGCGCAACGCCGCGATGCGCACCGCGTTTGACGGCGTCGCAGACCTCTATCACGCCCTTCATCGCGATGCGAACCCGCTGTTCTATGTGTCGAGCGGCCCCTGGAACCTCTATGA
>JAENWF010000243.1 GCA_016650215.1 Thermoanaerobaculia bacterium
GGGCACCCAGTTCTCGGACTTCACGAACTTGAAGCTGACGATCACGAAGAAGGCGAGAACGACGAGCTTGAGCGCGACCATGATGAAGTTGAAGCGAGCCGATTCGCGGATGCCCCAGACGAGGACGACGGTGATCGCGAGGACGATGACCGGCGCAAGGATGTTCACGACGATCGGGAAGCCGAAGAGATGCGGTGCGGCCGCGACTACCGCCGGCATCTTCGTGACGGCCGTGTGGTAATCGACGGTGAGCCAGATCGGTAAGTGCACCCCCAGCCCCGCGAGAAACGTGTTCATGTAGTTCGCCCACGAGATCGCAACCGCGACGTTGCCAATCGCGTACTCGATCATCAGATCCCACCCGATGATCCACGCGACGAACTCTCCGAGCGTGCCGTACGCGTACGTGTACGCCGAGCCGGAGACCGGCACCATCGACGCGAACTCGGCGTAGCAGAGCGCCGTGAAACCGCAGACGATAGCCGTCACGACGAACGAGAGCATGAGCCCGGGCCCTGCTCCCGGCCGGTGGGCGTCGCCCGCGGCCGCCGTGCCGATCGTCGCGAAGATGCCCGCGCCGATGATCGCGCCGACCCCGAGCGCCACCAGGTTCCACGGCCCCAGCACCTTCTTGAGCTGATGACCTTCCTCGTGCGTCTCCCCGACGAGCGCATCGAGCGACTTCGTGCGAAACATTTGTCTGAGTGATGACATGAGTGACGTCATCATAACGGTGACGCGTTACGCATGACGAGTGACGCGTTGGTGTATTGGTGTAATCCTGAGCGAAGCGAAGGATCTTCTGAGAGCACGAGTGACGATTGTGCAAACCCATCGCATGTGCTCTCAGAAGATCCTTCGCCGTCTTCGCGGCTCAGGATGACGTTGGGACCTCGCAGGCGTACATTACGCACCATGAGTGCAATCCAGCAGTCGACCAAGGCCAAGTACCCCCCCGTCCCCAACTTCATCGGCGGGGCATTCGTCGGGACCAGCGGCGAGCATCTCGAGGTCACGAATCCGGCGGATGGGAGCGTGATCTCGCGCGTTCCGCTGTCTCAGAACGCCGAGGTTTCGCGCGCGGCCGAAGCGGCCAGAGCGGCCTTTCCCGCGTGGTCCGCGATGCCGATCAAGGAGCGTGTCCAGGTCTTCTTCCGCTACAAGACTCTGCTCGAGAAAAACATCGACGGGCTCGCGGCGCTCGTCTCCGAGGAGAACGGCAAAGTCGATAGCGAGGCGCGCGCGGAAGTGCTCAAGTCCGCCGAGCTGACCGAGTTCGCATGCTCGCTGCCGCAGATCACGGCCGGCGAAGTGCTCGAAGTCAGCAAAGGGGTCGAGTGCCGCGTCGAGCGCTATCCGGTCGGCATCGTTGCGTCGATCACTCCGTTCAACTTCCCCAACATGGTCCCCAACTGGACGATCCCGAACGCGATCGCCCTCGGCAACTGCATGATCCTCAAGCCGTCCGAGCAGGTGCCGCTCAGCGCGACGCGCATCGCCGAGCTCCTCCGCGAGGCAGGCCTCCCCGACGGCGTGTTCAACATCGTCAACGGCGGCCAGGCGACAGTTGAGGCGATCTGCGATCATCCCGACATCGAGGCGATCACGTTCGTCGGCTCGACGCGCGTCGCCAAAATCGTCTATCGCCGCGGCACTGCGAGCCTCAAGCGCGTCCTCGCCCTCGGCGGCGCGAAGAATCATCTCATCGTCATGCCGGACGCCGAGCCGGAAATGACCTCGTCGAACGTCGTCGCATCGATGTCGGGCTGCGCGGGACAGCGATGCATGGCAGCGTCAGTGATGATGGCCGTCGGTCAGAGCGATCACATCATCGAGAAGATGGTGGCGACCATGCGGGCGATGGTTCCAGGCAAACACATCGGCCCGTCATCTCGCGCGAGGCGAAGGAGCGGATCGAGCGCTACATCACCGAGGCGGAGAAGGCGGGGGCAAAGATCCTCGTCGATGGCCGCAGCTACACCGTGCCCGGCAAAGAGAACGGCTTCTACATCGGTCCGACGCTCATCGATCATGTGACGGCCGACATGCGGATCGCGCAGGAAGAAGTGTTCGGACCGGTGATGGCGATCGTACGCGCGAAGAATGTCGAGGAAGCGGTATCGGTTCAGCAGCGCTCGAAGTACGGCAACGCGGCCTCGGTCTTCACCGAAAGCGGCGGCGTCGCACGTTACGTGATGGAGCATGCAAGCGCCGGCATGGTCGGCGTCAACGTCGGCGTCCCGGTCCCGCGCGAGCCCTTCGGCTTCGGCGGCTGGAACGAATCAAAGTTCGGCGTCGGCGACATCACCGGTCGCAGTTCCATCGATTTCTTCACCAAGTCGAAGAAGATGACGACGAAATGGAATCGCGATGCGGGCGTGAATTGGATGTCGTGATTCTGGTCCCCAACATCCTGAGCGAAGCGAAGGATCTACTGATAGCGCTGGAATGCTCGAGCCACAGGCATCGCAAGCGCTATCAGAAGATCCTTCGCCGTCTTCGCGGCTCAGGATGACGTCGGGGGGCTACCGACGCACCCTTACCGGAAACGCGGGCCGCTTCGGCCTCACCACCGGATTCGCCTCCAGCTGTTTCATCACGACCTCGATCGCCTTGTCGAGTTGCGGGTCACGGCCCGCGAGTACGTCGGCCGGTGTCTGCTCGACCTCGATGTCGGGCGCCACTCCTTCGTTCTCGACGATGAACCCTTCCTCGGTCCAGATCCCCAGGTTCGGCGCGGTGATGGAGCCGCCGTCCATGAGGGTCGGAAAGCCAAGGATGCCGACGAGGCCGCCCCAGGTGCGGCGTCCGATCAGCGTGCCCATCTCGAGTTTGCGGAACATCCACGGCAGCAGGTCGCCACCTGATCCGGCGTTCTCGTCGATGAGCATCACCTTCGGTCCCTGAATCGATGCGAGCGGAGTCTTGAGATCGCCGCCGTAACGCGTGGCCCAGTAGCTGATCAGCGGGCGGCGAAGAATGTCGATGTAGTAGTCGGCGACCTGCCCGCCGCCGTTGTATCGCTCGTCGACGATGATCGCCTCGCGGTCAGCCTGCGGGAAGAAGTAGCGCTTGAAGTATTCATGACCGGCGCCCGCGGTGTTCGGAACGTAGACGTACGCGACGCGGCCGTTGGTCTTCGCGGTGACGTAGCGGAGGTTGTTCTCGACCCAGTCGCGATTGCGGAGCTGGAGCTCGTCCTCGATCGGCACGACTTTGACCGTGCGCGAGCCACTGCCGTCGGGATTCGGACCGACTGTGATCTCTGTGAATCGTCCCGCCGTCCGCTCGAATCGGCTGTAGAGATTTTCGGGATAGCGAAGCTCCTTGCCGTCGACCGCAAGCAGATACTCGCCTGCGACGACATCGACTCCCGGCTCGGTGAGCGGCGCGCGAAGCAGCGGATTCCAGTTCATTCCGCCATACACCCTGGCGAAGCGATAGCGGCCGTTCTCGACTTTGTAATCGGCGCCGAGGAGTCCGCCCGGGACGACAGGCGTCTCCATCATGTCGCCGCCGGTAACGCGATGATGGCCGACGGCCAGCTCGCTGCTCATCCACTGCAATACGCGATTGAGATCAGAGCGGGCGGCGACGTGCGGGAGAAACGCTGCGTACTTCGACTTCATCGCCTTCCAGTCGGCGCCGTGCATGTTCGGGTCGTAGAAGTAGTCGCGATTGATGCGCCACGCCTCGTCGAAGATCTGGCGCCATTCGGCGACCGGATCGATTTTCACTTCGACGGCGTCGACTCCGAGCGGCCGCTTCGACGGATCGATCTTGTCGCCGACATCGGCGATCGACCACTTGCTCTTCGGAAGCCGCAGCAGGATTCGTTTGCCGTCGCGCGAGAGCTCGAACGCCTCGATCTTTTCAGCGAGCATGTCCTCCTTCCGCTTCGTGAGATCGAAGCGGTAGAGGTTCGCTTCGTCGTCAGTCTCGAAGCGGCTCGCGCCACCTGCACTCTTGAGGTAGAAGAGCGCGCCGGTTTTCGCGATGCCGAGGTTCGTGTAGACGGAGGCGCTGAGCGGAAGCGCCTGGATGCGCTGGCCGAGCCGATCAAAATCGATTTTCACGACGGCGGGCTTCTTCGCCACCGCGTCGTCCTTCTTGTCACCCTCCGGTTTGTCCTTGTCAGCCTCCGGTTTGTCGTCCGGCTTCGGAATGGGTACGCCTTCCTCGTCGGTCTCTTTCGCGAGCGGCGACTCGACGCCCTTCGGCAGAACCGCAAGGTAGATCTGATTCGTCGTGCTGATGTCGGCACTCGACTGCGAGAACCAGTCGGCAACCGGGCCGGCATCGGTAGACGCGACGAAGTAGAGGTACTTGCCGTTCGGATCGAAGAGCGGCTCACGCGCGTCGCTCAAACCATCGCCCAGCGGGAACGACTTCTTCTGATCGATCGAGTAGAGGTTGATCGAATTGAGATTCGTGGACGACATGCGCGTGTACGCGAGCCATTTCGAGTCGGGCGACCAGGCATGATCGAGGACGGGACCGGGGCGATAGAGCGCATGCGACGAGAGTTTCGACGATGCGCCCGATGTGATGTCGAGCAGATAGATCGAGTGCGAGTTGTCGCTGTAGCTGATGAACTTCCCGTCGGGTGACCACTTCGGGTTCTCGTAGAAACCGGCTCCCTCGACGCGGATCCGGCGTGGCGTCCCTTTGCCGTCCTGCGACCCGATGCGCAGCTCATACTCGCCCGATTCGTCAGTGAACCAGGCGACCGACTTGCCGTCCGCCGACCAGACCGGTGAACGATCGTTAGCGCCTGTGCTCTGCGAGAGGTTGCGGTCGTCGCCTTTCTCTGCGGGAAGCGTGAGGATCTCGCCGCGGAACTCGAGCGCCGCGCGCTGTCCCGACGGCGAGATACTCGCGTTGCGGACGTACTTGGCGCCCTTGACGAAGCGGGGGCGCATTTCGGCGAGATCCGCCGCGATGCCGATCTTCAGCGATGTCGTCGCGCCGCTGCGCGGATCGAAAAGATGGATGCGGCCCGCCTGCTCGAAGATGATCCTGCCGGCTCCGGCGTTCGCGCTCATGACCGGGAAGTCGGCGAACCGCGTCCGCTGCTCGATTTTCTTTGTCGAGGGATTGAACGAGTAGAGATTGAATTCGCCGTCGCGGTCGGAGCGGAACCAGATGGTGTCGCCGATCCACATCGGATCTGTGTCGTTCGAGCGGCCTGCCGGCTGCGGGATCTGCTCGACGGAGTAGGTGCTGAGGTCGTAGAGGAGGAGGCGCGAGGCCGTGCCGCCGCGGTAGTTCTTCCATTGGCGGAACGGCTCGGCGATCGGAAGGTAGACAAGCTTTTTTCCGTCGGGCGAGTACGCCGCGCGCACTACATTCGGAATCGGCAGCTTCGCAACCGCGCCGCCCGAGAGCGGAACCGTGAAGAGTTGCAGGTACCTGCGCGTGTGGACCTCGCGCGGCGAGGAGAAGACGATCGCGCTGCCGTCGGGCGTGAATCCGGTTACGACGTCTGCCCCCGGATGCCACGTCAGCCGCCTCGGCACGCCACCGCCCGCCGCAACGACATACACGTCCGTGTTGCCTTCGTAGTTTCCGGTGAAGGCGATCAGCGCGCCATCGGGCGAGAAGCGCGGACTCGCCTCGATTCCCGGATGCGACGTAAGCCGCTGCACGCCGCTGCCGTCATGATTCGCGGTCCAGAGATCGTTCGCATACGCGAACGCGATCCGATTCGCGGAGATCGCGGGATCGTTGACGAGAAGCGTGTCGGTCGTGTCGACAGCAAGCGCCGTCGTCGCAGCGAGTGTGGCAAGAAGAACCGCGGTGAGTTTCATGCGCGAGAGCTTATCCGGTGTTACGGCTGGGCGTACAGCACGCCCATCCTGAGCCGGGAAGACGGCGAAGGATCTTCTGAGAGCACGAGCGCTGCCTGCGCACAACCGGCGCTCGTGCGGGCAGAAGATCCTTCGCTTCGCTCAGAAGCGTTGAGAAAACCCGGCCTCTGTGTGGCGCCGTCGACCCGCGGCGGCGCTCTGCGGCCGTGGGGAACAGGTATCGCCAATGATCAAGAGGGCGCCGCCGCGGGTCGGCGGCCCCACACAGAACCGCCACGTCTCGCTTCGCTCAGGGTTGAATTTCTTCACAGCCTCTTCTAATGAACCTACTCGTGCGATCAGGGCGACAGA
>JAENWF010000244.1 GCA_016650215.1 Thermoanaerobaculia bacterium
TCCCGGCTGGGAAATCCTGAGCGAAGCGAAGGATCTTCTGATCTAGCTTGGGACCAACCTGGCAGGAACCTCGGGCATCCCAGGCGCTATCAGAAGATCCTTCGCCGTCTTCGCGGCTCAGGATTGAATCAACTCACTCCCAGCGCTTCGAGGATCCCCTCGGTTTCTTCCGCGCTCGCGAAGAAATACGTAGGGTTCTCCGCGCGCAACCGTTCGGCGGACGTCTTCCCTGAGGCGATTGCGATCGTCGTTGCGGCATGTGGCACTCCGCAGCGGACGTCGTAAATCGAGTCGCCGATGATCACGACCTCTTCCCCGTGAAAGCGATGACCGTCGATCTTCATTGCGCGCTCGACCGCGATCGGCGGCAATTCCTCGCGGCGCGGTGAGTCACTGCCGAACGCACCGAAGGGAAAGTAGCGGTTCAGCGAATGCGGCCCGAGTTTGAGCCGCGCGCCTGGTTCGATGTTTCCGGTCAGCAGTCCGAGCATGATCGAAGGATCGGCCGCGAGCCGTTCGAGCAGTCGCGCGATGCCCGGCAGCACGCGAACCCGTGACGCCGTCGCATTGCGCTCGAGGCCGCGCAGGTAGTGACTCCACAGCTCGGTGAGCCGTTTGTCGATCTCCGCCGCGCCGAGGCCGTGATCGCCCATCACCATGTGCGTGATCTGCGGGTCGGTCTTCCCTGAAAAATCGTAGCGGCCGATGTCGCCGTCGTATCCGTAGACGGTTGCGAGACCGTCGGCGAACGCATCGCGCGATGCTCCGCCGTCGGTGACCAGAGTTCCATCGATGTCGAAGAGAACGAGTTTGCGGCGCATCGGGTCAGGATAAACTCCCGCTCCCACATGAAGAAGGCCTCGCTGCTGGTTCTCTTTCTCACGGTGTTCATCGATCTGATCGGATTCGGGATGGTCATCCCGTTCCTGTCGTTCTATGCGCGTGAGTACGGCGCGAGCGGTGTCGTTGTCGGCGCGGTGGTCGGCGTCTACTCGATCATGCAGTTCTTCGTCGCGCCCGTGTGGGGACGACTCTCCGACCGGATCGGGCGGCGGCCGGTGCTGCTGATCAGCCTTGCGGCGAGTTGCGCCGGCTATCTCCTCTTCGCGTTCTCGCGCAGTCTCACTGTCCTGTTTCTATCGCGCATCATCGCCGGAGCGGGGGGAGCGAACATCGGGACCGCGCAGGCCTACATCAGCGATGTGACTTCGCCGCAGGATCGCGCGCGGGGCATGGGGCTCATCGGCGCCGCCTTCGGCCTCGGTTTCATCCTCGGGCCTCCGCTCAGCGGCATCCTGTCCGCGGTCGGGACGAGTCGCGGTCTGCACGGCAATCTCCTGCCCGGCCTCGTCGCGGGCGGACTCTCATTCGTCGCGTTGATGCTTGGAGTCTTCGTGCTCGCCGAGTCGAAGCCGGCGGATCTGAAGCCGCGCTCCGGCATCGCGCCGCAGTTCGATCCGCGCATGTGGCGGGAGATGACGAGTCATCCGCTGCTCGCCGCGGTCATGAGCGGACTTTTTCTGACGCTGCTCGCTGTCGCGGGGATGGAGACGAGTGTGACGCTTCACGCGCGCGATCGATTCAACTTCACCCAGCTCGACATGGCGTACCTGTTTCTTTTCATGGGCATTGTGGTCGCTGGGATTCAGGGCGGGCTCATCGGAAAGTTCTCGAAGGCGGTGGGGGAGAAGACGCTGATTGTGATCGGCGCTGTCTCCTTCACGATTGCGTTCGTTGCCGTCCCGACGATCTTCCGGGTGCCGTTGCTCTACGCGGTCGCGTTCTTCATCGCAATCGGGCAGGCGCTCACATATCCGTCGCTGACCTCGCTCGTTTCGAAAGCGGCGCCTGCGAATGAGCGAGGGAGCATGCTCGGCCTCTCGACCTCGATCGGTTCGCTCGCGCGATTCCTCGGGCCGATCATCTCCGGGTTTCTCTACGATCGCGCGGGTGTCGGCGGCGCGTTCTACGGAGCGGCGCTGCTGACCGCTGCCGCGCTTCTGATTGCATTGACATTGCATCCGCCCGAGCTCGTCGTGGCGGAGAGTGGAGTAGAAGAATGGCCATCCTGAAAGTGGCGCGCCTCGGCCATCCAGTGCTGCGGCAGAAGGCGTCGGATGTCGAGTTGAAGGACATCAAGGCAGGAAAGTTCGATGCGCTCGTCGACGACATGATCGAGACGATGCATGAGTATGAAGGCGTCGGGCTCGCGGGACCGCAGATCCACATGCCGCTCCGCATTTTCGTTTTCGAAGTGCAGGAGCGCGTCGCGAAACGCCGCGGCGTCAAGCAGATCGGCGCCGGCGTGATCTTCAACGCGGCCTACGAGCCGATCGGAACCGAGACGATCTCGGACTGGGAAGGCTGCCTCAGCGTCCCATTCCTCGGCGGCGAAGTCGCGCGATACCAGCGCGTGCGCCTCCGCGGCTTCGATCACGACGGCGACCCGATGGACGTCGAAGTCGAAGACTTTACCGCCCGCATCTTCCAGCACGAAGTCGATCACACCGACGGCCACGTCTACCTCGACCGGATGCCCGACCTCAGAACTCTCGCCTACACGATGGTGCTGTAAGGATCGCCTCGAACGTTCAACCGCCGAAAGTGACGTGGCGCCGGCTTCAGCCGGCGGGTTTTCGTCCTCTGTTTCTTGTTGCGGCAAAGGGGAACGAAAGGCCGCCGGCTGAAGCCGGCGCCACGTCGTGCATGGTTGACTGCGCGAGCCCGCTGCGATGAGCGGGTCACCGCCGCGCGGAGCGGCGGCGGGTGGTCGCCGGGATCTCGTCGATCGATCGCGCGATCACGCGGAAGCTCGGGCGCGGCGCGCCTGCTTGCTCGACGGTGAGCACGAACGTTTCGCCGGCGCCGTTCGAGGCGGCGTCCTGGCCGAAGGAACTCGTCACCTGCGCGGGAAGCAATCTCGTTGATGTTGATCCATCGCGCTCGACGGTTGTGATCTCAATGCCTCTTAGGACCGAACGCGTCGAGACATAGCGACTCCCATCCCATGTGAGACCACGGAAGTCGTACACGTAGTGTGTTGCTCCGAGAGAAACGCGGGTGCCTGCCGCTCCCGTATCTGCGCTGACGAACACTCCCTCGAGAGTATCCAGACCTGAGAACGCAACCAGGAAATCGCGGCCGCTGCTGGCGATCCGTGGCGAGAGTCCATACTCGCCGAGGCGGCTTTCGGTCGCGCGCAACGGAGCGCCGCCGGCGTCGAGCAGCATCGAATGAACGGTTGCCTGTGGTGGATCAAGGAGGTTGCCGAGGAAGGGACGCGCGACGGTCCACACGAGCATGAATCGATTCCCGTCGGACGCGAGCGCAACCTCGTTGAGAAAGTGATTGTCCGGAACGCCGATGCCCATTTCCACCGGTGCTGACGCGCTCCCTGATGCGGATACGAAGACCGTGTAGATCTTCCGGTTCTCAATCCACGCAATCACGAACGACGTGCCATTCGAGGCGACGACCGGCTCGCTGTAGATCTGAGAGGCGTGGAGGGCGATCGGTCTCGAGTCGAGGACCTCGCCGTCCGGAGTGACGCGCGCCGCGAACGTCGCATTCCAGTAGCGCCACGTCACGAGATACAGACCGCCGCCGAACGCGATATCCGAGCCCCCCACGAACCCTTCCGCCTCCTGAAGAACGACCGGCTCGCCGA
>JAENWF010000245.1 GCA_016650215.1 Thermoanaerobaculia bacterium
ATGTTCCCGACGGCCGCAGAGCGCCGCCGCGGGGCGACGGCGCCACACAGAGTACGGATTCTTCACGCCCTTTGAGCGAAGCGAAGCGCCACCGCTTCGCAAACTACAAGAGGACGGAAGACCGCCGGCTTGAGAGCCGGCGCCACATTCAGCATGGCTCGTGTCAGCATTCGTAAGCGACGTGGCGCCGGCTTCAGCCGGCGGCCTTTCATCCTTGTGAAAGTTTTCTCAACCTCATAGAATCGCCGCTCCTGACCGCAGCCCCGATATCGAACGCTATCGAACCTAAGTTATGCCTGCACAAAAGATAGATAACCCCGACTCGATCATCGAGCGCAAGCGTGGAGTCGCCCCCGGCAACAGTCCTGAAAAGGGGCTGATCACCCTTCCTGGTGAGTCCGATCGCGAGATCGAAGGCCTCGGCGGAAGCTACCTGACGACGAAGCTCGACGCGATGATCGGCTGGGCGCGGGGCAACTCACTCTGGCCGCTGCCGTTCGGCACCGCCTGCTGCGCGATCGAGTTCATGTCGATGGTCTCCTCACACTACGACGCCGCGCGCTTCGGCGCCGAAGTCGTCCGCTTCTCCCCGCGCCAGGCCGACATGCTGATCGTCGCCGGCACGATCGTCGACAAGCAGGCGCCCGTGCTCAAGAAGATCTACGACCAGATGCCGGAGCCTAAATACGTCGTCGCGATGGGCGCCTGCGCGACCTCCGGCGGCTTCTATCGCGCCTATCACGTCATGCAGGGCATCGACGAAGTGATCCCGGTCGACATCTGGGTTCCCGGCTGCCCGCCGACGCCCGACGGTCTGATGTACGGGATCCTCAAGCTCGCCGAAAAGATCAAGCGTGGGGAGATCAAGCGCGCCTAGCTCGCGCGGTCCGCATTCATGAGCACACTCACGAGATTCAGCGCAATCCCCTACACCGGCCCGGCGCCGACGAACCGCAAGCCGTACGTGCCGCTCGACGCGGCGCAGATGGACGCGCGTGGAGTCGAGATCGCCGCGAAGCTCAACCATCCGGCGATGCGGCAGGAGACTGGACAGGATCTGCCGACGTTCATCGTCGAGCGAGCGCAGATCGTCGATGTGCTGCGCGCCCTGAAAGAACATTCCGACCTGAAGTTCACGATGCCGCTCGACTGCTGGGGCGTTGACTACCCCCGCCGCGAGAAGCGCTTCGATGTGATGTACCAGCTCTACTCGCTCGTCAACAACGAGCGCGTTCGCCTCAAAGTCCGCGTCGGCGAGGATGAGAGCGTCCCGTCGAGCCATCCGGTCTACGACGGCTTCGACTGGTTCGAGCGCGAGGTCTACGACATGTTCGGGATCCGTTTCGACGGACATCCGAACCTCCGCCGGATCCTCACGCACGAAGCCTTTCAGGGACACCCGCTCCGCAAGGACTACGATCCGGCGCAGCGCTGGATCCTCACCGAGAAGAACGTCGCGGTCCTCACGCCGAAGATCGATCCCCGCTTTGACAAGGAAGAGAGTGATTTCGATCGCGTCACGCTGAACCTCGGACCCTCACACCCTGCGACCCACGGCACGCTGCGCGTCGTCGTCACGCTCGATGGCGAGACGATCATCGGCGCCGACACCGAGATCGGCTACCTCCATCGCTGCTTCGAGAAGATGGCGGAGACGCACACCTACCAGCAGGTCATCCCGTTCACCGACCGGCTGAACTACTGCTCCGCGATCATCAACAACGTCGGTTACTGCATGGCGGTCGAGAAGCTCCTCGGCCTCGAAGTGCCGAAGCGCGCGCAGCACGTGCGGCTCATGCTCTCCGAGTTCATGCGCATTGCGGATCATCTGGTCTGCATCGGCACGAACCTCGTGGACATGGGTGCGCTGACGAACTTCTGGTACCTCTTCCAGCCGCGCGAGGAGATCTACGGACTCATCGAGGCGTGCTGCGGAGCGCGTCTGCTGCCGAGCTACCTCCGCATCGGCGGACTCGCGATCGATGTGCCGTCAAATTTCCTGCAGATGGCGCAGACGCTCGTCGACAAGATGCCGGGCTACATCAACGATGTCGACAAACTCATCACGACAAACAAGGTCTTTCAGGACCGCGTCGTCGGGATCGGCGCGATCACCGCGGAACAGGCAATCGACTACGGATTCACCGGCCCCTGTCTTCGCGCCTGCGGCGTGCCGTTCGACGTCCGCAAAGCATCTCCCTATCTCGGATACGAGACGTACGACTTCGACGTTCCGGTGGCCGAGGGTGGCGATACGTATGCGCGGTACCTCGTGCGGATGGAAGCGATGCAGCAGTCGCTCCGCATCCTGCAGCAGGCAATCGACCGCGGACTTCCTGAAGGACCGGTCATGGTCGACAACCCGTACGTCGCGCTGCCGCCAAAAGAGAAGGTCTACAACGAGATGGAGTCGCTCATCTACCACTTCAAGCTGATCATGCATGGCATCCAGCCGCCGGTCGGTGAGGCATACTTTCAGGTCGAGGGGGGCAACGGCGAGCTCGGCTTCCACGTCATCTCCGACGGCACGAAGAATCCGTATCGCGTCCGTGTACGCCCTCCCTGCTTCGCGATCTATCAGGCATACGCTGGGATGATCACGGGACAGACGATCGCCGACGCGATCGCATCGCTGGGATCGTTGAATATCATTGCCGGGGAGTTGGATCGCTGAGCCGGCCGATCGAAACCATCATGTCAACCACCACACGCATCGCGCCGGGCGTCATCAGAGTCGAGCGGAAGCCTCTGAGCTTCGCGCAGAGGACGTATCTGCCGCAGGTTCTGTCCGGCATGTTCGTGACCATTCGCCATCTCCTGAAGAATCTCTTCAACATGAAGGGGTTGCCCACGATCTCGTATCCGGAAGTGAAACGCGTCTACTCCGAGCGCTTCCGCGGGCGTCACATCCTCACCACGCGTGAGGACGGCACGACGCGCTGCGTCGCGTGCTACATGTGCTCGACTGCATGTCCGGCCGAATGCATCACGATCGAGGCTGGCGAAGATCAGCGGACGCGAGAAAAGTTTCCGGTCCGTTACGACATCGATCTGCTGCGCTGCATCTTCTGCGGCTATTGCGTCGATGCGTGTCCCGAGGATGCGATCTACATGACGCGGGACTACGAGATGGCGATCGACACGCGCGCGCGCTCGGTCGTCGGCCTGCGCGATCTGGTGGTTCCGCCGAACTTTCCGGAGGCGCCGATGGGATGGCGCCCGTATTACGGCGCAATCGACAAACACGGCACAGCGGGCGGGACCGGAATCGGTCAGCCGCTGCGCGACGCACCGTTCAAAGAGACCGCACCGCCGAACCCGGACGTTTACCGCGGCGTGTGATTTGTGTCGCCGCCGGTGTCGCGATATCGCGCGATATGATGCGGCTGTCTCGACGCAATGAAACCACTCGATACCACCGTCGAAGAGGTCCTCCGGCTCGCTATCCAGGATGAGGTGGATACGCGCGTCTACTATCAGAAGATGGCCGAGCGAGCCGCCTCACCAGCCGTCCGAACACGCATGCTGCAGCTCTCCGACGGCGAGCTCGTGCACCGCGCGAAGCTCGAGCGCAAATACCGCGAGACGATTCATCAGGCGCCCCCTGACCCGCTGCCCATGACCGTCGAGCTGCCGTACGATCTCGTGAAACTCGACATGCGTCATGCCCTCAAGCATGCGCTCGAGCGCGAGCGTGAGTCGGAGAGCAACTTCCGCTTCATGGCCGAGCGGGTCCCGAATACCGAGCTCGGACGGCTCTTCATGGAGCTCGCCGAGATCGAGTGGAAGCACAAGACCGATCTCCAGGCCGAGTACGACGCTACAGCGTCGAGCGATCCCGACAACTTCCTAAACGACATCTGAGGGCTTTCACGCTCCCTTCACGCCGGCGATCACGCCGCGATCACGAAATCGGCATTCGCACATCCTCGCTGACTTTCCTTTCACGAAACGATGCGGGGAAAACTGCGCGCGCTGCGGAGAATCATCTTCTGTCATACAGCGGCGCCCTCCTAGCGGGAACCGGCAGTCGTGTTGTATGAGAGAGAGACGGCAGGCCGGTGGTCGCGCGTGGCGATCACCGGCCTCGCTGTTTTTGGGCG
>JAENWF010000246.1 GCA_016650215.1 Thermoanaerobaculia bacterium
GAAACCGGCAGGTTACGGAGCTCGAACTGGCCTGGTTCCACTCTGCGGCGATCGACGAGCGCGCCGTTGACATAGATCTCGACGTCGGACGGAGTCGTCGCAAGCCCGCGGACCTGCATCGCCGGATAGCGGATGAAGTAAGGGTCGAGCTGGAAATTACGACTGACGGAAACGCCGCCCAGAAGCGCGGAACCTCCGATCACGTCGGTCGCGATCGCGGTATCACCGATGACCCATCGGCGCAGCGATTCCCGCTGGTCGATGGTGAGGTTGGTCAGGTTGCGCTGGAGACTTCCACCGGCTGGTCGCGAGAAGCTCGTGTAAAAGAGCTTTCCGCCGAACGTCGAGCCCACTTCGCCGAACAAGCCAACGTCGCGAAATGAGCTGGAGGAAATCGAGTAGTTGAGAAAGCTCGTGCGGTCGCGCGTGTATTCGATGTTCGGCGGCCGGCTGCTCAGCAGATCGAGAGACGAGCTGCCGAGGAATCGGGCGTCGACGGAGATCGACAGGGTCAGCGTGCCTTCGTCGAACCTGTAGCTCACCAGAGGTGAGAGCGAGCGAAGTGAGATGGCCTCCGCATCAGAGAGAGGCGGAAGTGTTCCTCGGAGGCGGCTGAACGTGAGTGCCCGCTGCCACTCGACTCCTGCAAGACCGAGCTGCTCGAGATCGGATGCTCGAAGAGCGATGTCATCGCCCTGGATCCGCACGAGGACTTCTCCTCGCGGCACCTCGTTCATCGTCAGTGGCACAACGACTTCGGCGCCTTCCTGCGCGACAAGGGCTGTCGGGAACGCGAGCAATGCGGCGGCGGCGAGAGTCATCGCGGCACGGTTCAGTGTCTGCGCGATCAAGCTCGATCCGCCAGTCAGAAGTCGACCGTAGCTGTCACCACGTCGACGTACGTTCCCGCCGCGACCTGCTGAGCGGGAAGGATGCGACCGTACAGAGTCAGCCGCTGTGCGCCGACACCCGTTGCCGCCATTGAGACGCCACGAGCGCCTTTTCCCCAGACCTGCGTCCGCTGCGAGTCGCTGTAGATCTGATAGCCGAGACGCTGGTCTGTCAAAACGAGACCACGGCTGCTTCCGTCGGGCAATCCGCTTCGCCCGTCGTCCATCACGATCGTGGCCTGCGAGTTACGCGTGCAGGAGAGAATCATGGTCGTGGTTGCATCGAGATTTGCTGTCGAGTGAATACCGAGAGGGTCGTACCCGCCGAATGACAATGGAGTGAGGTCGATCCTGCAGTTGGGAATCACCACCGCGCTGACTTCGATCCTACCAGTGACCTGACCGATCTGCTGCGACTGGGCGGAACCATCTCCGCTTCCCAGAAGCATCGCGACGAGCGCGAACGCAGTAATGTAGGTCGGCCGGCTCATGATCTGTTCCGCTCTCATTCCACTCTCGATACAGCAACAGCAGACCGCCACGATGGCGTTGACCCCTCAGCACACGAGCAGGTTTCTACCCCTTGGACGGTTTTTGCTGCTCGACTGCGGCAGTGCCACACCCACCGGACGAAACCGGCACTTCGCTCTTGAGAGTCGAAGCTTCCAGTTTCTCCGTCAGATCCGTCAGTGCCTCGATCTTCAAAGATCGCGTCGCTGCGCACTGATCTGCGGGTAACTCCAATTCGTACTTCCTACCCCCACCCGCGAGCACGTACCAACCTTCGCGCTGCCGGTCGAACAACGCTTTCCCTTCCGCATCGACCCCGGTAACTTTCACGCTCGTCGCGGAGAAGTGTGCGTTCCCACCGTTGCGAATCACGAACGACAGCTTGCCGTCGCGAACCGCTGCATCGCTGATCTCGCCTGTCACGACCCGCTTTTCAGGCTCGATGAAGATGGGAATCCCCATCTTCGTAATGATCCTGACCTGCGAACCGCGCACTTCTGCCGGACGAACCAGAGGAGGAAGCTCCTCGAAGAAAATCCGGTAAGTCCTCTCGGTAGCCGTCGGCTTCGCCTTCGTTCCGACCCGCACATTGCGAGACTCTCCTGGTTTGAGAGTCAGCAGCGCCGGGAAAAACGTGATGTCTTTTGTCGGCTCGAGTTTCATCTCGCCTGTCTGATCCGGCTGCGCCCACGTGAACGTGCTGATCTGAAACCTCAGCTCTTCGGTGCTCTCGTTCGAAAGCGTCAGAATCGTGCTCATCGAGCGTCCCGCAAAGGTCACGCGAATCGGAGTGACCCGGAAGGCGCTCGCAACCGCGTCGTGGGCTGGCCCGAAGGCCAGCCCGACGATTGCGGTCAACAAAGCGATTCGTCTCGTCGCTGCCTGAGACATCATCGACATCAGAGTATTAGAAGTTCACCGTCGCGGTGACCGTGTCGAAGTAGTTGCCTGCCGCGACGTCCTGGCCAGCCGGCACGAGACCGAAAGCGGTGTAACCGCCATCCATCGCCGTGTTCTTCGAGGTCGACGCCGAAGACGGAGTCTTCTGGTTTCCGACACCAGACGTCCAGCGGATCGTGTGGATGGCATCAAGATAGATGTCGTACGCGAGGCGCTCGGCACCGAACGCCATCTGGCGCGTTCCGACGAGCGGATTCAGCCCGTTGCTGAGGGTGAGCGACGTGAACGTACCGCCCTTGGTGCAGAACACGTTGACTGTCGTAGTCGCCGGCAGATCCAGCGTCAGGTTCACGGCGACCGGATCGTACGGACCGAAGGCCAGGTTGAACGTGTCCACGCGGCAGTTGTTTGCAACTGTGGCAGAGACGTTGTTCGGGTTTGCCGCGCTGGTTGCTGACTGCGCGAACATTGCCGGGGTGAGTAGGACTGAGAGAGCGACGAACAGAGTGACTTTACGCATGATGACTACATTCTCCTGATTGTTGACCAAGTTGACCGCTTGGTGTTTTGTTGACCTTGGACCGATTAACTCTACGAAACCACTAGCTTTGGGCGATATTCCGTTTTTGACAATAAGTGTTTATCGACCGCCGGGTGGGCTGTGCGGTCGACGCCGGCCGCGCTGCACTTGATCTCCCCTCCCACACCCCCCTTTGGCGATTACGAATGTACGGTACTCACATCAAGCTACCGTACGCCTCACGGTCAATTCTCCGTGTATCGCGCAATCAAGCTATGCCGCACGTCACAAAAGCGATGATCTATCGTAAACCAATCGTCAAACGGCCGAGAGGCAAAACGGGGGAATCACGCCTCAGAGGGAGTCGGCGGCCACGGTGAGCGGCCAGGGGTAGGTGCCAGCAGCGGTCTGTGGAGCGAGGTCGAGGCGGACGCTGGCGTGGATCGCGGTTGCCCCACGGGCGTACGGCTGAGCGACAAACGCCTGGTCTGCCCCGCCCACGACCACCTGAGTCTGGTTCCACTCCACCTGCGCTCTGGCGAAGGGCTCCGGAAGCGCGTCGAAGCGGATCATGTAGCCCTGCCGCACATTGGAGCGGACCTGAAACTGGACGGCGCCGGGAAGGTCGATGTAGCCGCGGGCGACGTCAGAGTCGGTAACCACGAGAGAAGAAGGCTGACGGTCCATGGTGAGCAGTGTTCGCCCGATCACCTGAGTGGAGACGGCCATCTCGACCGAAAGGCTCTCTGCTGAAGCAGAAGCGGTCAAAGCCCCTGCGAGAAGCATCACGGTCGAGAGTCGGAGAAGGGCTGTCTTCATCATGACCAGCCCTAATCGCAAGCGCCACTCCACGTGGGCACGCCGCGTAAACGATTGTTTCTAAATTACTTAACTAGTTTCACACTTAGATCTGAGCGTTCGAAACTCGATCATATGTTCGAAATCTGCACGGTCAGTGTTCGACGAACGGACAGAGGCTTAATGCGCCTTCGCTTTTTTCACTTCTTCGGTCAGAGCGGGCAGAATCTGGAACAGGTCGCCCACCACTGCGAGGTCCGCAATCCGAAAGATCGGAGCCTCAGCGTCCTTGTTGATCGCCACGATGTGCTTCGAAGACGACATCCCCGCCAGATGCTGGATCGCCCCCGACACGCCCGCCGCAATGTAGAGGTTCGGGCTGACGACACGTCCAGTCTGGCCCACCTGATACTGATGATCGACCCACCCTGCGTCGACGATCGCGCGCGACGCACCGACCGCACCGCCGATCGCGTGCGCCAGATCGCGGATCAGCGAGAAATTCGATCCCTCTTTGAGTCCCCGGCCGCCCGACACGATGATGTCGGCCTCTGCCAGACTGACTTCGCCCGCCTCGGAAATCTTCGTCTCGATCACGCGCGCTCGACTCTCACCCTGCGCCGTCACGTTCACGATCTCGGCAGCTCCGCCAGCTGATTCCTCAGCGGGGAACGCATTCGGCCGGCAGGTAGCAATCGCAGGCGCGCCGGTCACGTCCACGGTCGCAAACGCTTTCCCGGAGTAAACCGGGCGGCGCGCGCGCAGCTTGCCGTCGTTCCACTCGAGCCGGTCAACGTCAGAAGCAACGCCGACGTTCAGCCGCGCCGCGAGCCGAGGCGCGAGATCGCGTCCATTCGACGTTCCCCCGAAGAGAAGAATCGACGGGCTCGAGTCCTTCACGACCTGCTGCAACACGGTTGCGTACGCCTCGGTCGTGTAATTGTCGAGCGAGCCGTGGGCGCCTGCGTAGAGCTTCTTCGCACCGTACTTGCCGCACTCGGCGGCGACGCCGGCGGCCCCCGAGCCTGCCACGAATGCGGCCAGATCGCCGCCGGCTTTCTCGGCGAGTTTCCGGCCGATGGACAACGCCTCGCGTGAGGCTTTCTTCAGTCTGCCTTCAGAGACTTCACAGAAAACGAGAACACCCGGCATGATCGTTTTTGCGAGTGCGCTCAGAGCGCCTTCGCTTCCTCCCTGATGTACTTGAGAATCTCGCGGGCGGCGGCGGCCGGATCGGCGCCGTCGATCTTTCGGCCTCCGCTCTTCTCGGCCGGCAGCTCGAGGGAAACATAGACGACTCGCTGGTTGAAGATGTCGGCCTCGCTCAGTCCCAGGTCGGCGACCGACTTCGTGTCGACAGCGACCTTCTTCGCCGCCATGATGCCCTTGAGCGACGAGTAGCGCGGCTCGTTCAACCCCTTCTGCGCGGTGATCACTGCGGGCATCGGTGCCTCGATGACCTCCTCGGATCCCTCGAGCTCGCGGTGTGCCTTGAGCGTTCCTTCGCCGACTTCGAGATGCGTCACGACGTTGATCTGCGGATAACCGAGGAGTTCGGCGACCATCGGTCCGACGAGCGCGTTATCGCCGCCAACACCCTGCTTGCCGAAGAGGACGATGTCGTGCGGAATGCCCTTGATCGCAGCGGCCAGCACCTTCGCGACTCCGAGCGAGTCGGCAGTCGCGACGTCGCCCTTCACGTGGATGGCCTTCGTCGCTCCGCGTGCGAGGCACTCGCGCAGCGCGTGCGCCGCGCGATCCGGTCCGAAGGTCACGACCGTGACGTCTCCCCCTTTTGCTTCCTTGAGACGAATGGCTGCTTCGAGGGCGTACTCGTCGTACGGCGAGACGATGAACTTCAGTCCCGCTTCATCGATGCCACGGCCCGAAACCTTGATGCGGGACTCAGTATCGGGGACATGGGTCACACAGACGACTGAATTCACGGGGACCTCCAGAGGGTTTGCGCGGGCTGCCGAGACCGCATTGCTGATGCCGTGCACGGGCGGAGCGAGCCGGCGCGCAATCATAGGCAAATCACGGAATAGCAGCAACATCCGGGCACGCACTTCGCAACGATCGCGGCAATTCGCACTCACGGGTTTCAAGGTCAATTGAACGGGCAACGAATGGAGGACGGCGATGGCTTTCTACAATCGGCCGAATGAAGTCGGTAACCGTACGGCAGGCGGCCGGGTGTTCCGCTCGATGCCCGATTTCAAACGGATGACGCGCGACGGCAACGGCCGCAACGGCAAGCCGGCACCGCCCGAAGCCACTCACGCGGAGAATTACTACTATCTCAAGCAGATGAGCAGCCGCACGCCGATGGTCATCATCATGAGCGACGGCGAAGAGATCCGCGGCTGCATCGAGTGGTACGACAAGACATCGCTGAAGGTGAACCGCGAGGGCGCTCCCAACCTGCTGATCCAGAAGCAGTACATCAAGTATCTCTTCAAGCAGGAAGAGCTCGAAAAGTAGTGCGATACTCGCCGGCGTGAAGCCGCTGGCGATTACCCTCGGCGATCCCGCTGGCATCGGCCCCGAGGTCGTGCTGAAGGCTCTTGCGGACCTCGACGTTCCCGTGCGCCTGTTCGGCAATCGGAAGCTGACCGAACGTTCAGGTGCGATCCCGCCTATCGAACGCTTCGTCGATTGTGGAAGCGCGGAACTCGATTTCCATTTCGGCCAGGGCTCCGCGGGCAGCGGCGCGATCTCGCTTCAATCGATCGACGCGGCCGTCAGCGCAATCGAAGCGGGGGACTGCAGCGCGCTCGTGACGGCGCCAATCAGCAAGACCGCGATCGCTGCGGCAGGCGCTACCCATCCCGGTCACACCGAGCTGCTGGCGGCGCGCGCGGGACTGGCGCGATACGCGTTCGACTACGCGATGTACTTCGACTCGCCGTCGATCCGCACCGTCCTCCTCTCGGTCCACGTGCCGCTGCGCGAAGCGATCGCATCGATCAACGCCGACGCGATCGCCGCACTCGCGCGGCTGACCATCCGCGACTATGCCCGGCTGCATGGAAAGCCGCCGCGAATTGCGGTCGCAGGAGTGAACCCTCACGCGGGTGAAGGGGGGCTGTTCGGCGATGAAGAGGCGATCATCACGCGAGGCGTCGATGCCGCCCGCCGCGATGGAGCCTCGATCGAGGGACCGCTGCCTCCCGACACAGTCTTCCTCAGCGCTCGCAACGGCAAGTACGATGTCGTGATGGCGATGTATCACGACCAGGGGCTCATACCGGTCAAGACGCTCGACTTCGAGCGGTCTGTCAACGTGACACTCGGCCTCCCCTACCTCCGCGCATCGGTCGATCACGGTACTGCCTTCGACATCGCCGGCAAGGGAATCGCGGATGCGCGTCCCATGCGTTACGCGATCGAGTGGACGGCGCGACACGCGGAGAGGTGGCGCGCATGAGCAGCCGCTGGATTGCGCGCTTCATCGCCGCGCTGATGCTTCTCGGCTTCTTCCTGCTTTTCGCGAACCTGCAGACGAGACTTCTGCGCCTCCAGCAGCAGCCGCCGGCAGCGACCCCCGGGAACCGTTGAGAAAGCACTGGCTGGCAGTCGCGGCTCTGCTGTTCACAGCGGTCGCGTGGGGCTCGACGTTCACGCTGATCAAGAACGTGCTCCGCAGCATCGCGCCCGAGCCGTTCATCTTCTACCGCTTCACACTGGCGGGCATTCTCCTGGTCTTCGTTGCGGCGTCACGCGGCGGGCTGACTCGCCGCGTAGTGAAGCCGGCAATCGCGCTCGGAGTGCTGGTGTTCCTCGGCTACTGGTTGCAGACGCGCGGGCTGCTCTCAATCTCGGCCTCGCGGTCGGCGTTCCTGACAGGTCTCTACGTCGTGATGGTGCCGTTCTGCGACCGGATGATTTACGGAGCGCGCGTTTCGGCGCAGGCGTGGATGGGATCGCTTCTCGCCGTAGTCGGGACCGCCGTACTCATCGGCGGCTTCGATCAACGGCCCGGTCCGGGCGACCTCCTGACGATTCTGTGCGCGGCAGCGTTTGCAGTTCACCTCGTTCTATCGGCTCGTTACACACCCGCGCATTCGGCGACGGCGCTGGCTGCGGTTCAGGTGCTGTTCGTGGGCATCGCCGCCGCGCCGCTTTCGCTCTTCGCCCCCCGTACGGCGGCAACGCGCGACGTCGTCCTCGTCATCGTCTTCACCGCGGTCATCACGACCGCGCTCGCCTTCGTCGCGATGATGTGGGGGCAGTCGCATGTGAGTGCGACCGAGGCTGCGATCATCCTGTCGTTCGAACCGGTGGCGGCTTCGATCGCTGCGGTTGTGTGGGACGGCGAGCCGGTCACGACTCCGTTCCTCTGCGGCGCGGCGCTGATACTGACCGCCATGATCCTCACGCAACTGCAGTCAAATGCGTCTGCTACGATGCGTGGCGATGACGCGCATTCTGGTCACGAATGACGACGGGATCTATAGCGAAGGAATCCGCAAGCTCGCGGACGCCCTGCGCCCCATCGGAGAAGTCATCATCGTCGCGCCCGATCGCGAGCAGAGCGCGGCTTCGCACGCACTGACTCTGAATCGTCCGCTCCGCCTTCTCATGATCAAGGAGAACGAGTGGATCGTCGACGGCACGCCGACCGACTGCGTCAACCTTGCGGTCCTCAAGCTTCTCAAAGACCATCGCCCCGACATCGTCGTCTCCGGCATCAACTTCGGCCCGAACCTCGGCGACGACGTCACGTATTCGGGGACGATCTCAGCGGCCTTCGAGGGAGCGCTGCTCAACATCCCGTCAATCGCCTTCTCCGCGCTCGTCGGCGAGCATTTCTCGTTCGACCCCTGCGCAGAGTTCGCCGCCGAACTGACTCGCATGGTTTTGAAGCAGGAGCCCGATCCGAACATCGTGCTCAACGTGAATTTTCCGACCGCAGCGTTCGAGGGTGTGCGCATCACGAAGCTGGGCAAGCGTGTTTATTCGGAAGGCATCATCGAGCGGCTCGATCCTCGCGGACGCAAGTACTACTGGATCGGCGGCGAGCCACCGACCTGGCACCAGGCGGAGGGCACTGATTTCGACGCGATCCAGCACGGATACGTCTCGATCACGCCGCTTCATCTCGATCTCACACATCACGAGTCGATACCCCGGCTCAAGCCGCTCGAGGAGAGCCTTGCCCACGTCGCCAAAACTCGATGACACCGCCACGCGCGAGCGCGACTTCGCCCATCAGCGCGCGCTGATGGTGGAGCGCCACATCGCGGCGCGCGGGATTCGCGACGAGCGCGTGCTGCAGGCGATGCGCGAGGTGCCGCGCCATCTCTTCCTCCCGCCGCCCATGGCGGCCAAGGCATACGGTCCCGGCGCGCTTCCGATCGGCGCGAAGCAGACGATCTCGCAGCCTTTCATCGTCGCGCGGATGATCGAGATCCTCGAGCTCACAGGCAAGGAAAAGGTTCTGGAGATTGGCACGGGAACGGGATATCAAGCCGTCGTGCTGTCGAAGCTTTGTGCGAAGGTCTTTTCGATTGAGCGGATCAACGAGCTGGCGCTCAAGGCCTCCGAGCTCTTCCGCCAGCTCAAAATCAACAACGCGAGCGTGAAGGTCTTCGACGGAACCTACGGATGGTCCGATCAGGCGCCGTTCGACAGGATCATCGTCGCGGCCGCCGCGCCGCAGGTTCCCGATCCGCTGGTCCAGCAGCTCACGCGGACAGGGCGGATGGTGATTCCGATCGGAGGCGATCGAAATCAGCGCCTCGCGCTCGTCACGCGTGTCGGCACAGGCGTGCAGATCGAAGACTGCGGCTCAGCTGATTTCGTTCCTCTCGTCGGACGCTTCGGCTGGAAGGAGTAGCCGGATGAAGGTCCGCACCCTTCTGAGTCTCACAGCACTTGTTTCCTCGATTCTCGGATCGATCGTCGTCTATCTGGTTCTCACTGTTCCGAACGATCTCAAAGCCGATGCGATGCTGAAGTCCGCCCGCACCGAGTTTTCCGAAGGAAAGATCGCGAAAGCTCATGACTCGCTGACCCGGATCGTCCAGCAATATCCCCGGACCGATGCGGCCGCTGCCGCGACCGTCGCTCTCGTCAAAATCGACGAGCAGGAGCGGGGAAAACTCGCGAACGAGATCGATCGGCTGCGCTCGGCGCAGTCCGCGCAGTCGAAGCTCATCACCGATCTGCAGAACAGCGTGGTGGAGATCAAGAACACGCCGCCCCCGAAGCCTGCAATCGTGCAGGCGCCCGCGCCGGAGAAGCCGGTCGTGAAGAAAGCCCCGGCGAAAAACCCTGCGCCGAAGCGAACGACGCGCCGGCGGCGATAAACCGGCGCTACGCCACTCGCACCAACTTCGATTTCTTCACACCCGAGCCATGAGACAATCGCGCGCCATGAAAGAGCTTCGAATCCTGCGCATCCATGGGAAAGTGCAGGGAGTCGGATACCGATTCTTCGCCACACGTGTCGCGCGGCGGCTCGGCCTCAAGGGGACGATCAACAACACGCGCGACGGCACAGTCGAGGCAGTCGTCGAAGGCGAGAAGAAAACGATCGACGAATGGATCGAGGAACTGAAAGAAGGTCCTCGCTACGCCGAGGTCACGAAGATCGATCAGGAAACCAAAGAGTTCACCGGCCGCCTCGGTGACTTCGACGTCAAGTTCTAATGGCCGACCTGCGCTCCTTCATCCGGGACGTCCCCGACTTTCCGAAAAAGGGGATCATGTTCAAAGACATCACTCCCCTCCTTCGCTCGCCCGAAGCGCTCGAGCGATCCGTGCAGGCGCTCGCCGAGCCGTTTCGAAACGCGGGAGTGACAGCCGTCGCCGGAATTGAGTCGCGCGGGTTCATTTTCGGAAGTTGTGTCGCCCGCATTCTCGGAACCGGCTTCGTGCCGATCCGCAAACCGGGCAAACTGCCGTGGACCACGCGACGTCATGAGTACGTTCTCGAGTACGGCACCGACGCGCTCGAGATCCACGACGATGCGCTGGGCGCAAACGATCAGGTTCTGATCATCGACGACGTTCTCGCGACCGGCGGCACGGCGGTCGCGGCCTCGGCGCTCGTGAAAGCCCTGAATGCCAACCTCGTCGGTATCGCGACAGTCATCGAGTTGACGTTTCTCGATCCCAGGAAGATGCTGAGCGGCGTCAACGTCCACACACTGATTCAGTATTGAGGGCAGCGCGCGGAAACGCGCTTCGACACGCATGTACGACCTCATCGTCATCGGCTCCGGTCCGGCTGGTGAAAAGGGCGCTGCGCAGGCGGCGTACTTCGGGAAACGTGTGGCCCTCGTCGAGCGCGAGGCGGTTCCCGGCGGGGCGTCGGTCAATACAGGAACGGTCCCCTCGAAGACGCTGCGAGAGTCCGCGCTCCACCTTTCGGGATTTCGCCAGCGTGGTTTCAGCGAGTGCATCGATGTCCGGATGACGAGCATCAGCGTCCGCGACTTCATGTACCGCAAGCAGCTCGTCGTCGAGCGGGAGTGGAAACGAATCGACGACAATCTGCGACGCCACGATGTCGAGCGTTACAGCGGCATCGCGCGATTCCTCTCACCGACTTCAATCGAAGTACGCAATGGCGACGCGACGACCGCAATCGACGCAAAGGTCGTCCTCATCGCGACCGGCTCGTCCCCGTATCGGCCGTCGGAAGTGCCGTTCGATGGCGAGACGGTCTGCGACAGCGATTCGATTCTCCAGATGCGTGAGATCCCGAAAACGCTCGCCGTCGTTGGCGCGGGCGTCATCGGATGCGAGTACGCGACGATGTTTGCCGCGCTCGGCGTCGATGTGCATCTGATCGACGGACGGACGACTCTGCTTCCTCACGTCGACCGGGAAATCGTTCGCGTGCTCCTCGGCGAGATGCAGACGCGGCTCGGCATCACGCTCCACCTCGGCGTGGATGTCGACTCCATCGAGAAGGCCGAGGGCGGCTTGACCATCCGGCTGCGCGACGGCTCAATTCTGCAGGCCGGCAAGGTGCTCTATGCGGCGGGCCGTACGAGCAATACGACTGACCTCAACCTCGACGCCGCGGGCGTGAAGACCGCATCGCGCGGCCTCATCGTCGTCAACGAGCAATACCAGACGAACGTCCCGAACATTTACGCTGCGGGCGACGTCATCGGCTTCCCCGCGCTCGCATCAACTTCGATGGAGCAGGCACGCGTCGCGATGGTCCACGCGTTCGATCTCAAATACAAGACGCGCGTGGCCTCCCTGCTGCCCTACGGCATCTATACGATCCCCGAGCTCGCGATGGCGGGTATGACCGAAGAGGAGTGCCGCGAAAAGGGCATCGACTACGGGGTCGGCCGCGCGCACTTCCGAAGCAATGCGCGCGGGCAGATCATCGGAGACACGAAAGGGATCATCAAGCTCGTGTTCGACGCGAACGACCTCAGGCTCCTGGGCGTCCACATCGTCGGTGAGAACGCGTCCGAGCTTCTACATACCGGCATGATGGTCATGCAGTTCGACGGTACGATCAACGCATTCATCGACAGCGTTTTCAATTACCCGACACTGGGTGAGGCGTACAAGTACGCCGCGTACGATGGCCTCGGGAGCATCGCCCGCGAAAAAACCAATCCCGGAAAGGCACGAATTCGAGTGAAGGAGCTGACATGACACAGATTGCGGAGTTGCTCGAGGGCCGGCCGCTGATTCATGCCGCACCGGGCGAGAAAGTGCGCGACGTTGCGCGCCGGATGACCGATAAGAACATCGGAGCCGTCGCGGTTCTCGACGCGGGCGCGCTCGTCGGCATTTTCTCCGAGCGCGACGTCATGGCTCGCGTCGTCGCTGCCGGACTGAATCCCGATGAGACCACGGTCGCGCGTGTCATGACGAAGGACCTCGTCGTGGGGCGCCCTGACGACGACATCGACGCGGCACTCGAGAAGATGCACGCCGTCGGCTGCCGCCATCTCCCCATCGTCGAGCGCGGTAATCTCGTCGGAATGATCTCGATCCGCGATCTGCTCGAGATCGACGACGCCACGCTGCGGAAGAAGACGACCTTCCTCCGCGAGTTCGTCACCTACCATCCCGACTACGAGACCTGAGCAATTCGAAGCCGCAATCTCAGCGATCCGGACGTCACGTGGACGCCCGGCTGCAGCTCAACCTCGTCCTCCAGATGCGCTCCGCCGAGAAGAAGGCAAAGGCGCGCAAGCTCTTTGAACGAAGCGGCGCTCCCCTCCACGATGACTTCGCTCCCCTCAGTGCGCACCGCAATCGGCGACTTGCTCATCCCTTCGAGCGCCATGAACGCGAGGTCGTAGTTCATCACTCATCCTCCCCGCGATAGACGACCGAGTTCTTCTCGGTCTCATGCAATGCGATCTCGAAGAGCGTTCCCTCATCGATCGCCGGCGCGAGCTGCTGCCAGAATGCGCGCGCCAGGTTCTCGGCCGTCGGGATGACGCCCCGCAGGAAATCGACGTCCTCGTTGAGATTCGTGTGATCGACGCGGCTGATCACCCGATCACGCACGATGTCTTTGAGCTTCTTGAGATCGATAACCATGCCGGTCTCGAGATCGATCTTTCCGCGGACACTCACTTCGATCCAGTAGTTGTGACCGTGTCCCCGCGGGTTGTCGCACTTCGCGTATATGCGCCGGTTCCACTCCGCGTCTCGATCGGGATTGTGCAAGCGGTGGGCGGCGGAGAATGTGAGGCGAGCGGTGACGATCATTCGGGGTACCTAAGTGTAGCGTGGTCGCTCAGAGCCGAATCTGCGCGAGTGCCGCGCGGATCTCGTTCTGCTGTGCGGACAGTGTGAGCTGCAGACTCCGAAACCGTTCATCGCTACGCAAATATGCGAAGAGCGGATTACTGATGATGTATGCCGCGGTCGGTTCCTTCCGCGACGCCGCCTTCGTCAGCGCACCCAGAACTTCGGTGTTTGCGCCGATCATGGCGTACACCTCCGCGGCACTCGTCCAGAAATCGTCCCCCGGCTCCGACATCGCGGCTGCGAGATCGAGCTGCTCCTCGGCCGGCACGCGCTGATTCTGCGACGCAAGAATGTACGCGTTGAGGAGGTAGTACGCATAGCTGTCTCGCGCCAGCTTCGTGAGCTCGAGCTCTGCAATCGGGAGCGAGCGGCGGAGGACCGAGATCCGCCCGATCTTGAGGATGAGTGCGGAGTTCCCTTTCACGTTCGACTCGATGTCGTAGTACTGGCTGATCGCGCTCTGCATCTTTCCTGTCGACACGAGGATGTCGGGCGCATGGACAGGGACCATCTCGCGCGGCGTGCCGCTCAGGCGTGTGAGAGCTTTGGTGAAAAGCTCGGAATCGGCAATCGATGCGGAGTAGCGTGCCACGTGCGTCAGGGCTTCGAGATCGCTTGGAGATTTTTTCAGAATCGCGTTGTACGCGGAGAACGCCGGCGCGACATCGCCGGTCGACAGGAGGAGCCGCGCGGCGTTACGCGCAAGATCGACGTTGGAAGGATCGAGCGCGATCGCCTGCCGAGCTGCATCCGACGCCTCTCTTGCCTTTCCGAGTCTCGCGTACTCGCGCATCGCGAGCACCTGCGCAGCAAGAAAACCGGCGTCGGCCGTGACCGAGGCTTTCATCGCAATATCGAACTTCGCGGCGTCCTTCGAGGCTGCCGCCGCAATCGCGTCAGCGTACGCATTCAGAGCGAGGGGTGATGCGCTGACGGTGCTGGGCTGCATGTGCGTCTGCGACGTCACCCACTCGAGCACGAAGCGGATTCCTGCTGCCGCGTCGACCAGCGGGACGGGCTGCTGCGCCGGATCCGTTCCGGGCGGCACAATTTCGGGTCCGGCCGTCCCCGCACGAATGGTCGCGGCGAAGTTCTTCGTCTTCGAGGTCGGCGCGTCTGCGAGGCGAATCGAAGGATGCGTTCTCAGAATATCGATCGCCGCCATCCGGATTGAGTTGCCGCGTGCGGCAAGCACCCCACCAGGATCGTTTCCCTCCACGGTGAATGGCGCGATCACCACGGTCTGCACTTGCGGTGCGACAGGCGCGACCGCAGCCGCCACGACCTTCACCGGCTCGGCCTCCTTCGGGCGGCGCAGCAGCATCATCGCGATCCCGCCGACGACCACCACAGCGATCGCGGCCGCCGCCACGAGCGCGAGACCGCGCCGGCTCTTCTTCGTGGCCGACTCCGCGGCGGCCGCTTCGATCGCGGCTTCCTCGATCACTTCTTCCGCCGCGATCTCTGCGAGCTCGTTCGTCGAAACCTGGATCGGCGCGCGCGACCCTTCCACCGGCGGGATCGTGTAGAGCTTCATCCCGCCGCGCGCTCCCCCATCGCGGACGCGCACACCCCCACGTCCGATCTTGACGAAGTCCTCAGACAGAAAGAGCTGCAGCGGATTCAGATGCTCGAGAACCGCCACTCCGCGCTCGACGGCGGGCCCGGCAATCGCCCCGTCCTTGTTGTATACGGTGCCGGCGTGCAGCAGGAGACGCACCGGCAGGACTGTCTCGCCCTGCTGCTCCGGCGAAAAATCGAACTCCCCTTTGCGCGCGGCTTCGAGTGCGCTCTCGATGTCGGGTAGCTCGGCGACCAACCGTTTTCCGAACGGGTCGAGGACCTGCCCGTTGAACAGATAAACGGCCTCCCCGAGAAGCTGCTGCATGCGCGCAGCGGCGCGCGCGGCAGCACCGCTGTCCGTCGCGGCAATCTCGTCGTAGTTGGCGACGTCGGCGATCAGGAGAATCGAAGTGCGCGTGTCGGCAGGCGCTGCAGTCACTGTGGACACCGGGCGCGATGACATCTGCGTCACAAATCGAGCCGCTTCCGGATCCGCTTTCGCGATCTCGTCCAGGACCGCCTTCGCATCCTTGAATCGACGGAACGAATCTTTGAAAAGGGATTTGCCAAGGATGTTCAGAATCGAATTGTCTATGTTCGGGTTCGCGCTCTTGGGCGAGGGTAGTTGGCCCTCGACGATCGCACGCGCGAGATCGGCCGCGACGACGGCCGGATACGGCAGTTTGCCGGTGCTCATCTCGTACATGACGACGCCGAGCGAGTAGACGTCCGTGCGCGGGTCGGTCGCCGTCTGACCCGTAATCTGTTCGGGGGCCATGTAGGCGACGCTCTTCGGATCTGCACCCTTCTGCTGATAGGCGGGCGTGCTTCCCTCGGCACGCGGGCTCAGATTGGTGAGGCTCATCCCCGCCAGCCGGATCTGCCCCGCCGGCGTAACGAGCACCGAGTCAGTATTGATGTTGCCGTGCGTGATCCCCTTCGTGTGAAGAAAACGGACTGCGTCGGCGAGCTGATAGGCGAGCTTGAAGAAGTCGCCGCGCGCGAGCGGTTCACCGTTCATGCGACGCGAGATCGACTGCGCGTCGATGAACTCCATGACGAGAAGCAGGTTGTCTGCGGCCGGCGTGACCTCGAGGATCGGAACGAGAAATGCGTGGTAAAGCGCGGCCGCTACACGCACTTCGCGAATCAGGGCCTCACGCCGCGCCGCATCCTTCGGTAACTGCTTCGTGAGGATTTTGACCGCGACGTGCTTGCCGTTGCGGGTGTCCTCGGCCTTCCAGACCGACGTGCCAACACGCGCCCCGATTCGGAAGGGGCCTACAGAACCCGCACTCGACATGCGGGAATTATACGGGTCGCCGATCAGGAGACGATGTGAAGTAGATCGGCGCCTCCTTCAACGGTGCTTCCGGACTCGACGAAGATCGCGTCGACGACACCGTCGACGGGCGCCTGAATCTCATTCTGCATCTTCATTGCTTCGAGGATCAGGAGGCCCGCTCCCTTCCTCACCGCCGCACCAGGCTCGACGAGAATTCGAACGACACGGCCAGGCATCGGTGCCTTCACAACGCCGCCGCTTCCGGTTTCGTCTTCCCTCCTCCCGCGCTGAATCGCGAGAGGATCGATCAGTTCAAACGCGATCTTGGAGCCTTCGAACGTGATCTCATGCAATGTCCCCACGCGATGATGCACGAGCGAGAACTGGGTTCCGTCATCGAGGCGGAGCGAGCGGATGTACGTGCCGATCTCGACGAAATCGGCGTTGAGCCAGCGATCGCCGAGGCGGACGAGGTAACCTGAGCCTTCGGGTTCGACCTCGACATCGATCTCCTTGTCGTCATAGCGCGCGATGAATTTCACGAGCGCCCCCGCATTCCCTCGCCGCGGCCCGCGCGCTTCCAGGCTGAGTCGCCCGACTCGGGCAACTGAACGCGCTGAGCTTCTTCAAACGCGATGATTGCCGCCGCGGCGATCGCCGCATCAACATCACGGCTTTCGTGGTGGCCGTGTGCGAGGTCGAGGTCGGGCAACAGTCCGTCGATGAAGCTCGTGTCGAACTTCGCGGCCTGAAAATCAGGATGATCCATGAGAAAGGTAAAGAATGGGATCGTCGTCTCGATCCCCTCGACGCGGTACTCAGTGAGCGCGCGCCGCATCCGCGCAATCGCCTCATCGCGCGTCGCGCCGTGCGCGACGAGCTTCGAGAGCATCGGATCGTAGTGAACCGGCACCGTGTAACCGGCGTAGACGCCGTTCTCGTTGCGAATCCCCGGACCCTGCGGCAGATTGATGTAGCGGATCAGGCCCGGGGAAGGAGCAAACTTGCGCATCGGGTCTTCCGCATAGATGCGGCACTCGATCGCGTGGCCCACAGGACGCAGATCGCTCTGCCGCCATCTCAGCTTCTCTCCGCGCGCGATGCGGAGCTGTTCCTTGACGATGTCGACCGCCCAGACCATCTCGGTCACCGGGTGCTCGACCTGCAGCCTCGTGTTCATCTCGAGGAAGTAGAACTGCCGGTCTGCGCCCATGAGGCACTCGATGGTTCCCGCGGAGTAGTAGTCGACCGCCGCTGCTGCTTTCACAGCCATTGCAGCGAGGCGTTCGCGGAGATCTTCATCCACGACCGGCGAGGGGCACTCCTCGACGACCTTCTGGTGGCGGCGCTGGAGCGTGCACTCGCGCTCTCCGAGGTGAATCAGATTGCCGTGCTGGTCACCGAGAATCTGCACTTCGATGTGCCGCGGTGAGGCGACGAACTTTTCCGCGTAGACGGACGCGTCGCCGAAGAACGCCTGCGCTTCGCTCGTTACGCGATCCCATGCGGAGCCCAGCGCATCCTCGCTCTCGACCATCCGCATGCCCTTCCCCCCGCCGCCCGCGCTCGCTTTCAGCATGATGGGAAAGCCGGCCGAGCGCGCGAACTCGACGATCTCATCGATCGACTTCGCCGCTTCCGTGAGGCCGGGGACGACCGGGATGCCCGCGGCCTTCATCCGCCGCCGGCTCTCGGTCTTCGAACCCATCGC
>JAENWF010000247.1 GCA_016650215.1 Thermoanaerobaculia bacterium
CCAAGAGCTTGGGAAGCTCCTACTCTACCAACTGAGCTACGCCCGCCCGATTGGAACCCGGATTGTACAACGGCGTAGCGAAGGATCATTGGTGGCACCGGGTCTGTCATGCTTACGAGCACGACGCGCGGCACGTTCATCGCGGTGCCACCATTGATCCTTCGCTTCGCTCAGGATAACGACTCGCTCGGCTGGCGCGGTTACTTCTTGATCGTGAGCTTCGCGCCGGGGTCCATGAAAGAGCGCGGGGTGGCGATCGGCATCATCGTCGCTCTCCGGTTCTTCGCGATCGGCAGCCTGGTGTAGACCTGCGTCGAGAGGATCGACGCGTGACCCAGGATTTCCTGCACCTCGCGGATGTCGGTGCCGCTGCTCACGAGCATCGCCGCCATCGTGTGGCGCAGCGCATGCGGCGTGATGTGGCGCTTGATCTCCGCGATGCGGACGTGCTTCTTGAAAATGTTCTCGATCGAGTAGATCGTCAGGCGCGTTCCCGACCGGCCTACGAAGAGCGCCGGCGTGTCGAGCGAGCGCTCGGCGCGCATTTCGATGTATTGACCCAGCGCGACCGCGACGGAATCCGAGGTGAGCGTGACTGAGCGCCCGCGTGTCGCGCGGCCGGTGATCTGGATCTGGCGTTTCTCGAGATCGACGTCGCCCATGCTGAGTGCGACCAGCTCTCCGATCCGGATTCCGGTCGAGAAGAGCAGCTCGAGAATGACGTTGTCGCGGATCGCGCAGAAGTAGCGGTTCCGCCCGCCCGGTGACTGATCGCGGGACGCGGTGAGCTCGATGATCTGGTCTTTCGGAGCCGCAAGCAGCGCCCGGACCTCACGCGACGAAAGAACCACAGGCACGCGGTTCTCGACCGGCTTCTTGATCTTCAGCTTCCGCGCCGGCGACTCATTCACCACGCCCTGCTCTTCCAGAAACCGGAAGAAGACTTTGAGCGCCGCCACTTTCCGCCGGATTGACGTGTCGCGGTACGGGCTCATCCCGAGCTTGTCGAGATACCCGTCGAGATCGGCGGGGGTCACCTCGACCATGTTCGTCTCGCTCATGTGGGTCTGGAACTGGCTCAGGTCGGACTGATAGGCGCGCAAAGTCCTGTCGGAGAGGTTCTTCACACTCTGCCCATGATGCAGGAAATCGGTAATCGCTTGCTGCACGTTCATGTTGGACTCTTGCGCCTTTGTTATTACGGAGGAAACCCGGTGCGCAGTCTCGCGCTGAGGCCGTTTTTTGTCAAGAATTATTTGCCTTCTCCGTATGCTGTAAAAGCATGACACAATGTGATTAGCGGCTGCAGACCATGCGCGGACAAACGTTGTTCATCCGGCCCATCGACACATCGGATCACGAGATCGTCTCCGGTTTCCTCCGCACCCACGCCCATCTCGAAGACACTCCGGCATGCGGCCTGATGGGCAAGCTCGTAGGGAATCTCGTCGCGGTGATCGGGATGCAGATCACAGCAGAGGCGATCCGGATCGACGAGATTGTGGTTGCACCCGATCTGCGCCGCAAGCGTGTCGCCCGTCTGATGCTCGACGAGGTCGAGCAGCTCGCCGCGAAGATCGACCGGAAACGGATCGTAATGAGCCATTGTCCCGGAACGGAGGAGTTCCTCCGGCGTGTGGGATTCGAGAGGGAGGGAGTCGAGTGGATCCGAGAAGTTCGAAGGTGAGAGGCGCGGCGGGAGTGCTTCTTTTGCTGGCGGCTGCGTGCGGCCCGACCAGCAGCGTGACCCCTTCTCCCACGCCGGCGCCTCCTGCCATAGCGGCTCAGGCCGATGAGCCGCTGGTGGCGACTCTCGCGGAAGCCCGAGCGCTTCGTCAGGCTGGAAAGCTCGACGCGTACGAGCGCGCTCTCCGCCACTTCGCCACCTCATCCGAGACGACTCTGCGCCGTCAGGCCTCCGCTTACCTGGGGCTGCATCTCTTCGACCAGAAACGCTTCGACGAGTCAGCGCCCACGCTCACGGCGGCGGCCGCGGAGCAGCCGCTCGTGGCCCCGTTCCTCCAGCTTCGCGTCATCGAGTCAGAAGCGCGCCGCGCGAACTTCGCGGCTGCGATTCGAACCGCGGAGGAGATCATCGCTACATCGCCTCAGACGTCGGCCGCGCAGGTCGCGCGCCTCCGGCTTCCCGCACTCCAGGCGCAGCTCGGAAATCTAGAGGCGACGGACGCCGCGCTGGCTGCAACCGCGTCGATCCCAGTCGATGAACTGAACGAGCGCGACTTCGTCGATCTGGCCGGGGTTCTCGAAGCGAGCGGCCGCGCGGACCTCGCGATGCGCGTACGGATGCGCCTCCTCACCGACTACACGCAGGGCCGCTTCACCGAAAAGACATACGGCCAGCTCGCCGCGGCAGCCGATTCACCGATCGATCTGCTGACGCTCGACGAGTCGACCCGGCTCGCGTCGCGCCTCGCGCGCGCAGACCGCTATGACCAGGCCCTCGATCTCTTCAAGCGGATCGAGCGGCGGTTTCCCGACAGCGCGACGAGCGCCGACTTTCAGTCCGTGAGGATTCGCGCTCTCTTCAGCTCTCGCAACTACGCGCAGCTCCTCGACGAGACGAAGCCTGAGGATTTGAAGGATCCAGCGATGCAGCTCATTCGGGCGCGCGCCGCGTGGCGCGAGGACCGCCCGCAGGAGTTTCTCGCCGCGCTCGCGCGAATTGAGAAGAGCGCGCCGGCGAGCCGCGAGGCCACCGAGGCGCGGATCGCTCGCGCCAAGTACTACATCACCGACGAGATCGACTACGTGAAGTCGCTCTCTGATCTGAACAAAGCAATCGACTCCGGCGCCCTCGGGAACGAGGGCGAGAACCTCTGGACCCTTGGATGGACGTACACGCTCGCCGGTCAATACGCCGACGCGATGCGCGTCTTCGACCGCTACGTCGAGACCTTCCCCGACGGCGACTACAAGACGAACTCACTCTTCTGGACCGCGAAGGTCCACGAGCGCTCCGCGCGTCTTCCTCAGCGCGATGCGGCCCTGCGCCAGGTCATCGCCGAATATCCGTATAGCTACTACGCGTACCGGGCGCGCGAGATCATGGGACAGCCGGTCACCGTGTCCTCGGAGATCGAAGGGGGCGCAATCTTCCCCGACATCGACGCGCAGCTCGCGCTCGTGCCAGTGCAGCGCCTCGACGCGGTGCGCGAGTTGATGGCGCTCGAGCTGATCAGTGATGCAACGCGCGAGATGAAGTCTCTCGCCACCGAGTATCCCGACAACTCGGGCGTGGCGTTCATGCTTGCCGACATCTACGTCGCGGGGGGTGAACCGTTCAAAGCGAACGGAATCCTGCAGCGCCGCTTCCGCCAGTTCGTCCGCCACGGCGGCGCCGGTGTCCCGCGCCGCTTCTGGGAGATTCTGTTCCCGCTCAATTACTGGGACGCGATTCGCCGCGAGGCGGAGCGGCGCGGACACGATCCATATCTGCTCGCATCGATCATCCGCCAGGAGAGCGGTTTCGAGCCGACGGTCGTCTCGAACGCGGGCGCCGTCGGGCTGATGCAGATCATGCCCGACGAGGCAGCGCGGATCGCCTCACTCGCCGGAATCGAGGGGATCTCGCGCGAGCGGCTCTTCGACCCGGACGAGAACATCGCAGTCGGCGCGGCCGAGTACAGCCAGAAGCTTCAGATCATTGGCGGAAATCCGACACTGGCAATCGCGGCCTACAACGCGGGAGAAGAGGCCGTTGGCAATTGGCTTGCTCGCACATCGATCGATGACATGGATTTGTTCGTAGAGTCGATTCCCTTCGCTGAGACGCGGCTTTACGTGAAAAGCGTGACCCGGAACCGTTTTGAGTATCGGCGGATCTATGAAAGTAGTAACGCAGCAACGCAGCAGTCGCAGTAACACGCTCCCGATCCTCGTCATCATCCTCACCTGCGCGGCCAGCGCGCAGGCGACGACCCAACTCCTCCTCTCGCGTGGAGATTCGCGGGAGACCAGCGGCCTCAAAGGCATCGTGGAGCTGGCGGTCAATCCAGGATTCGACGATGCGAAGGTCACAATCACGGTCGACGGCCAGAAGATTGCGGAAGGGATCGCGGCTCCGTACCGCGTCATCGTCGACTTCGGACTGGCGGCACTGCAGCACAAGATCAACGTCGTTGCGGTTTCTCCTTCGAAGAAGCGAGTTCAGTGGACCGAGACAATCAATCGCGGGTTGCTGCCGCTCAGCGTGAACGTGAAACAGATCGACGCGGTTGCGCGACTCTTTGAGGTCGTTGCAACGGCGCCTGCCGATGATCCGATTGCGATTGTCGAGCTCTGGGACGCGGGAAAACTCATCGCATCAGCGGATCAGCCGCCGTACCGATTCACGATTCCTGCGGAAGTCGTGAACAGCGGCTTCGTTCAGATCACCGCACGAACGAAGTCTGGCGATGAGGCAGCCGACTTCTGGTCCTCAGGAGGCGATGTTCATGTCGAGTCGGTTCAGGTCCGCACCGTTCCGCTCTTCGTGTCCGTCGTTGACCGCAACGGCACGACGCTCGATAACATTGACCGCTCGCTCTTCACGATTCTCGACAACGGCGCGGCAACGAAGATCGTCGAGTTCGGCAAAGCATTCGATCAGCCGATTTCGATCGCGCTCCTGCTCGACGCCTCGGCGAGCATGACCTACAGCCTCAAGCCCGCTGCCGCAGCAGCGTCGGAGTTCGTCAAGCGGACGCTGAAGAAAGGCGACCGCTGCGCAGTGTTCGCGGTGCAGGACGTCCCGCGCCGCAAGCAGACGCTGACCGACGATCTCCAGCAGGTCACGAATGCGCTCGCGACGCTCACCCCGGCGGGGTCCACCTCGCTCTATGACGCAATCGAATCGGCCGTGCGCGAGCTTCGCGACGAGAAAGTGCGCCGCGCGATCGTGGTTCTCACCGACGGCGGCGACACTGGATCAGTCGCGACCTTCGACGAAGCGGAACGCGCCGCGAGCCAGGCGGGCATCCCGATCTACTTCATCGCCTACAACACAGGCGGCGACACCCTGCCGCGCGACATGGAGCGGCTCAAGTACCTCTCCGCGCAGACCGGCGGCTTCGTTGCCGCGGCGGGCCAGCAGGACCTCCGCGACCGCTACCACGCGATCGAGCGCGATCTCCGCGCGCAGTTCGCCATCCTCTACCAGGTGACCGACTACGGTAAGGCAAACGAATGGCGCAATGTGCGCGTCATGCTCTCCTCACCCACGCTCACGGCAAGAACCATCCGCGGATACTTCGCACCGTAGGTGGTTCTGTGTGGCGCCGTCGCCCCGCGGCGGCGCTCCCCCGTCATAGAAACACGATCGCCAATCACTCAAAAGGGCGCCGCCGCGGGTCGACGGCGCCACACAGAACCGC